>NZ_JAODBE010000164.1 GCF_025463795.1 Amnibacterium sp.
CGACGGATGCGCCGCCCGGCCGCTTCTCGAGGACGGCCGTCATTGGCCGAGCGCGTTGTCGGCGTCGATCTGCTTCGCCGCCTGCTGCAGGCCACCGGAGAGGTCGTCCGTCCCGCCGTTCACGTACTTCAGGTCGAAGTCCTCCATCACCTTGATGTAGGCGCCGCCGTTCGGCGACGGCGGGTTGTTCTGCAGCTTGCCGCCGGCCGAGAGCTTCAGGAAGGTGTCGAACTGGGCCGGGAGCTGCAGGTCGGGCGACTTCAGCGCATCCGCGGTCGTCGGCACGTTGCCGAGCAGGTTCGCGAGCTGCACGAGCGGCTTCGTCTGCGTGCTCATGTACTTGACGAGCTCCCACGCCGCGCCCGCGTTCTTCGCGCCCTTCGGGATGCCGATGATCGTGCCCGTCGTGTACGCGGTCCCGTACGCGGCCGGGTCGGCGGTCGGGAACGGTGCGGTGCCGTAGGCCAGGCCGGGGTGCTCGGCCTTGAGGAACGCGGTGCGGTACTCGCCATCGATGATCATCGCGATCTTGCCGGTCTCGAAGTCGTTCGCGGCCGAGTACTCGTCGCCCGCCTTCGCGGTGAACTGGGTGAGCTTGGTCTTGCCGATGGCGTTCGTGAGCGACCGCTGCCACTGCAGCATGTCCTGCCAGCCCGTGCTGGACGCGACGGTCGACTTGCCGCTCGAGTCCTGCCACTGGGCGCCGAACTGGGGCGAGAGCGCCTGCACCGTGTTCTCGTAGAAGCCGGGGGTCGGAACGTAGCCGGCGACCTTGATGCTGCCGTCGCTGTTGTACTGGGTGAGCTTCTTCGCGTCGGCGGCGAGCTCGGCCATGGTCTTCGGCGGGGCGCTGATGCCCGCCTTCTGGAAGAGCGCCTTGTTGTAGTAGAGCCCGTACACGTCGGCGAGCAGCGGCATCGCGCACCGCTTGCCCTTGTAGGTCGTGTAGTCGCGGCTCGCCTGCGGGATCTGCGTCAGGTCGACCTTGTCGCGGCTGATGTAGGTCGAGAGGTCCTGGAAGGCGCCGGACGAGCAGTACTGGCCGATGTCGTCGGTGCTGAACGAGACGGCGACGTCGGGCGCGGTGCCGCCGCGGATCGACTGGGTGATCTTGTCATCGTCCTGGTTGCCGACGTTCTTGATCGTGATGTTCGGGTGGAGCTTGTGGAACCCGTCCATCACCTCGCCGAGGCCCTTCAGCTCCCGGTCGGAGAAGGCGCTCCACACGGTGAGGGTGACCTTCTGGTCGCCCGCGGGGGCGGACTGG
Organism: Amnibacterium sp.; assembly: GCF_025463795.1. Lineage (GTDB taxonomy): Bacteria > Actinomycetota > Actinomycetes > Actinomycetales > Microbacteriaceae > Amnibacterium. The sequence goes on from NZ_JAODBE010000164.1 coordinate 1,268, forward strand.
GCGCCGGTCGAACCGGTGCCGACGCCGGTGCATCCGGCGAGGGCGAGCGGGACGGCGACGACGGCGAGCACCGCTGCGGTGACGCGCTTCATGAGCTGCTCCTGATGGGGTCGGTGGTCGAGGGAAGGGAACCGGTGCGGAACGCGGAGCGTCGCGCGGCGGCGAGGGCGATGCGGGCGGCGCCGGTGAGTGCGGCATCGGGGCCGACAGGGTAGGGCCTCAGCTCGGGCAGCGCGGACGGGTCCGTGTCGAGACGGGCGGCGAGCGCCGCTCGGACGTCGTCGCCGAGGCGCGCGGCGGCGGGCGCGCCGTAGCGGCCGCCGAGCAGCACGAGCTCAGGATCGAGCACCGCGACGAGCGCGGCGAGTCCGGCGGCGATGCGGCGGGCGATCTCCGCCGACGCCCGCGAGTGCGGGACGAGCGCGGACTCGGCGTCGGCGAGGCCCGCCTCCCCCGCCAGACGGTCGAACGCCCCGGGGGCGAGTGCGTCGGCGAGCTTCTCGATCCGCCCGTCGGCGGTGGCGACGGGGAGCAGGTCGATCTCGCCGGCGCCGCCGGTGAAGCCGCGGACGAGCTCGCCGTCGCGCACGATCGCGCCGCCGACGCCCTCGTCGATCCAGACGAACGCCATGCTGCGGGCGTCGAGCGCGGCGTCGTCGGCGATCGCCGCGAGCGCCATCAGGTTGACGTCGTTCTCGACCTGCACCGGCACGCCGAGCTCCGCCTCGAGGGCACCGGGGACGTCGTACCCGGCGAGGGCAGGCAGCTGCGGGGCGCCACGGACCGCACCGCTGCGGGGGTCCACGGCGCCCGGAACGCCGACCACCGCGCCGAGGAGGGCGTCCGTCGGGACTCCGGCGTCGGCGGCCAGCCGCGCGACCACCTCCGCGACGGTGCGCGGCACGTCCCGGCCGTCCCACGAGGTCTCCAGCTCGGCGACGGTCGTGCCGTCGAGGCCCTGCAGGCGGCCGCGGACGAGCTCGGCGGTGACGTCGACCGACGCGGCGTAGCCGACGTCGGGGCGCACGCGCCACGTCTGCTTCGCCGGGCCCGGGCCGCCCGGCCGCAGCTCGCCCTTCTCGACGAGCCCTGCGGTCTCGAGGCGGGTGAGGAGCTCGGCGACGCCCGGTTTCGACAGCCCGGTGAGGGCGCTGAGCTCCGCGCGGGTGACGGTGCCCGCGTCGAGGATGAACGCCAGGGCGGACTGGTCGTTCAGCACCCGAAGGCGGTTGGGGGAACCCGTCATCACCACTCCGTCGTGAATCGACTGGCAACTTTCCAATCGGTTGACGGGAAGCTAGCACCCGCGGTCGCGGACGTCGAGCCCCGCCCACAGGCGAGGCGGGATCTCCGTCCGTGACTTGCCCCTTTCGCCCCCTTCAACGCACCTGAAGGGGGCGAAAGCGGCAACTCGGCGGCGGGACTTCGCCGGTCCCGGCAGGGAGGTGACCAGTCCGGGAGGCCGCCCGGCCGTGCCGCCTGACGCGGCGGCCGGCCGAGCGGGCCCAGGTCAGGAGGACGCCTTCGTGAGGTCGTAGACCGTCGAGCCACCGACCGTCGCGGCCGTGTAGTGCGCCTTCACCCAGGCGAGGATCGCGCTCGAGGTCGAGCCGCCCTGGCCTCCCGCGCCTCCACCGCCCTGCCCGGAGACCAGGTAGTAGTGGACCTCGCCGGCCGTCACCGCCGCCTCGAACTGGGCGAGCGTCGGCGTCGGGTCGCTGCTCCAGCCCCCGATCGCCATCACCGCGGTGCCGCTCGACAGCTCCAGCGTCGCGGCCGTCTGCGAGCCGTCGACCGCGGCCGACCAGCGCGTGCCGGCCGCCTTCAGCAGTGTCGTGAGTGCCGCCGAGGTCGTCGCGGACCGGCCCGCTGCACCGGACGGTGCGGAGCCGACACCGGTAGCGGCGGACCCGGGGACCGCACCCGACGGCGCGGAGCCGGCGGATCCGGAGGGCCGGGAGCCGGTCGGCGGCGTGCCGCCCATCGTGCCGGCGGGCCGGGTGCCGCCGCCGAACCCCGGGCCCGTCGAGCCGCCGATGGACACCACGCCGACGGTCGGGATGGAGCCCTGATGCGCGACGGACGCGGTCGCGACGGACTCCGCCAGGGAGCCGCCGAGTCCGAACAGCATGCCGGCGACGACCGCGCCGGCGAGCAGCCGCCTGCCGGCGACGCCGCGGACGAGCGGCGCGAGCAGCATCGCCGCCGCTGCCGCGAGCGCGCCGGTCAGCAGCACCCAGCGGAGCCACGGGAGCCAGCCCGGGGTCTCCGCGAGCAGCACGAACGCCCATCCGCCGCTGACGGCGACGAGCGCGGCGAGTCCTGCGCGGCCGAGCCAGGAGGCGCGGTGCGTCCACAGCAGGGCGCCGCCGGTGCCGACGAGCCCGGCGATCGCCGGAGCGAGCGCCACCGTGTAGTACGGGTGCACCGTGCCGCTCATGTACGAGAACACCAGGCCGGTCACCACGAGCCACCCGCCCCAGAGAAGCAGCGCCGCACGAGGTCCGTCGGTGCGGGGGCGACGCCGGCCGGCGACCGCGAGGCCGAGCACGAGCGCGAGCAGCGCCGCCGGCAGCAGCCACGAGATCTCGAGTCCCATCTCGCTGCTGAACAGCCGCTGCAGCCCGGTCGCACCGCCGAAGCTGCCGCCGGAGGTGCCCTGCGCGGTGCGGCCGCCGTTCCCGGCGCCGCCGAAGATCCGGGCCAGGCCGTTGTAGCCGAACACGAGGTCGAGCACCGTGTTGTTCGTCGATCCGCCGATGTACGGCCGGGCGGATGCGGGCCAGAGCGCGACGGCGAGCACCCACCAGCCGGAGGACACGACGACCGCGACGGCCGCGACGGCGAGGTGCACGAGCCGCTTCGGCAGCGTGGCGCGGGCGGCGACGAGGTACACGAGACCGAAGGCGGGCAGCACGAGCAGCCCCTGCAGCATCTTGGTGAGGAATGCGAACCCGAGCGCGACGCCGGCGAGCGCGAGCCAGCGCCGGCTCGCCTTCGGCAGGGCGCGGACGACGGCGTAGGCGCCGAGCGTCATGAGCAGCGTGAGCAGCGCGTCCGGGTTGTCGAAGCGGAACATGAGCGCCGCGGCGGGTGTCGCGGCGAGCACTGCGCCGGCGAGCAGGCCGGCGCCGCGGGAGACGCCGGCGCCGAGCCGCACCAGGCTTCGCCGGACCGTGCCGTACACGAGCGCGACGGTCGCGACACCCATGAGGGCCTGCGGCGCGAGGAGGCTCCAGCTCGAGAAGCCGAAGACCCGGGCCGACAGGCCCATGATCCAGAGGGACGCGGGCGGCTTGTCCACCGTGATGAAGTTCGACGAGTCGAGGGAGCCGAAGAACCACGCCTCCCAGCTCTTCGACCCGGCCTGCACGGCCGCGGCGTAGAAGCTGTTCGCGGTGCCGCTCGCCGCGAGGCCCACGAGATAGAGCACCGCGGTGGCGATCAGGAGGCCGCCGAGAGCCGGGGCCGCCCAGCGAGGACGGGTGCCGGCGAGGGGGACGGGCCCCGCGATGCGGGCTGCGCCGGCCCGAGCGCGAGGAGGGGCGACGGGAGCTGCCGAGGTGGTCATGCGAGCACTCTCCAGGCGCCGCCGATGCGGTCTCCATGTCTCGCCAGTGCGCCTCCTATGATCCGCGGCTTGCCCCTTTCACCCCCTTCGCGACGCCTGAAGGGGGCGAAAGGGGCAAGTCACCAGGGCGGAAGGCGTTCAGCGGATCCTGGGCTGCCGCGCGTAGCGTCCCGCCATGGACACATCGGATGCGGAGCGGCGGGTCGACGACGAGACGATCGCGAAGCCGTTCGACCAGACCAACGGGATGATGCCGGACTCCGACGGGGAGTCCGACGGCACGGCCGCGAGCGACACCGCCAGCCCGGCTGAGCGGTCGGACCCGCTGCGGGCGGCCGACGCCGGGGACCAGACCGAGGGCGATCGGGGCGAGGCCACGGCCGCCGCCGCGATGACCTGGAAGCGGTCCGGCTGACCCGGCTTCAGATCACCGAGATCGGGATGCCCTGCCGTTCGGCGGCATCCAGGTAGAGCACGCCTGCGACCTCCCGGAACGACTGGCCGTCGGCGGTGTCGCCGCTCACCATCCGGTCGGGCGGACAGACGTGCACGCACGCCGGCAGGACGATCCTCACGGCGCCGGTCGCGGCCACGAGTTCGACCCGTCGCGTCTCGCCGGCGAGCTCGACGGTGACGGGGAGGGACGCGTCGAGGAGCAACGCGGGGGAAGGGAGGCTGCGCGTCTCGTCCATGAGCGAGTGTTGCGCGCCGGGCGCGCCGTCCGACACGCGGCGCGCCCAGAGTTTTCACAATCGAAACGCGACGCGTCGGCGCCGCCGCACCCTCGTCAGCCGAGCGGCAGGATCGCTGTCACCACCACCCAGGCGAGGGTGCAGGCGGAGCCGACCAGTGCGGCGAGGGTGAGGACCATCGTCGCTCGGTCCCTCGTCGCACTCCCCGGTCCACTCACATCTGCAGGCTGGACCTCCTTCTGATGAGCGGACCATGACCGCCCTCCGACCCTGCTGAGGGTCCGAGCGACGGACGCTGCGCCGGCATGCGCGTCAGAGGGCGGAGAAGCCGAGGCCGCGCGCGATCACCCCGAGCTGCACCTCCGACGTGCCCTCGCCGATCTCCAGGATCTTCGAGTCGCGGTAGTGCCGAGCCACGGGACTCGCGTTCAGGAAGCCGTAGCCGCCGAAGATCTGGGTCGCGTCGCGGGCGTTCGCCATCGCCGCCTCGCTGCCGACGAGCTTCGCGATCGACGCCTCCGTCTTGAACGGCTGCCCCTTGACGATCTTGATCGCCGCGTCGTAGTAGGCGAGGCGTGCGGTGTGCACCCGCGCCTGCATCCGGGCGAGCGTGAACGCGATGTGCTGGTTGTCGCCGATCGCCCGGCCGAACACGCGCCGCTCCCCCGCGTACCGCACCGCCTCCTCCAGGCAGCCCTGCGCGGCGCCCGTGCAGAGCGCCGCGAACGCCACCCGGCCCTCGTCGAGGGTCTGCAGGAAGTTCGCGAACCCGCGGCCCCGGGCGCCGAGGATGTTCTCCTCCGGCACCCGCACGTCCGTGAAGGTGAGCGGATGCGTGTCGGAGGTGTGCCAGCCGACCTTGTCGTACGCGGGGTGGGCGACGAAGCCGTCGATCGGCACCGGCACGAGGATCGCCGTGAGCTCCTTCTTCACCGACCCGTCGGGGTGCCTGCTCTCGCCGGTGACCGCGGTGACGGTGACGAGCCGTGTGATCTCGGAGCCGGAGTTGGTGATGAACTGCTTCGAGCCGTTGATCACCCACTGGCCGTCCTCGAGCACCGCCGTCGTGCGGGTGCCGGCGGCGTCCGACCCGGCCTCCGCCTCCGTCAGCCCGAACGCGCCGAGCGCGTGCCCGGAGGCGAGCAGCGGCAGCCACTCGCGCTTCTGCGCCTCCGTGCCGCTGCGCAGGATCGGCATCATGCCGAGCCCGACACCCGCCTCGAGCGTGACCGCGATGCTCTGATCGGCGCGGGCGAGCTGCTCGACCGCGAGGCAGAGCGCGAGGTAGTCGCGGCCGCGGCCGCCGTACTCCTCCGGGATGGGCAGTCCGAAGAGGCCCATGTCGCCCATCGCCCGGATGATGTCGTACGGCAGCTCGCGCTTCGTGTCGTACTCGTACGCGGCGGGCGCGACGACGGTGTCGGCGAAGTCGCGCACCTCGTCGCGCAGCCGAGCGTGGAACTCGGGCAGCTCGAAGCCCGCGGGCACGGTGTCGGTGGGGGTGAGCAGGGTCATGGCTGGCTCCTTGGTGAGGGCGATGGCGGGGCGGCCGGGTTCGGCAGGCCCTACCTGGTGAATGCGCTCGCGGGATCGGCGAGCAGGCGGCCGATGGTGGCGAGGAAGCGGGACCCCTGCTCCCCGTCGAGGACCCGGTGGTCGATGGAGAGCGACAGCGTCGTCACGGAGCGGAGCGCGATGCCGCCCTGCCACTCCCACGGCCGCTTCGCGACCTGACCGACGGCGAGGATCGCGGCCTCACCCGGGTTGAGGATCGGCGTGCCGGCGTCGACCCCGAAGACGCCGACGTTCGAGATCGTGATCGTGCTGCCCGCGAGATCGGCCGGGGCGGTGCGACCCGCGCGGGCCGTGGCGGCGAGGTCCGCGATCCGGCGGGCGAGATCGGCGAGTCCGGACGCCTGTGCGTCGCGGAGCACGGGGACGACGAGCCCTCTGGGCGTCGCCGCCGCGATGCCGAGGTGCACGGCGCGGGAGCGGTGGATCTCGTCGCCCGCCCACCGGGCGTTGACCTCCGGGTGATCCGCTGCGGCGAGGCAGAGGGCCTTCGCGACGGCGGCGAGGAACGTGACCTTCACGTCGCGGAACTCCGCCGTCGTGCGGAGCCGCTCGAGCAGCTCCATGGTGGCCGTCACGTCGACCGTGAGGAACATCGTCACGTGGGGTGCGGTGAAGGCGCTCGCGACCATGGCCTCGGCCGTCCGCCTGCGAACGCCGGTCACCGGGATCCGCTCGACGCCCTCGGCAACGGCGGGGACGGGAGCGGCCGAGTCCGGGTGCGCGGCGAGCTCGACGTCCTGCCGCGTGATCAGCCCGTGCTCACCGGTGGCGTGCACCTCGGCGAGGTGCACGCCGAGCTGCTCGGCGAGCCGGCGGACCGGCGGCGTCGCGCGCACCCGTTCGGCGGCGGCCCCATCAGGCGCGGCAGCAGGGGCGGGCGCGGCAGCAGGGGCTGCAGCGAAGCGCCGCGGGCGCCGCGCCTGCCGGCCGTCCGACTCGGGTACGGCGCCGTAGCCGACGAGGTTCGGCTGGGGCGCGTCGTCCGGCTCGTCGCCGTCCGAGATCCGGAAGGCGATGAGCGGCTCGCCGACGTTCACCGTCGTGCCCGGCGGCACGTAGAGCCGCTCGACGATTCCGGCGTGCGGCGACGGCAGCTCGACCATGGCCTTAGCGGTCTCCACCTCGGCGATGATCTGGTCGAGCCCGACCTCGTCGCCCTCGGCGACCTTCCACTGCACGAGCTCCGACTCGGTGAGGCCCTCGCCGAGGTCCGGCAGCCGGAACTGGACGATCACGACTCGTCCTCGAAGCTCGAGGGCCGGCCGAGCGCGGCGTCGACGCCGTCGAGCAGCCGGTCGAGGTCGGGCAGGTGGTGCTTCTCGAGCTTCGACGGCGGGTACGGGATGTCGAACCCGGTGACCCGCACGGGCGCGTGCTCGAGGTAGGAGAAGCAGCGCTCGGTGATGCCCGCGGCTAACTCGGCCCCGAGGCCGACCGACTCCGGCGCCTCGTGCGTGACGACGACGCGGCCCGTGCGGCGGACCGAGGCGGCGACGGTGACCCAGTCGATCGGCGAGAGGGAGCGGAGGTCGATCACCTCGAGGGAGACGCCCTCGTCGGCGGCGGCGTCCGCGGCGGCGAGCGCCACCTGCACGAGGCCGCCGAACGTGACGACCGTCGCGTCGGTGCCCTGCCGCAGCACGCGGGCCGTGCCGAGCGCCGCGGGCCGCGAGCGGCCCGTGTCGACCTCGCCCTTCAGGTGGTAGCGGCGCTTGGGCTCGAAGAACAGCACCGGGTCGTCGCAGGCGATCGCGTCCTGGAGCAGGTCGTAGGCGTCCTGAGGATCCGCGACGCTCACGACTCGGAGGCCCGGCGTGTGCGCGAAGTAGGCCTCGGGCGAGTCCGAGTGGTGCTCGGCCGAGCCGATGCCGCCGCCCACCGGGATGCGGATGGTGATCGGCAGGCTCACCGCGCCGTTCGTGCGGGCCCGCATCCGCGCCACCTGGGACACGATCTGGTCGAACGCCGGGTAGACGAAGCCGTCGAACTGGATCTCGCAGACGGGCCGGTAGCCGCGGTAGGCGAGGCCGACGGCCGTGCCGAGGATCCCGGACTCCGCGAGCGGCGTGTCCATGACGCGGCGCGGGCCGAACTCCCGCTGCAGCCCGTCGGTGATCCGGTAGACCCCGCCGAGCCGGCCGATGTCCTCGCCCATGAGCACGACCTTCGGATCCGCGGTGAGCGCGGCGCGCAGCCCGGCGTTCAGGGCGCCGCCCATCGTCATCGTGCTCATCGGGCGTCCTCGAAGGAGTCGAGGTAGCGCGCGTAGCGGGCCTTCTGCCGATCGAGCTCCGGATGCGCAGTGGCGTAGACGTGCTCGAACAGCGACATCGGGTCGGGGTCGGGGAGCGCGGTGCAGGCCGCCCGCATCGCGTGGGCGACCTCGTCGGCGTGGGCCGTGACCGCGGCGCGGCGCTCGTCCGTGAGCACGCCGCGGGCGGTGAGGTGCGCGGCGACCCGGTCGATCGGGTCGAGCCGGCGCCAGGCCTCGAGCTCGGCCGGATCACGGTAGCGGGTGGGGTCGTCCGCCGTCGTGTGCGGTCCCATGCGGTACGTGACGGCTTCGATGAAGGAGGGGCCGCCGCCGGCCCGGGCTCGGGCGAGGGCCGCGCGGGTCACGGCGAGCACGGCGAGCACGTCGTTGCCGTCGACCGTGACGGACGGCACACCGAAGCCCGCGGCACGGCCGGCGAGGCTCGAGCCGCTCTGCAGCGACACCGGCTCGGAGATGGCCCAGTGGTTGTTCTGGCAGAAGAACACGACCGGCGCCGTGTAGGTCGCGGCGAACACGAGTGCCTCGCTCGCGTCGCCCTCGCTCGTCGCGCCGTCGCCGAAGTAGGCGATGGCCACGGCGTCGGAGCCGTCGTGCTGCAGGCCGAGCGCGTACCCGGTGGCGTGCAGGGTCTGTGCGGCGATGATCACCTGCGGCGTCGCCATGCCGACGCGGTAGGGGTCCCAGCCGGAGGCGGTGACCCCCCGCCACACCGGCACGAGCTCCGCCGGCGTCACACCGCGGCAGTAGGCGACGCCGTTCTCGCGGTAGCTCGTGAAGGCGAAGTCGTCGGTGCGGAGCGCGCGGGCGGAACCGATCTGAGCGGCCTCCTGGCCGAGCAGCGGCGGCCAGAGCGCGAGCTCGCCCTGGCGCTGCAGGTTGGTGGCCTCGGTGTCGATGCGTCGCACGACGACCATGTCGTCGTAGAGGGCGAGGAGGGCCTCGTCGTCGACGTCCGCGACCTGCCCGCCGTACTCGGCGTCGTCCCGGCGCTCGCCGTCCGGCGTGAGGATGCGGACGGCGCCGCGAAGGGCGGGGTCCGGGTCGGGCGTGCCTGCGGCACGCGGGGCTGCGACTGTGTGGGACATATGCGACCGCCTTTGGTGCGCGAGATCCGGCGACGGCGCCGAATGCCTGCGCACGGTACGCCGCATTGCTCAAGAGTGGCAATGAGTTCCCATCGTGTCGGGCATTCTGCTCAAGCCACGCCTCGACGGCCGCCCCTCGGCGCTGCTACGGTTCCGCACTGTGCGCGACCTCGACGACGTGGACCTGAAGCTGCTGCTCGCCCTCGCCGCGAACCCGAGAGCGACGACGGTCGCGCTCGCCGAGAACCTGCAGCTGAGCCGCAACACCGTGCAGGCTCGGATGACCGCCCTCACGCGGGCCGGGGCGTTCCTCGACTACGACCGATGCATCGATCCGGTCGCCGCCGGCTACCCGCTCGTGGCGTTCACGACCCTCCACGTACGGCAGCAGATGCTCGTGCCGATCGTCGAGGCGCTTGCGAAGATCCCCGAGATCGTGCAGGCGCACGGACTCTCCGGATCCGCGGATCTGCTCGTGCGCATCGTCTGCACCTCGGCGGAGGACCTCTTCCGGGTCAACGCCGAGATGCTCGCCGTGCCGGGGGTCGAGCGCGCGGAGACGGCGATGGGGATCAGCGAGGTGATCCCCTACCGGATCACTCCGCTGCTCGAGTCGCGCCTGCCGGGCTGACGGGCGCTCCGAGCAGCGCCGCGAGCGCCATCGCGGACAGCAGCCCGACGGGATCGGGCATCGCCTCGAGCCCGGGCGTGGTCGGCGTCGCGTTCAGCAGGCCGAAGACCGCGTGCAGGCGCACGACCGCCTCGGTGCGGGGCAGGTCGGGCCGGACCGCGACCAGCACGTCCGCCCAGGTCTCGACGTAGCGGCGCTGCAGCGACCTGACGCGGCGGCTCGCCTCCTCGGACAGGTGCGGCAGCTCGCGGTCCTGCACCCGGATGACGTCCCGCTCGGCCAGCGCGAAGTCGGCATGGAACGCGACGAGGTCGGCGAGCGTCGTGGAGGGATCCGCGCCTCGGCCGACCGCCTCCGCCGCACCGTCGAGCAGCCGCTCGCTCGCCCTGACGAGCAGCTCGGCGAGGACGTCCTCCTTGCCGCGGAAGTGCCGGTAGAGCGCCGGGCCGGAGACACCGGCGGCGGCGCCGAGCTCCTCGATGCCGACGCCGGCGTAGCCGCGGGCCGCGAAGCGCTCGGCCGCAGCATCGAGGTAGCGCTGGCGACGGTCCGCCTTCGCCGTCGCGCGCCAGGTGCTGGTCATGATCCGCGATGCTACGCTCGGTTAGCGATCACTAACTCGGATGAACGCGTGCGATCACCGACCGGAATCGATCCCACCGCTCGCTCCCACGAGCCCGCGGGGCGACAGGAGTGCCGATGCAGCCGCTCGGAACGGCCGTGCGGCCCGGGGACCCGGGCGCCGAGACGAACGCCGCACGCCAGCGCGCGCTCGTCGCCGACCTGCGCGAGCGGCTCGCCGCCGCGGCGCTGGGCGGTCCCGCCTCCTCCCGCGAGCGCCACACGGCGCGCGGCAAGCTGCTCGTCCGCGACCGCATCGACCGGCTGCTGGACCGCGGCAGCCCCTTCCTGGAGATCGCGGCGCTCGCGGCGACCGGCATGTACGACGACGAGTGCCCGTCCGCCGGCATCGTCACCGGCATCGGCCTCGTCGCCGGCCGGCACTGCATGGTGATCGCGAACGACGCCACGGTGAAGGGCGGCTCGTACTTCCCGATGACGGTGAAGAAGCACCTGCGGGCGCAGGAGATCGCTGCCGAGAACCGCCTGCCGTGCATCGCGCTCGTCGATTCGGGCGGGGCGTTCCTGCCGATGCAGGACGAGGTGTTCCCCGACCGCGATCACTTCGGGCGGATCTTCTACAACCAGGCCCGGCTGTCGGCCGCCGGGGTGCCGCAGCTCGCGGCGGTGCTCGGCTCGAGCACCGCCGGCGGCGCCTACGTGCCGGCGATGAGCGACGAGACGGTCATCGTGGCCGAGCAGGGCACGATCTTCCTCGGCGGTCCGCCGCTCGTGAAGGCCGCAACCGGCGAGGTGGTCTCCGCCGAGGACCTCGGCGGAGGGGCGGTGCACGCCCGCGTGTCCGGGGTGGTCGACCACCTCGTCCCGGACGACGCCGCCGCCCTCGACCGGCTGCGCGACATCGTCGCCACCCTCCCGCCGACGCCCGCGCCGGCCTGGGAGGTGCTGCCGGCCGAGGATCCGGTCGTCGCGCCCGAGACCCTCACCGCGGCGCTACCCGCCGACGCCGGCACCCCGCTCGATCCGCGGGAGGTGATCGCGCGCCTCGTCGACGGCAGCCGCTTCACCGAGTTCAAGGCCGAGTACGGCACGACCCTCGTGACGGGCTTCGCGCGGATCCACGGCCATCCGGTCGGCATCGTCGCGAACCACGGCGTGCTGTTCAGCGAGTCGGCGCTGAAGGGCGCGCACTTCGTGGAGCTCTGCGACCAGCGCGGGATCCCCCTGCTGTTCCTGCAGAACATCACCGGCTTCATGGTCGGCCGGGAGTACGAGGCGGGCGGCATCGCGAAGCACGGCGCGAAGATGGTCACCGCCGTCGCGACGGCGCGCGTGCCGAAGCTCACGGTCGTGATCGGCGGGTCGTTCGGCGCCGGCAACTACTCGATGAGCGGCCGCGCCTACTCGCCGCGCTTCCTCTGGATGTGGCCGGGCGCGCGCATCTCCGTGATGGGCGGCCCGCAGGCCGCGTCGGTGCTCGCCACGCTGCGCCGCGACCAGCTCGAGGCCGCGGGACGCCCGTTCGACGCGGCGGATGAAGCGGCGTTCACGGAGCCGATCCTCGAGCGCTACGACAGCCAGGGATCCCCGTACTACTCCACCGCCCGGCTCTGGGACGACGGCGTCATCGACCCCGCCGACACCCGCGACGTGGTCGGGCTGGCGCTCGACGTCTGCGCCCGTGCCCCCCTGCCCGACCGGGCCTCGCCCGTCTTCCGGATGTGACCGCCGTGTTCTCCACCGTGCTCGTCGCCAACCGGGGCGAGATCGCCTGCCGGGTGATCCGCACCCTCGACCGGCTCGGCATCCGGTCCGTCGCCGTGTACAGCGACGCGGACGCCGACGCCCCGCACGTGCGGCTCGCCAACGTCGCGGTGCGCATCGGCACGGCCGCCGCCGCGGACAGCTACCTCGACATCGACGCGGTGATCGCGGCGGCGCGGGCGACGGGCGCCGAGGCGGTGCATCCGGGATACGGGTTCCTGTCCGAGAACGCCGCGTTCGCAGGGGCGTGCGCCGCGGCCGGGATCGTCTTCATCGGCCCGTCCCCCGAGGCGCTCGCGGCGATGGGCGACAAGATCCGCGCCCGCGCGCACGTCTCGGCCCGCGGGGTGCCCGTGGTGCCAGGGCTCGCGCGGGCGGGACTCACGGATGAGGAGCTGCTCGCAGCGATGCCGGGCATCGGGTTCCCGGCGCTCATCAAGCCGTCCGCGGGCGGCGGCGGCAAGGGCATGCACGTCGTCGAGCGTCTCGAGGACGCTCCCGCCGCCCTGGCGGCCGCCCGGCGCGAGGCCGCCGGCGCGTTCGGCGACGACACCCTCTTCGTCGAGCGGTACGTGGCGACGCCGCGGCACATCGAGGTGCAGGTGGTCGCGGACGCCCACGGCGCGGTCGTCGCGTTCGGGGAGCGCGAGTGCAGTCTGCAGCGCCGCCACCAGAAGGTCGTCGAGGAGGCGCCGAGCGTGCTCCTCGACGAGCCCACCCGGCTGCGGATCTGCGCGGACGCCTGCGAGACCGCCCGCAGCGTCGGCTACACCGGCGCGGGCACGGTCGAGTTCATCGTGTCCGCGGACGCCCCCGACGAGTACTTCTTCCTCGAGATGAACACGCGGCTGCAGGTCGAGCATCCGGTCACCGAGCTGGTGTCCGGCGTCGACCTCGTCGAGCTGCAGCTGCAGGTCGCCGCGGGCCAGCCGCTCGGCGTCCGGCAGGAGGACGTGCGGCTCACCGGGCATGCGATCGAGGCGCGGCTGTACGCGGAGGACCCCGCCGCGGGCTTCCTGCCGACCGGCGGCACCCTCCTCGCGGTCGCCCTGCCCGGCGGCGAGGGGGTGCGCGTCGACGGGGCGATCGCCACGGGGATGATCGTGACCTCGGACTACGACCCGATGCTCGCGAAGATCATCGCCTGGGCGCCGGATCGCGCACAGGCGATCGCCCGGCTCCGCCGCGCCCTCGGCGAGACGGTCGTGCAGGGGGTGGGCACGAACGTCGCGTTCCTCGCGGCGCTGCTCGACGACCCGGACGTGCGGGCCGGAGACCTCGACACCGGGCTCATCGAGCGACGGCTCGCGGCGCTCACGGCCGGCTCCTCGCTCCCCCACGCCGCGGTGCGCGCCGCGCTCATCACCCACGCCACCGAGCGCCGCGACGGGGGCGGCCCGTGGCAGCGGCTCGGCGGCTGGCGGCTCACCGGACCGGCGCCGGCGCGGTTCGCGTTCCGGCACCTCGACGGAGGCGCGCCGGAGACCGTGCTCGTCACCGGCTCGCCGCAGGCGACGGTCGTGCGCACCGAGGACGGCGCCCTCCGACCCGCGTCGGTGGTGCTCGAGGAGGGCATCGCCCGCATCCGCCTCGACGGCGTCGAATCGAGGACGCACTGGATCCGGGCCGGCGAGGTCCTCCACCTCGCGGCGGACGGACGCACCGCGGTGCTCACGGAGCGGCCCGCGGCGATCGACGGCAGGACCGCGGGCGCCGCGGATCCGGAGCTCCGCTCCCCCATGCCGGGCACCGTCGTGGCCGTCCCCGCCGCGGACGGCACGGTCGTCGCCGACGGCGACCCCGTCGTCGTGGTCGAGGCGATGAAGATGGAGTACGCGGTGCGGGCGACGACGGCCGGGCGGGTGACGCAGGCCGTCTCGGTCGGCGATCGGGTGGGACGCGGCCAGGTGCTGGCCGTGATCGAGGCGGAGACGGAGGCGTCCGGATGACGGAGCGCACGGTGGTGCAGCGCGGGCTCTACTACGAGGAGCTCGAGGAGGGGGTGCGCTACGTGCACAGTCCCTCGCGCACGGTGACGGAGGCGGACAACGTGCTCTTCACCACGCTGACCGGCAACACGCAGTCGCTGCACCTCGACGCCGAGTGGGCGCGGAACACCGAGTTCGGGGAACGCCTGGTCAACAGCATGTTCACGCTCTCGACCCTGGTGGGCCTGTCGGTGGCGCAGCTCACCCAGGGCACGATCGTGGCCAACCTCGGCTTCCGCGACGTGCGCTTCCCGGCGCCGGTGCGGGCGGGCGACACCCTCACGGCATCGAGCCGCATCCTTGAGAAGCGCCTGTCGAGGTCGCGGCCCGGCCAGGGACTCGTGGTGTTCGAGCACACCGCGGTGAACCAGCGGGGCGAGACCGTGGCCGTCGCGGTGCGCACGGCGCTGATGCAGCGCATGCCGGAGACGGCATGAGCGGCGCGCTGGGCCCGGCGCTGCTGTTCTGCCCCGCGGACCGGCCGGACCGGTACGGGAAGGCGCTGGCGGCCGCGGACACCGTGATCCTCGACCTCGAGGACGCCGTCGCGGCCCACCGAAAGGACGCCGCCCGGGCGGCCGTCGCGGCCTCGGCGCTACCGGTGGCGCGCACCGTCGTGCGGGTGAACCCCGTGTCGGCCGGGATGCTCGAGGCGGACCTCGCGGCCGTCGACGCGGCCGGCTATCGGACGATCATGCTCGCGAAGGCCGAGTCGACCGCCGACCTCGCCCCGCTCGGCCGCTACGCCGTGATCGCGCTCTGCGAGACGCCCGCGGGCGTGCTCGCCGCGCCGGCTCTCGCCGCCGCCCCGAACACCGTCGGTCTCATGTGGGGTGCCGAGGACCTCGTCGCCGCGCTCGGCGGCCGGTCGAGCCGGGGCGCCGACGGCCGCTACCGCGACGTCGCCCGAGCCGCTCGCGCCGCCGTGCTGCTCGCGGCGGGCGCCTCCGGCAGGGCCGCCTACGACGCCGTGCACCTCGACCTCACCGACGACATCGGGCTGGCCGCCGAGGCGGAGGACGCCGCGGCGAGCGGGTTCGCCGGGACCGTCTGCATCCATCCGCGGCAGGTGCCCGTCGTGCGCACCGCCTACCAGCCGACCGATGCCGAGCTGGCGTGGGCGCACCGGGTGCTCGAGGCGGCCGCGGCCGGCGGGGTCGTCGCCGTGGACGGCCGGATGGTCGACGAGCCGCTGCTCGTGCAGGCCCGCCGCGTGGTCGCCGCCGCCGGCTGAGCCGACGGTCCCCGGGGCGCTGCGGAGAGCAGTTCAGGCTGGACGGATTCGGGGTCGGGCGGCGGGCGGCTCCTCCGACCAGTGCCCGGCCGGAGGCACCAGGGGCACGTGCTGGGCCGACGCGTGCGCCGCCCACCACCCGTCCATCGGATGACCGTCCATGCCCGGCATTCGGAGCGGACCGGCTCCAGGAGGGTCAGCGGAGGTGGGACGCGCCGTTCACGTCGAGCACGGCGCCGCTCACCCAGTCGGGCGCGTCGAGCGCCAGCCACATGACGGTGGCGGCGATCTCGTCCGCGGTCGCGACGCGGCCGAACGGGCTCTGCGCCCGCACCGCGTCGCCGGCGGGCGAATCGAGCACCGAGCGGGCCATGTCGGTCTCGACGAACCCGGGCGCGACCGCGGTGGCGGTGATCCCGTACGGCGCGAGCGCGAGCGCGAGCGACTGGGTCATGGAGTGCAGGCCGGCCTTCGTCGCGGCGTAGGCGGCGGTCACGGGCTCGCCCCGGTAGGCGCCGCGGGAGCCGACGGCGACGATCCGCCCGCCGGCCGCACCCTCGGGCCTCGAGCGCAGGTGATCGACGAGCAGCCACGCGAGGTCGGCGGGGCCGAGCAGGTTCACCGCGACGTGCCGGCGCCAGGCCGCGCGCCACGTGTCGAGATCGACGCCGTCGATCGGATGCGCCTCGAAGACGCCCGCGTTGTTCACGAGCACGTCGAGCCGTCCGAGGCCGTCGACAGCGGCCGCGACCACCGCGGGCGCGGCGTCCGGATCCGCGAGGTCGCCCACGACGGCCACGTGACCCGCGCCCGGCAGCGAGTCGACGACCGCCCGGGCAGCGGCGAGGTCGCGCCCGGCGTGCACGGCGACGCGCGCTCCGTGGCCGGCGAGGGCCGCCGCGATCGCGGCGCCGATCCCCCGGCTGCCTCCGGTGACGAGACAGCCGCGTGGACCGGTCAGGATGGGGGCTGCCGCGGCGTGCGCGGCGTGCGGGGCCGCACGGCCGGGATCGGCTCGGTGCGGTCCGACTCGGCGAGCGGCGCGAACAGGCGGTCGATCGCGGAGTCGCGGTCGTCGTCGTCCTCCTCCTCACGCCGCACCGGGGGCCGGGTGCGAGCAGGGGGGCGGCGGGCGGGCTGACGGGGA
>NZ_JAODBE010000166.1 GCF_025463795.1 Amnibacterium sp.
GCTGGTCGGCCCTGCTCGTCGGCGCGCTCGACGCCGCGGTCGCGGTCGCGCTGCCGGTCGGGGTGCTCGTGGTCGCCGCCCTCGTCGCCTGGGCGGGCCTCGGCGCGACCGGCGGGTGGAGGCCGTACCTCTCCGCGGCGGCGGACGTCTGGTTCCTCGGCCACGGCGTCGACGTCGTCGTGCCGGCCGCGACGCCGTTCCCGGTGACCATCGCGCTGCTCGGCCCGGCGCTCGTCACCGCGCTGGCCGGGGTTCGGGCAGGACGGCGCGCGGGCGCCACCGCGCTGCCTGGCGCCGCGGTCGCGGCGGGGGTCGTGGTGGTCCTGATCGCCTCGATGCTGCTCGTGCTGCTCACCCGTTCCCGGACGGCCGGCCCCGACGTCGTGCAGGCCGTGCTGCTGCCGGCCGCCGTCTACCTCGCGGCGCTGCTCGCCGGCCTGCTGCCGGGGCACCGGCCCGCTCGGGGTGGCCCCGTCGTGGCGGGCCTGCGCGCCGGTACCGGCGCCGCGGCCATCGTGCTCGCCGCCGCGGCGGTCGCGGTGGTGGTGCTGCTCGCCGTCCACCTGCCCACCGTCGTCGGACTCTACGAGTCCTCCGGGGCCGGCGTCGCAGGCGGCCTCGCGCTCACGGCGCTGCAGATCGCGGCGCTGCCGACCGTCGTCGTGTGGGCGGCCGCGTGGCTCACGGGTGCCGGCTTCTCGCTCGGCGCCGGATCCTCCGTCGGCCCGCTCGGCACCGTCGTCGGGCCGCTGCCCTCCGTCCCGTTGCTCGGTGCCGTTCCTCAGGACCCCGGCCACTACGGGGTCGCCCTCGTGCTCGTGCCGGTGCTCGCAGGCGTCGGCGTCGGCCTAGCCGGAACGCTGCGGGGCCGGGGCCGCGGGGGAGCGCTGCACCTGGTCACGGCGGCGTTCGTCGCCGGCGCCACGGCCGGGGTCCTGCTCGGGCTGCTGTCGGTCGCCGCGTCCGGCGCGATCGGCCCCGGCAGGCTGACCGAGGTCGGTCCCGACGCCGTGCAGGTCGCCTGGCGGAGCGCTGCCGAGGTGGGGGTCGCCGCGCTGCTCGCCGGAGCCGTGGTGCGCCGCCGTCCGCGCGAGGCGAGCGAGCGGACGGCCGCGGAGGCGCCCCGCTAGGCTGCCGGGGTGCTCGCGGTCGTCGTCCTGATCTCGGGTAGCGGCACCAACCTGCGGGCGCTGCTCGAGCGCTGCACCGACGCGGCCTTCCCGGTCCGCGTGGTCGCGGTCGGCGCCGATCGCGACGCCCCCGGCACCGAGCACGCCGAGGAGTTCGGCGTGCCCTCGTTCCTCGTCCCCTTCCCCTACTACCCGTCCCGGGAGGCGTGGGGCGACGCCCTGCTCGCCGAGGTGGCGAAGTGGGGCCCCGACGTCGTCGTGCTGTCCGGGCTGATGCGGCTGCTGCCGCCCCGGGTGGTCGACGCCCTCGCGCCGCGCCTCCTGAACACGCACCCGGCGTACCTGCCCGAGTTCCCCGGCGCGCACGCCGTGCGCGACGCCCTCGCGGCCGGGGTGCAGGAGACCGGGGCGAGCGTGATCGTCGTCGACCACGGCGTCGACAGCGGTCCGGTGCTCGCCCGGGAGCGGGTCCCCGTGCTGCCGGGCGACACGGAGTCCGTGCTGCACGACCGGATCAAGCCGGTGGAGCGGCGGCTGCTCGCCGAGGTGCTCGAGGGCGTGGCCACGGGGCGGATCGATCTGAAGGAGCGGGTGGCATGAGCGGGCAGCGGGACCGGATCCGGATCAGCAGGGCGCTGCTGTCGGTGAGCGACAAGCGCGGCCTCGTCGACCTCGGGCGTGCCCTCGCCGAGGCGGGCGTCGTCCTCGTCTCGACGGGCTCCACGGCAGCGGTGCTCGTCGGCGCCGGGCTGCCGGTCACGGAGGTCGCGGAGGTGACCGGCTTTCCGGAGAGCCTCGACGGCCGGGTGAAGACGCTGCATCCGGCCATCCATGCCGGCCTGCTCGCCGACCTGAACCGGCCCGAGCACGCCGAGCAGCTCGGGCAGCTCGGCATCGAGCCCTTCGAGCTCGTCGTGTCGAGCCTCTACCCCTTCGAGCGCACGGCGGCCTCCGGGGCCGACGACGCGGCGATCATCGAGCAGATCGACATCGGCGGTCCGGCGCTGGTGCGCGCCGCCGCGAAGAACCACGCGAACGTCGCGGTCGTCACCTCCGTGGCGCAGTTCGACGGCATCGTCGCGGCCCTCGCCGACGGCGGCACGACGCTCGAGCAGCGCCGCGCGCTCGCCGCAGCGGCGTTCGGCCGCATCGCCGACTACGACCGGGCCATCGCCGAGTGGTTCCTCGCGGAGCCCGACGCCCCGGATGTGGTGGAGGGGGAGTTCCGCTTCGCGGTCGCTCCGCTCCGCTACGGGGAGAACGCCCACCAGTCCGCGTCGCTCTGGCGGGATCCGAGCGGGCGCGGCCTCGCCCAGGCCGAGCAGCTCCACGGCCGCGAGATGAGCTACAACAACTACGTCGACGCGGACGCGGCCGTGCGGGCGGTGCTCGACTTCGACGAGCCGGCCGTCGCCGTCGTGAAGCACGCCAACCCCTGCGGCATCGCCGTCGCCCCGCCGCGCGCCCCGGACGCGATCGCCGCGGCCCACCGCAGGGCCAACGACTGCGATCCCGTCTCCGCCTTCGGCGGGGTCATCGCCGCGAACCGCACCGTCACCCTCGGCATGGCGGAGGCCGTCGCGCAGATCTTCACCGAGGTGGTCGTCGCGCCCGACTTCGAGCCGGCGGCGCTCACCGTGCTGTCGGCGAAGAAGAACATCCGCCTCCTCCGGCTGCCCGCCGGCTTCACGCAGCCGGCGACCGAGTTCCGGCAGGTCTCGGGCGGGGTGCTCGTGCAGGAGCCGGACCGGTTCGCGGCGCTCGACCCCTCGTCGTGGCGGCAGGTGACGGGCGCTCCCGTCGACGAGGAGACACTCGCCGATCTGGTGTTCGCCTGGAAGGCGTGCCGGTCCGTGAAGTCGAACGCGATCCTCCTCGCCGACCGCGGCGCCGCCGTGGGGATCGGCATGGGACAGGTCAACCGGGTCGACTCCTGCCACCTCGCGGTGACACGCGCAGGCAGCAGGGCCGCGGGCTCGGTGGCCGCGTCCGACGCCTACTTCCCGTTCGCGGACGGCGCCCAGGTGCTGCTCGACGCCGGCGTGCGGGCGATCGTGCAGCCGGGCGGATCCGTGCGCGACGCCGAGGTCATCGCGGCCGTCGAGGCCGCGGGCGTGCCCATGCTCCTCACGGGGGAGCGCCACTTCTTCCACTGACCGGGAATTCTGAGCGGTTCCCCCGTGTTCTTGGGGTTCGTGCAAGCGGTCCCATAGACTTCAAGGCTCCCTCGGCCCGCCGGCCCCGGGAGCCGGCCGGGCCGCACCGGTCGCGAGGGGTAGGAGGCCGCCATGAACCCGATTCTCATTCCCGGGTCCGTCGTTCCCGCCCGTCCGGTCCGCCTCGCCTGACCGCGACCCGGACCGCTCCCTCCTCCCGCGCCACCCGGCGCAGCCCTGCCCGCGCCGACGACGGCGCATCCCCGTCGACCGGCCGCATGCGACCCGTGCGCGCCGTTACGAAGGACCGCTGTGACTCGAACCGCCAAGCCGGCCAGGCCGATGCGCGCCCCATCCACCTTCACCGCCATGCGCAAGCTGATGCCGTTCGCTCGGCCGGCGATCCGGAGCGTGCTGATCGCGATGGTGATGGCGCTCGCCGCCTCACTGGTCTCGCTCGCGATCCCGCAGGTGCTGCAGCGCCTCGTCGACGGGCCGCTCCGCTCCGGGGATCCCTCGGCGGTGCCCGGCGCCGTCGTGCTCGTCGCCGTGCTCGGCGCGGTCGAGGCCGGCCTCTACGCGCTCCGGCGCGCCTACATCATCGGCCCGGCCACCGGCGTCGAGACCCGGATGCGTCGCGCCTTCTACGCGAAGCTGCAGGACCTGCCGGTCGCCTTCCACGACCGCTGGCCGAGCGGCCAGCTGCTGTCCCGCTCGATGAGCGACCTCAGCCTCGTCCGGCGGTTCATCGCCTTCGGCGTCGTCTACCTCGTGGTGAACGTCATCACGATCGGGATCGGCGTCGTCGTGCTGCTGTTCCTGAACCCGTTGCTCGCCGTGATCTTCACGCTCTGCTCCATCCCGCTCTGGATCAACGGCTTCCGGTTCGAGCAGCGGTACAACGTCGTCGCCCGGCGCAGCCAGGACCAGGCCGGGGACCTCGCGACCCTCGTCGAGGAGTCGGTGCACGGCATCCGGGTGCTGAAGGCGTTCGGCCGCGGCCGGACCGCGCTCGAGCAGTTCGCCAGCCGGGCGGAGGAGCTGCGCGGCACCGAGATCGAGAAGTCGCGGGCCGTCGCGGGGATATGGTTGTGGCTGCTGCTCGTGCCCGACGTCGCGTTCGCGTTCTGCCTGCTCGTCGGGGTGTGGCAGGCGTCGCTCGGCCACATCACCGTCGGCGGCCTCGTCGCCTTCTTCGCCACCGCCACCGTGCTGCGCTTCCCGCTCGAGTCGATCGGGTTCCTGCTGTCCATGCTCTTCGACACCCGAGCGGCCGTCGACCGCCTCTCGGAGGTGTTCGAGAGCGAGAACACCGTGCGCGACCCCGAGCATCCCGTGCACATCACGGAGGCGCGCGGTCGGCTCTCCTTCGATGGCGTGCGGTTCGCCTACCCGGACACGACCGCCGACGGCCCCGCCCTGCTCGAGCACGTGGACCTGGCCATCGAGCCGGGGGAGACGATGGCGCTGGTCGGCCTGACCGGGTCGGGCAAGACGACGATGGTCGAGCTCGCCGGCCGCCTCTACGACGTGACCGGCGGCGCGATCCGCCTCGACGGCGTCGACATCCGCGACCTCACCCGCGAGGAGCTCCGCACCCACATCGCGATGGCGTTCGAGGACGCGACGCTGTTCTCGGCGAGCGTCCGCGACAACGTGCTGCTCGGTCGGCCCGACGCCGGGGAGGAGGCGCTCGTCGAGGCGCTCGAGATCGCGCAGGCGTCGTTCGTCTACGACCTGCCCGAGGGCCTCGACACCCGCATCGGTGAGGAGGGGCTCAGCCTCTCCGGCGGCCAGCGGCAGCGGCTCGCGCTCGCGCGCGCGGTCGCGGCGAACCCCGCCGTGCTCGTGCTCGACGACCCGCTGTCCGCGCTCGACGTCGACACGGAGGCGCTCGTCGAGGCCGCCCTGCGGCGCGTGCTCACGCGCACCACCGCGCTGATCGTCGCCCACCGGCCGTCGACGGTGCAGCTCGCCGACCGGGTCGCCCTGCTCGAGGACGGTCGGATCCTCGACGTGGGCACCCACTCGGAGCTGCTCGCCCGCAGCGACCGCTACCGCTTCGTGATCTCGAGCTTCGACGACCGGCCGCAGCGCGACCGTGAGGAGGTGCGGGCATGACCGTGCTCGGGGTGCAGGGCGAGGAACGCGGAGCGGACCTCAGCCGATCGGAACGACGCCAGCTGCGCCGGCGGTCGCTCCGCCTGCTCGGCAGCCTGGTGCAGCCGCTTCGCCGACGCCTCGCGCTGACGATGGCGCTCGTCGTCGCGAGCACCGCGCTCCAGGCGCTCGGCCCGGCCGTGATCGCGTGGGGGATCGACACCGGTCTCCCCGCGCTGGTGAAGGGCATGGCGCTGCCGCTCGTGGGCGCGGTCGCGATCTACCTCGTCGCCGGCGTGCTGGCGGGCACCCTCATCGCGGCGTACACGATCCAGACCGCCCAGATCAGCCAGGCGATCCTGATCGACCTGCGCAAGCGCGTCTTCCTGCAGACGCAGCGGCTCAGCCTCGAGTTCCATGAGACCTACACGTCGGGCCGGATCATCTCTCGGCAGACGAGCGACCTCGACTCGATCCGGGAGCTGCTCGACGGCGGCGTGAACGAGCTCGTGATGAGCGTGCTCTACATGCTCTTCACGGCGGTCGGCCTGGTGCTCGTCGATCCGACGAGCGGACTCGTTCTCGTGTGCTCGTTCCTGCCGCTCGCCCTGCTGCTCGGCTGGTTCCAGCGCAGGTCCGAGGCCGTCTTCCGGGAGTCGCGGGTCGCTTCGGCGAAGCTCATCGTGCACTTCGTCGAGACCATGACCGGGATGCGGGCGGTGCAGGCCTTCCGCAAGGAGGCCCGCAACAACGACGAGTACGGCGAGCTCGCCGAGAACTACCGGCGGATCAACGCGCGTTCCATCCGCCTGTTCGCCGTGCTCGACCCCGGGCTCACCCTGATCGGGAACCTGACCGTCGCGGTCGTGCTGCTGATCGGCGGCTTCCGCGTCGCGACGGGCGGGCTCGCGATCGGCGTGCTGCTCGCCGCCGTGCTGTACTCCCGCCGGTTCTTCGACCCGATGGAGGATCTCGCCACCTTCTACAACTCCTACCAGTCGGCGGCGGCGGCGCTCGAGAAGGTGTCGGGGGTGCTCGAGGAGCGTCCCACGGTGCCCGAGCCGATCTCGCCGGTACCCCTGCCGCCCGCACGGGGGAACGTGCGCTTCGAGCAGGTGCGGTTCGGCTACAAGGAGGGCCGCGAGGTCCTGCCGCTGTTCGACCTCGACGTGCCCGCGGCCCAGACGATCGCACTCGTCGGGTCCACCGGGGCGGGCAAGTCGACGCTCGCGAAGCTGATCGCCCGGTTCTACGACCCGAGCGACGGCCGCATCACCCTCGACGGCGTGGACCTGCGCGATCTGGCGAGCAACGACCTGCACCGCGCCATCGTGATGGTGACGCAGGAGGCGTACCTCTTCTCGGGGTCGGTCGCGGACAACATCGCGCTCGGCCGGCCCGGGGCCTCCCGCGCCGAGATCGTGGCCGCGGCCGAGGCGGTCGGGGCGGATCCGTTCATCCGGAGCCTCCCGAACGGCTACGACACGGACGTGAACAAGCGTGGCGGGCGCGTCTCGGCCGGGCAGCGGCAGCTGATCTCGTTCGCGCGGGCGTTCCTGGCGGACCCGGCCGTGCTGATCCTCGACGAGGCCACCGCGTCGCTCGACATCCCGAGCGAGCGGCTCGTTCAGCGTGCGCTGCAGACCCTGCTCGCCGACCGGACCGCGCTGATCATCGCTCACCGGCTCTCGACGGTCGCGATCGCGGACCGGGTGCTCGTGATGGAGGGCGGCCGGATCGTCGAGGACGGTTCCCCCGACGACCTCATCGCCGGCACGGGCCGCTTCGCGACACTCCACGCCGCCTGGAAGGACAGCCTGGTCTGAGCTCATGGACGTCGCGCGCGGTCCGGCCGGCCGCGCTGGGCCCACAGAGGGTGTCCCCGGTCGGGGAGGGCGCCGGGCGCCCGTCGCGGTCAACTCGGGGACCAGAGGGCGCGCTTCAGGTCGATGCGGTAGCCCGCCGGGGTGTCCGCCGGGACGAGCGGGGTGCCCTCCGCCTCGTAGTGGGCGCGCGCCGCGGCCTCGTGGCCGGTCGGCGGATGACCTCCCGCTCGCACCACCCGCCACCAGGCGACGGTCGAGCCGTGGTACCGCATCACCATGCCCACGGCCCGCGCACCGGCGCGCCCGAACGTCCAGGCGACGTCGCCGTACGTCATGACCCGACCGGCGGGGATGGTGTCGACGACCTGGAGCACGGCATCCGTGTAGTCCCCGCCCCGCTCGAACACCGCCATCAGACGGCCACGATCCGCATGCGGAGAGGGAACCTCATGGTGTGGCGACGTGCCTCATGGCGAGCCGATCCCGAGAACGGAGCGGAGGGCCCTGATGGTGCGCTGATGTGGGGACCGGCGTTCTGCCTCATGGTGACCCGATCTCGAGAACGGGAGGCCGGGCGCTCGCGCGCGGCCGGCCGGACTGCCCACGACGTCTTCGACGCGTGTACGCGTCGAAGACCATGGGCTACAGCGTCAGCGCGCCGATCACTTCGCCGAACTGGGTCTCGCCGATGGGCTGGAAGCCCAGGTGGAGGAAGAACTCCTCCGGTCCCTCCTCGCCGCGCTCCCAGATGACGGTGAGCCGGGTGAAGCCGCGCTTGCGCGCCTCGTCGGCGAGTCCCTGGACGGCGAAGCGGCCGACACCGCGGCCCTGGGCGCTCGCCTTCACGTTGATCGACCAGACGCAGCAGCGGAACTCCTCGCGCGGCTCGTCGGGGTCGAGGTTGCCCTTGATGAAGCCGACGACCTCCTTGCCGTCGAGGACGACGCGGGGCCAGGATCCGGACTGGTTCAGGGTGCGTTCCGCCTCCGCGAGCGAGACGGGCGTGGCGTACGCCTCCTGCCCCGGCTTCAGGGTGAGGGAGTTCGCCGCGACGATGTTCGTCGCGTTGAGCGCTTCGAGGCGGAGCGTCGACATGGGCACAGGCTAGTGGGGCCGCCCATGGCCGGTCGACGCCCGGGCGGCCGCGGCCGTTCCGACGCCCACCGAACGTCGACGGAGGCCTCGATAGCATGGCGGGCGGCCCGGCGAGGAACGAAGCAGCGGGGCCCCGTGGACGCGAGAGGAACAGCGTGGAGAAGATCAAGGTCGAGGGCACGGTCGTCGAGCTCGACGGCGACGAGATGACGCGGATCATCTGGCAGTCGATCAAGGACACGCTCATCCACCCGTACCTCGACGTGAACCTCGAGTACTACGACCTCGGCATCGAGAAGCGCGACGAGACCGACGACCGCATCACGGTGGAGGCCGCCGAGGCGATCAAGAAGCACGGCGTCGGCGTCAAGTGCGCGACGATCACCCCCGACGAGGCGCGCGTCGAGGAGTTCGGCCTGAAGAAGATGTGGCGCAGCCCGAACGGCACGATCCGCAACATCCTCGGCGGCGTGATCTTCCGCGAGCCGATCGTCATCTCGAACATCCCGCGCCTCGTGCCGGGCTGGAACAAGCCGATCGTGATCGGCCGTCATGCGTTCGGCGACCAGTACCGCGCCACCGACTTCCGGTTCGAGGGCCGGGGCACGCTCACGATCAGCTTCCAGCCCGAGGACGGCGGCGAGGCGCAGTCGTTCGAGGTGTTCCGGTCACCGGGCGGCGGCGTCGCCATGGCGATGTACAACCTCGACGACTCCATCCGCGACTTCGCCCGCGCGAGCTTCAACTACGGCCTGGACCGCGGCTACCCGGTCTACCTGTCGACGAAGAACACGATCCTGAAGGCCTACGACGGTCGCTTCAAGGACCTGTTCCAGGAGATCTTCGACGCGGAGTACAAGGAGCGGTTCGATGCGGCCGGCCTCACCTACGAGCACCGTCTCATCGACGACATGGTCGCCTCGTCCCTGAAGTGGGAGGGCGGCTACGTCTGGGCGTGCAAGAACTACGACGGCGATGTGCAGTCCGACACGGTCGCTCAGGGCTTCGGGTCGCTCGGGCTCATGACGAGCGTGCTCACCACGCCCGACGGCAAGGTCGTCGAGGCGGAGGCCGCGCACGGCACGGTGACGCGCCACTACCGCCAGCACCAGCAGGGCAAGCCGACCTCGACGAACCCGATCGCGTCGATCTACGCGTGGACCCGCGGGCTCGCGCATCGCGGCAAGCTCGACGGCAACCAGGCGCTGATCGGCTTCGCCGACACCCTCGAGGACGTCGTCGTGAAGACCGTGGAGAGCGGCGCCATGACGAAGGACCTCGCCCTGCTCGTCGGCCCGGACCAGCCGTGGCAGACGACCGAGGAGTTCCTCGCGACCCTCGCCGACAACCTGAGGACGCGCCTCGGCTGAGCGGTGGAACGCGCAGGGCGGGTGCCTCCTCTCGTGGAGGCACCCGCCCTGCGGGTGTGCGAGGGGCGTCAGGCCGAGATGGCCGTCTGCTGCTGCTCCGACGTACGGACCTGCTGGGTGGATCCGGAGGTCGTGACCTCGATGCGGCGCGGCTTCGCGCGCTCGCTGACGGGGATGGTGACGAGCAGCACGCCGTTCTCGTAGGAGGCGGTGATGTGCTCGGTGTCCACGCCCGAGCCGACGTTCAGCTGTCGCAGGAACGAGCCGCTCTGGCGCTCGCGCGCGAGCCACTTCACGCCCTCGGTGCTGCGGAGCGTGCGCTCCGCCCGGATGGTGAGCAGCTGCCCGTCGACGTCGATGTCGACCGACCCCGGGTCGATGCCAGGCAGGTCGGCCGCCAGCACGTAGTGGTCGCCGTCGCGGAAGAGGTCCATCGGCATCAGCCGCGGTCCCTGCCGGGTGTCGAGGAGCGCTGAGGCCATGCGGTCCAGCTCGCGGAACGGGTCGAAGGTCGTCGCCATGATGTGCTCCTTTCGAATCGGAGCGGATCCGTCGCCGAGCGCGGATCCGCTGCGGAACATGTCGCCGGGAACTGAACCGGCGAGGTTGAGTGTACTGCGCTCAACACTGACTTCGCTAGCACTCTTCCCCTTCGAGTGCCAGGTCTCGGCGGATTTTCAGCACTCACGGTCGACTCCGAAGCTGCTGTGCATGGATGCGTTAGGTTTCCGACCACCTGACCTTCCACCCGACCGATCGGATCCTCTGCGATGGGCGCACTGATCTACGGCACGAACGCCCCGGTCCCCGTCGACGACCGGGCCCTGATGCATCTCCAGCTCGTCATCTACTCGAAGCTGCGGGCCCAGGAGTCCTTCCCCTTCAACTGGAAGGACGAGCCGGGCGTGGGCGACGGACACGGCTCCGTCTGGATCTCGCCCGGCGTGCCGATCGTGTTCAAGTACGCCGGCAGCCGGGATCCCTCGGTGAACCGGGAGTGGCTGCGCGTGCTGCGGGAATCGGCGAACCAGCCGTCGGGCCTGCGGCTCATCCCGGAACCACCGATCCCCGCCAACGGCGGTCGAAGCGAGCAGGGGGCCGCATGAAGCACATCTCCTACACCGACACCGTGATCGACACCGAGGGACGGCTCGCGGACCTCGTGCTCGAGTACGCGAAGGTGCTCGCGCGAACGGACTCCGCCGACACGATCAGCATCCCGTACCGCAGCGAGTCCGGGGCCGTCGAGCAGATGACGATGCTCGTCGGACCGGCCAGTCAGCTGACCAGCTGGGGCGAGGACGACGGGGACAGCCTCGGGGCGGTGGCCGACGAGGCCGCCGACGAGCTGCAGCGGCTCATCCGGGAGCGCACGCCCGCGTTCGTCGAGCCGGACAGGGGCGAGCCCGAGGCCGGGATCGACGACTTCGACGACGTCGGAGGGCCGGCCGACTGACCGGCGTCAGCGGAAGATGATCGTGCGCCGGCCGTCGAGCAGCACGCGGTCCTCCGCGAACCACTTGACCGCTCGGGTCAGGGTGCGGCTCTCCTCGTCCTGACCGATCGCGATGAGCTCGCGGACCGACTGGGCGTGGTCGACGCGCACGACGTTCTGCTCGATGATCGGGCCCTCGTCGAGGTCGCTCGTCACGAAGTGGGCGGTCGCGCCGATCAGCTTCACGCCCCGCGCGTGCGCCTGCTTGTAGGGATTGGCACCCTTGAATCCCGGCAGGAACGAGTGGTGGATGTTGATCGCCCGGCCCGTCAGCCGCTCGCAGAGGGCGGGCGAGAGGATCTGCATGTAGCGCGCGAGCACCACGAGCTCGATCGCATGCTCGTCGACCGCGGCGACCACCCGCTCCTCGAACGCCGCCTTGCCGGCCGGCGACGTGATCGCGTGGGACTCGAACGGGACGCCGTAGAAGCCGGCGAGCCCGGCGAGCGTCGCGTGGTTGCCGAGCACCAGGGGGATCTCGACCGCGAGGTCGCCGGACCGCTGCCGGAACAGCAGGTCGTTCAGGCAGTGCGCGGCGGTGGAGACGAGCACGAGGGTGCGCAGCGGGCGCCCGACCACGTCGAGCCGCCACTCGATGTCGAACCGGCCGGCGACCGGGGCGAGCACCGCGGCGAACCGCTCCCGCGTCGCGGTCGCCTGCACCTGCAGCCGCATGAAGAACCGGCCGGTGTCGGCGCTCGAGAACTGCTGGCTCTCGGTGATGTTGCCGCCGGCCTCGACGATCGCACCGCTGACGGCGTGCACGATGCCGGGACGGTCCGCGCACGCCAGAGTCAGCACCCAGTGCGTGCTCGCCGTCACGGCGCTCACTGTATCCACAGCGGGCTCGCGCCTCCCGCGCGCAGCCGGTCCTCTCCCGTCGTTTATGGTGATGCCACCGCTCATCCGGAGGCCAGATCATCGACCGCACCGCTCTCGACGCCGAGATCCCGGCGGACGTCCGTCCTGCCGCCGAGCGCATCGTCGCCGCCGTCGCCACTGTGATCGACGGGAAGAACGACGTCATCCGCGCCGCGCTCGCCGTCATGCTCGCCGGCGGCCATCTGCTCATCGAGGACGTGCCCGGCGTCGGCAAGACGGTGCTCGCGAAGGCGCTGGCGAGAGCGACCGGCGGCACGGTGAGCCGCATCCAGTTCACGCCCGACCTGCTGCCGTCGGACGTGACCGGCGTCTCCGTCTTCGACCAGAACCTCGGCCGGTTCGAGTTCAAGCCGGGTGCCGTGTTCGCGAACGTCGTCGTCGGCGACGAGATCAACCGCGCCTCCCCGAAGACCCAGTCCGCGCTGCTCGAGTGCATGGAGGAGGGCCAGGTCACCGTCGACGGCGAGACGTGGCCCCTGCCCGAGCCGTTCACGGTCGTCGCGACCCAGAACCCGGTCGACATGGAGGGCACGTACGCGCTCCCGGAGGCGCAGCGCGACCGCTTCATGGCCCGCATCTCGATGGGCTACCCCGACCAGGAGTCGGAGCGGTCGATGCTCCGCTCCCACGACCGCACGGATCCGATGGACGACCTGGAACCGGTGCTCACCCCCGGCCAGCTCGCCGCGCTGTCCCGCGCCGCCCGTGCCGTCTTCGTGTCCCACGCGGTCGAGACCTACGTGCTGAGCATCGTCGCCGCCACCCGCACCCACCCGGAGGTGCGGCTGGGCGCGAGCCCGCGCGCGAGCCTGCAGCTGGTCCGCGCGGCCAAGGCCGCCGCCCTGCTCGACGGCCGCGACTTCGTGCTGCCGGACGACGTCGAAGCGCTCGCCGGCACGGTGCTCGCGCACCGCCTCATCCTGCGGCGCTCCGGGCTCGACGCCCGCGAGGGCCAGACCGAGGCGGCGCGGCGCATCGTCGAACGGGTGGTGAAGGCGACGCCCGTGCCGCTGCAGTAGATGCGCCGTCGACTCCCTCCGGTGCGGCTCACCCGGCGTGGCTGGGGACTCGCGATCACCGCGTTCCTCGGCGTCGTCGCGGCCTACGTCGCCGGCTGGCCGGCGCTGCTCGCCGTGGCGCTGTTCCTCGGCGGGCTCGTGGGCGCAGGCGCGCTGGCGGTGGCGCTCGTGCCGACCAGGGCGACCGCCGAGCGCCGCCTGGCGCCCGACGTCACCGAGCCGGGCAGGGCCGTGACCGTGCGACTCACCATCGCCGGGCACGCGTCCGCCGGTGCGGAGTGGCGCGACGACACGAACCGTCGGCTCGAGGTCATCGGGTCGGCCAGCGGCCGCCTCCCGCGCCTCGGTGGGGGGACGACCGCCGTCGAGGTCGAGTACGAGGTGGTCGCGCGACGCCGCGGCCGGATCCCGGTCGGTCCGCTGCTCGTCGAGCGCACGGATCCGCTCGGGGTCGCGACCGCGAAGCGCCGGTCGGGCGAGCCGGCCCAGCTCACCGTGCTGCCCGTCGTGCACGAGGTGCTCCCACCCGTCGCGGCGACCCGCGTCGACCTGGACCCCGACGCGGCGGCCGTGTTCGGGATGGCGGGCGAGCAGCGCGACATCATCGCGCGCGAGTACCGCGCAGGCGATCCGATGCGCAGCGTCGACTGGCGCTCGACCGCGCACCGCGGCGAGCTCATGGTCCGCGCCGAGGCCGCTGCCGCGGCCGTCTCGACCGCGCTCGCCTTCGACGCGCGCGAGGCCGTCTGGCCGGACGAGCGCACCTTCGAGTGGGGCGTCGAGGCCGCGGCGTCCCTCGTCGCCGCGGTGGGGCGGCGCGGATCGGCGGTGCGCTTCGCCACCGACGGCAGCACCCCCGTGCGCGCAGACGCCGACCGCACCCTGATCTCGCTCGCGACGATCAGCCGCACGGAGGACGGACCGGATCCGGCCGACCTCGTGCGCCGGCTGCGTGGTCAGGACGTGCAGGTGCTGCACCTGATCACGGGCGTCGGCGCGCTGCGCGATCTCGGCCGGCTCCCGCCGCTCGGCCAGGGGACCGTCGGCCTCGTGTCGCTCATCGGCGCTCCGCTCGAGCCCGTGCCCGCCGCGCGGGGCTGGCGCATCCAGGTGATCGATCCGACGCGACCGGTGGAGGAGGCGTGGGCGCGTGGGTGAGCCGAGGGGGAACGGTCTCCTGTCCGCCGCGGGCGCGCTGGCGGTGCTCGTGGCGACCCTGTCGTTCCTGCCGGTCGTGCAGGGCACGGACTGGTGGTGGGCCGCGGTCGTCTTCGTGATCGCCGCCACCGCGGTGAGCGCGTGGGCCAGGCGTCTCGGCGCACCGACCGCGGCCGGGGCCGTGCTCGCGATCACGACCGTGCCGCTGCTCGCCACCGCGTTCGACGGGCAGGGGCAGGGCCTGCTCGTGCTCCTGCCGACCACCGGATCCTCGAACGCGGTGCTGCAGGTGCTGAACGACGCGTGGGCGCAGATCTACGCGGACTCCGTGCCCGCGGAGCCGTCGGCGGGGATCCTGCTGCTCATCGCCGTGGGTTCTGCTGCTGCGGCGGTGCTCGTCGACGCCGTCGCGGTCGGCCTTCGGGCGCCGCTCGCCGCGATGCTCGCCGTGCTCGCCCTCGCGATCGTGCCGGGCCGGTCGCTGCACACCGGTACGAACGGCTGGCTGCTCGTCGCGGTCGCGGTCGCGGTGCTGCTCGTGATCGCGGCGGACCGGCGCCGGCGCGGCATCGCGCCTCGGGTGGCCGGGTTGATCGGCGGCGGGGCCGCCGCTCTCGTGCTCGCCCTCGCGGCCCAGCTGGTGCTGCCCGCGCCGTTCGCGTCCGACGCCCAGGGCCTGCCGTTGCAGCCGCTGTTCGGCTCCGGTGTCGATCCGCTCATCCGGCTCGGGGACAACCTGCGCCGGGGGCCGCAGGAGCCCGTGCTCAGCTACACGACCAGCACGGACGACGACGTGTACCTGCGCCTCGCGGTCCTCGAGAACTTCACGGGCGCCACCTGGATGCCGAACGAGGCCGACCACTACGGGGTCGGGTTGCGGGACGCCGCGCCGCCGGTGCCCGGCCTCACCGGTGGCACGGGCGGCACGGTGACCACGCGGATCACGACCGCGACCGACAGCGCGATCGGCGCCCGGCTGCCGCTGCCGTACCCGGCGCGCACGGTCGACGGCGTCTTCGGGTTCGACTGGGACTCCAGGGGGCTGACCCTCGTGCGCCGCGACACGACCACCTCCGTCCGCTCGTACACGGTGGACAGCGTCGCCGTCGACACGAGCGCGGCGGCCCTCCGGTCGGCGACGACCTCGCTGCCTGCGGCGGATCGCGGTTCGCTCGCCGTGCCCGGCACCGTGCCCGGCATCATCACGAGCACCGCGGCCGCATGGACGAAGGGCGCGAGCAGCCCGTACGCCAAGGCGGTCGCGATCCAGAACCACCTCCGCGACGGCGCCTTCCTCTACGACGAGCAGACGCCGGCCCAGCAGGGGTACGACGGTGACGGGCTCGGGGTGATCGCGAAGTTCCTCTCCGTGAAGTCGGGCTACTGCGTGCACTTCGCGTCGACCATGGCCGTGATGGCCCGCCTGGAGGGCATCCCCGCACGCGTGGTCGTGGGGTACCAGCCGGGCGAGCGGACCGTGGTCGGCGGCAAGAACGTCTACGAGGTGACGAGCGACGACCTGCACGCATGGCCGGAGCTGTACTTCGACGGAATCGGCTGGGTGCGGTTCGAGCCGACGCCCGGGCGAGGCGTCGTGCCGAGCTACGCTCCGCAGCCGAAGACCTCCGAGGCGGCGAACGCGCCGTCGGCGAAGTCCGACCGGGTCAGCGCCACACCGACCGCCGCGCCGAGCACGACCCCGTCCGCCGCGGCGGGCGGCAGCTCGAGCGGCCCGACGGACTCGGCGGTACCGGGCGTGCTCCGCGGCATCGGGATCGCGCTCCTCGTCGTGCTGCTCGCCCTGCTGCCGGCGGGGCTGCGCCGGTTCGTGCGACGACGACGGCTCGCGCGCCTCACGCGAGGCGGCCCCGCGGAGATCGGATGGCAGGAGGTCGTCGACACCGGCGCCGATCTCGGCCACGCGCCGCCGTCGGGGCTCAGCCTGCGGGCATCCGAGCTGTCCCTGCGTCACGACCTCGGCGGTGCGTCCGACGCCGTCTCGGCGCTCACCCGCATCCGCGACGCCTACGAGCGGCAGGTCTACGGCGGGCGCGTGCAGACGGTCACCGCGGGCGACGTGGGCACGGTGCTCACGGCGCTGCGCGAGCGCGCACCCCTGCTCGCGCGGCTGCGCGCTGCTCTGGCGCCGCGGTCGCTCGTTGGTACGATGACCCGGTCGCGACTGGCGTTCAGGTGGTCACCACCGGGGAGCGACTGAGACACGAAGCGCCGTACGCCTGGGCCGCCCCGTACCGCCCGTGCGCACCGGCCCGGGTGGACCATCCCCGAGGAGACGCCATGACCGACACCACCACCGTCCGCTCGTCCACGTTCTCGGCGCCGCTCGCCGAGGTGGATCCGGAGATCGCCGCCGTGCTCGGCGAGGAGCTGAACCGGCAGCGCATGACGCTCGAGATGATCGCGAGCGAGAACTTCGTGCCCCGCGCCGTGCTGCAGGCCACCGGCAGCGTGCTCACCAACAAGTACGCCGAGGGCTACCCGGGCAAGCGCTACTACGGCGGCTGCGAGTTCGTCGACGTCGCCGAGCAGCTCGCGATCGACCGGGCGAAGTCGCTCTTCGGCGCCGGCTACGCCAACGTGCAGCCGCACTCCGGCGCGACGGCGAACGCCGCCGTGCTCGCCGCCCTCGCGCAGCCCGGCGACACGATCCTCGGCCTCGAGCTCGCCCATGGCGGCCATCTCACGCACGGGATGAAGCTGAACTTCTCGGGCAAGCTCTACAACGCGGTGGCGTACGGCGTCGACCCGACGACCTTCCGGATCGACATGGACCGGGTGCGCGACGCCGCGCTCGAGCACCGGCCGACCGTGATCATCGCCGGCTGGAGCGCGTACTCGCGGCAGCTCGACTTCGCGGCGTTCCGTGAGATCGCCGACGAGGTCGGCGCGAAGCTCTGGGTCGACATGGCGCACTTCGCCGGGCTCGTCGCTGCGGGGCTGCACCCGTCGCCCGTCCCGCACGCGGACGTGGTCTCGACGACGGTGCACAAGACGCTCGGCGGCCCGCGCTCCGGCCTGCTCGTCGCGCGCGACGACACCTACGCGAAGAAGCTGAACTCGGCGGTGTTCCCCGGCCAGCAGGGCGGACCGCTCATGCACGTCATCGCGGCGAAGGCGACGGCTTTCAAGCTCGCGGCGACCGACGAGTTCCGCGACCGCCAGGCCCGCACGATCGAGGGCGCGAAGCTGCTCGCCGAGCGGCTCACCGCGCCCGATTCGCGCGCGGCCGGCGTGGACGTGCTCACCGGCGGCACCGACGTGCATCTCGTGCTCGCCGATCTGCGCGACTCCGCGATCGACGGCCGCCAGGCCGAGGACCTCCTTCACGACGCGGGCATCACGGTGAACCGCAACGCCGTGCCGTTCGACCCCCGGCCGCCGATGACCACGTCCGGGGTGCGCATCGGCACCGCCGCCCTCGCGACGCGCGGCTTCGCGGCCGACGAGTTCCGTCAGGTCGCCGACGTCATCGCCCGCACCCTGCAGCCGGGCGCCGACGTCGCGGAGCTGCGTGGCGAGGTGGCGGCGCTCGCCGGCCGCTTCCCGCTCTACGAGGGCCTCGAGGAGTGGTGAGACGGGCGGCCGCCACGGCCGTCCGCCTCGACGGCGCCGCGACCGCGGCGGGGCTGCGCCACGAGCTCCTCGCCCGGGTCGCGGCGCTCCGCGGCGCCGGCGTGCGGCCCGGGCTCGGCACGCTGCTCGTCGGAGACGATCCCGCGTCCGTCGCCTACGTCGCAGGCAAGCACCGCGACTGCGCCGAGGTGGGCATCGCGTCGATCCGTATCGACCTGCCGGCCGGCGCGAGCGAGGCCGCAGTGCTCGAGGCCGTCGACGCGTTGAACGAGGACCCGGCGGTCACCGGATTCCTGGTGCAGCTGCCGCTGCCGGCCGGCAGCGACGAGCGCCGCGTGCTCGAGGCCGTCGAGCCGGGCAAGGACGCGGACGGCCTGCATCCGTCGAACCTCGGGCGACTCGCGCTCGCCGTGGAGGGACCGGTCGGCGCTCCGCTGCCCTGCACGCCCGCCGGGATCCTCGAGCTGCTCCGCCGGTACGACGTTCCGCTCGCAGGACGGCACGTCGTCGTGGTCGGCCGCGGCATCACGGTCGGCCGTCCGCTCGGGCTGCTGCTCAGCCGGAAGGGGGTCGACGCCACCGTCACCCTCGCCCACTCCCGCACGACCGAGCTGCCCGCGCTGACGCGCCGCGCGGACGTGGTCGTCGTCGCTGCGGGCGTCCCGCACCTCGTGACGCCCGACTGGATCCGGCCCGGGGGCGCCGTCGTGGACGTGGGCCTGACCCGGGTCACCGTCGACGGCCGGACGCGCCTCCTCGGCGACGTGCATCCCGACGTCGCGGGAGTCGCCGGGCACCTGTCGCCGGTGCCCGGCGGCGTCGGCCCGATGACCCGCGCGATGCTCATCACGAACGTCGTGGCGGCCGCAGAGCGTGCGCTCGGGCTCGCCTCCTAGATTCGCTGCCATGGCAGATCCGGCGACCGGTGAGCAGTTCGTCCTGACCCTCGACAGCGGCGCGGTGACGGCGACCGTCGCCGAGCTGGCGGCGAGCCTGCGGGAGCTCGTCGTCGACGGGGTGCGCCTCGTGCAGGACTACGGCGCGGGCGCGCTGCCGTCGCAGGCCTCCGGCATCACCCTCGTGCCGTGGCCGAACCGCGTGCGCGGCGGCCGCTGGGCCCTGGACGGCGCCGAGCAGCAGCTCGACCTCACGGAGCCGGCCCGCGGCAACGCGACGCACGGGCTCCTCCGCAACACCGGCTACCGCGTGACCGACCGCAGCGAAGCGGCGATCACGCTGTCGGCTCCCGTCTTCCCGCAGCACGGCTACCCGTTCCACCTCGACACCTCGGTCCGGTTCGAGCTCGGCGCCGAAGGCCTCACGGTGACGCACGGCATCCACAACGCCGGCGACGCGCCTGCGCCGGTCGGCATCGGCGTGCATCCGTACCTCCGCGTCGGCGACACCCCCTTCGAGGAGCTGACCGTCACCGTCGTCGCGTCGACGGCGATCATCGCGGACGACGCGAAGATCCCTGTGGGGGAGCAGCCGGTCGAGGGCACGGACCTCGATCTGCGCGCCGGCAAGCGGCTCGCCGGCGTCACCCTCGACCAGGGCTACACCGGCATCGCGCTCGCCGGGGGACTCGTCCGGCACCGCCTCACGGCGCCGGACGGCTCCGGCGTCGAGCTGTGGGGCGAGCCCGACTTCGCCTACACGCAGGTGTTCACGACCGACATCTACGAGACGGACGACGGCCGGATCTCCGCCGTCGCGATCGAGCCCATGACGTGCGCCGCCGACGCCCTCAACTCCGGGCGCGGCCTGCGCCGACTCGATCCCGGCGACCAGTGGGTGACGAGCTGGGGACTCACGCGCATCCGGCCCTGAGACCGAGATGCGGCGCGAACGGGCGAGACCGGGACGCCGGCAGGGCGTGCGCGCTCAGCGGGGGCGGCTGCCCCGGTAGGACGGGCGCGTCGAGCGGCGGTCGAGCGCGACGAGGAGCACCCGCCAGCCGATGAGGAACGCACCGAGCACGATGCTCGCGACGACCACGAACGCGAACGGGGCGCCCTGGCCCGAGACGAGCCGCAGCAGCAGCCCGACGACCACGGTGACGACCCAGACGACGAGCCCGGTGCCGCCGATCGCCATCGGGCGCCGCCACGCTCGGGCGGCGCCCCAGCCGGCGGCGAGGCCCACGAGGAACGGCCAGAACGTCGTGGCGAAGCCGCCGGGGCTGAGTCGCTCGCCGTGGCTCGACCGGCCGAGCAGCACGAAGACGACCAGGAGCACCAGATCCACCACGGCCGCCACGGGGACGGGCGG
>NZ_JAODBE010000194.1 GCF_025463795.1 Amnibacterium sp.
TGCCGCACGAGCAGGTCGAGCAGGTCCCACTGCGGGGCGAGGGCGACCTCGTGGAACGGGTGGCGCGGGTTCACCTCGTCGAGCGGCTGGTGCACGAGCGGACCGTCCGTGGTGCGGAAGTCGATCGCCCGCATCCGGCCGCGCGCGATCCGGTCGAACTCGGGCAGCAGGCCGAGCTGGTCGAGGATCACCTGCGTCGACGGATGCACGGTGTCGCCGCGGAAGTCGCGGAGGAAGTCGGCGTGCTTCTCGAGCACGGTGACCTCGACGCCCTGGCGGGCGAGCAGCAGGCCGAGCATCACCCCGGCGGGGCCCCCGCCGGAGATCGCGACCGTGGTGGCGTCCGTCACGGCCCCAGTGTGCTCTCAGTCGTGCAGTTCCGGCAGGTCGAGGATCGACGGGTTCAGGGCCGAGGTCTCCGGGTCGAACCGGGGTTGCAACCAGCTGTTGAAGCGCTCGAGGACCGTGCCGACCGGAAGCACCTCCGCGACGCCGGCGAGGCCGGCCGCGGTCTCCGCGACGTGGCCGTCGAGTCCTCGCACGCAGTGCAGGGCGTCGGCCAGGGACTCCTCGTACCGTTCGGGCGTCATGGCCTCGAGGTCCGTGACCATCGCGGTGGTGGTCATGCCGAAGGACGCGACCCCCACGAAGGTGATCGAGCAGCTGCAGTAGGAGTGATCGGGCGCGAGCCCCCGTCCGCACGGCGTGGCGATCCAGACCAGCTCGCCCTCGACGCAGTCGTCGAAGTCGAGCCGGCGAGCACCCTGCGACCGCCGCGTCGCCACCAGCACCTTCATCGGAGCATCCCTCTCCCGTCGGACGGGAGGAATTCGGAGCACTCGGTCCATCCGATCGCCCTCGGCCGCCACGTCGTCACCCGGAACGACGAAGGAACGGCCGCGGCGGTTCATCGCCGAGGGGCGGCCGCCGGCTCGCGGCGCACTTCGAGACGCCGCGACCCCGGCGAAGCGTCCCGAACCGCGCCGCGGATCCGACCACTTCGGCGATGGACCCGTCGGAGGCGACCCCTCGGCCCGGCTACACTGTCGGAGGCTCGCGACGGCTCCACCCGTCGCGCGCCGCCACGGGCTGTGGCGCAGTTTGGTAGCGCACGTGACTGGGGGTCACGGGGTCGCAGGTTCAAATCCTGTCAGCCCGACCAGCATCATCCCTGGCCGCAGCCCCCTGCCCGCACCGAACCGGGCGACTTCCGACGAAGCGGGCGTGGAACGACGCCCGGAATGTCGGAACCCGCCCGGATCCGGGCCGGGCGAGCTACTCGCGCAGCTCCAGGTAGCGGCGGATGAGTGACTTCGTGGACGGGTCCTGCTGCTCGAGCGCATCCGCGTCGCCGGTGACGGCCGGGGTGATCTCCTGCGCGAGCTTCTTGCCGAGCTCGACACCCCACTGATCGAACGAGTCGATGCCCCAGACGGTGCCCTCGGTGAAGACGATGTGCTCGTAGAGTGCGATCAGCTGGCCCACCACCGACGGCGTGAGCGCCGGGGCGAGGATCGACGTCGTGGGCCGGTTGCCGCTGAAGACCCGCGCGGTGACGACCTTCTCGGCCGTGCCCTCGGCGCGCACCTCGTCGGCCGTCTTGCCGAACGCGAGCGCCTTCGTCTGCGCGAAGAAGTTCGCGAGGAAGAGCGCGTGCACGTCGGCCCCCGGCTGCACGGCTCCGCCGTCGCCCACCTCGTCCTTCAGCGGATGCGGCGGGTTCGCGACCGTGATGAAGTCCGCCGGGATGAGCCGGGTGCCCTGGTGGATCAACTGGTAGAACGCGTGCTGCCCGTTCGTGCCCGGCTCGCCCCAGAACACCTCGCCGGTGTCGGTGACGACGGGGGAGCCGTCCCAGCGCACCGACTTGCCGTTCGACTCCATCGTCAGCTGCTGGAGGTAGGCGGGGAAGCGGTGCAGGTACTGCGTGTACGGCAGCACGGCGTGCGTCTGCGCGTCGAGGAAGTTCGTGTACCAGACGTTCAGCAAGCCCATCAGCACGGGCACGTTGTGCTCGAGCGGCGCGGTGCGCATGTGCTCGTCGATGGCGTGGAAGCCCGCGAGGAACTCCGCGAACCGGTCGGGGCCGATCGCGATCGCCACGGAGGTGCCGATGGCGGAGTCGACGGAGTAGCGGCCGCCGACCCAGTCCCAGAAGCCGAACGCGTTGTCGGGGTCGATGCCGAACGCCTGCACCTTGTCGAGCGCGGTGGAGACCGCGACGAAGTGCTTGCTGACCGCCCCGGTGCGCGACTCGTCCGAGTCCTCGATCGCGCCGGCCTTCGCCAGCCCGTCCCAGAGCCACTGCCGGGCGAGCCGTGCGTTGGTCAGCGTCTCGAGGGTGCCGAAGGTCTTCGACGCGACGATGAACAGCGTCGTCTCCGGATCGAGGTCGTGCGTCTTCTCGTACACGTCCGAGGGGTCGATGTTCGAGACGAAGCGGACCTCGAGCCCCTCCTGCACGTACGGCTTCAGGGCCTCGTAGTCCATCACGGGACCGAGGTCGGATCCGCCGATGCCGATGTTCACGACGGTCGCGACCCGCTTGCCGGTGACACCGGTCCAGGCGCCGGAGCGGACGGCGTTCGCGAACCGGCCCATCTTGGCCAGCACGTTCTGCACGTCCTGATCGACGTTCTGCCCATCGACGGTGAACGGCCGCGGGGGCTCCACGTCGCCCGACGATGGCCGTCGCAGCGCGGTGTGCAGCACGGCGCGGTCCTCGGTCACGTTGATGTGCTCGCCGGTGATCATCGCGCGGTAGCGGCCGGGGATGTCGACGTCGTGCGCGAGCTGCAGCAGCGCCTGCAGGATCTCGTCGGTGAGGAGGTTCTTGGAGAGGTCGACCGTGAGATCGGCCGCCTGGAACGTGTACCGCTCCGCGCGGCCCGGGTCCTCGGCGAACCAGCCGCGCAGATCGGGCGAGAAGCTCTGCTGGATGCGGGCGAGGGCCGACCAGGCGTCGGTCGTCGTGGGGTCGACCGGGCCGCTCGTGCCGGTCGTGTCGGTGGGGGTCGTCGAGGTCACCGGGGCTCCATCGGTCGAATCGATCTCAGGTCGCACGCAGCGTGCACGCGCGTCCTCTGCTGCCGGTCCAGACCGTACGCCCCACCGCTGCGGGCTCGCTCCGGGTTGCCTACCAGGAGGGGATCGCCGGATCCGGCTGCAGGAACTCCAGCCGGTTGCCCGCCGGGTCGTCCGCGTAGAATCGGCGATGGCCGGGGAAGGCCTCCGGATCCCAGCGCACCGCCACGCCGTGCTCCTCGAACCGCCGTGCGAGGACGTCGAGATCGCCGACCCGGATGCCGGGATGCGCCTTCCGCGCCGGCCGGAAGTCGTCCTCGACGCCCAGGTGGATCTCGAGGCCGTCGCCGCGCACCCACAACCCGCCGCGCGCGGCGAGGACCGGCGGCTTCACGATCTCCGCCATCCCGAGCACCTCCAGGTAGAAGGGGCGCATCAGGTCCTCCGCTCCGCGCGGGATGGCCAGCATCACGTGGTGGAGGCCGAGCGACAGCCCGGTGTCGTGGTCGGGTCCGTAGCCCCGGGCGGAGGTGCTCATGCTTCGATCGTCGCAGGCCCCGGGGACACGGTCCGGACTCCTCCTCGTTCCCCCGAGTGGAGCCGTCATGGCTCGCCGGACGCCGACGCCCGGTTGGCGGAGGCGCTCGCGGAGGCGCTCGCGGAGGCGGACCGGCTCGAGGTCCGGACCGCCGAGGCCCGGCGGAGGAGGTGATCACACCTGTTCGGCTTCCGTGCGCAGCGCGGAGATCACCCGCCTGAAGCGGCGGAGCCAGTACGGGATCTTCATCACGGCCTACAACTCGTACGGCGTGCGCCGCACCATCCAGGGCGTGCTCACCACGAAGTAGGACCAGCGCCCGCTCAGCCGGCGCGCGCCTCTGTGACCCGGTCGTCCTCGTCGACGCGGAGGGTGATCCGTCCGGTGCCGAACTCGAGCGTGGTCCAGCCGGTGGGTCGGAGCACCTTCACCCGCAGGCCTGCGGTCGCGGCCGCTGCCTCGGCCTCCGCCAGGGGCCGGCCGAGCAGCGCCGCCGAATGGTCCGCCGCCCAGCGCCTCGCCTCCGCGGGGCCCTGGGCGGCCGTCCTCCCGTCCGTCATCAGTCGGCGGGGCCGGCGATGAGCGTCACGTGCACGGTGTGCGACGAGCCGCTGGTGTCGGAGTACGTCACCGAGACGGCGTCGCCGGGGGAGTAGGAGTGGAGCAGTGACGTGAGCGTCGACGCGGAGTCGACGGTCCTGCCGTTCACCGCCGTGATCACGTCACCGACCGCGAGGCCGGCGGATGCAGCCGGGGTGCCGTCGATCACCTGGCTGACGCCCGCGCCCCCGACCGTGGCCGCGGCGGAGACACCGATGCCCAGGAAGGCGGGCAGACCGAGCGTGATGTCGCTGCTCGTGCTGCCGGCGGTGATCTCGCCCGCGACCCGCACCGCCGTTCTGATCGGGATGGCGAAGCCGGTCACGGCGGAGGCGCCGGCGCTCGCCGCGGTGTCGATGCCCACGACCTGGCCGGAGCTGTTCTGCAGGGGGCCGCCCGAGTCGCCGGAGACGACGTCCGCGTTCGTCTCGATGAGGCCGGTGAGCGACTCGGAGGCGGATGCGCCCTCCGCCTGCGTGGTGATGGACTGCCCGAGGTCGGTGACGCTGCCGCTCGCCGCCGACAGGGTGCCGGTGCCGCCGGCGTTGCCCACGGCCGTGACCGGGTCGCCGACCGCGGCTGCCGAGGTGGCGAGCTTCGCGGTGGACAGCCCCGAGGCGCCCTTCAGCTGCAGCACCGCGATGTCGTCGGTGGCGTCCGTGCCCACGACGCTCCCGGTGTACGTCTTCCCGGTGGATTCGACCGTCACCCGGACCGAGGTGGAACCGTCGATCACGTGGTTGTTCGTGAGGATCTCGCCGTTCGCGGTCAGGACGATACCCGTCCCGGCGGCCTCGCCCGACTCGTAGCCGAGCGTCGAGACGACCGTGACGACGCCGACCTGCTGGGCCGCCGTCGCCGTGGTGCCGGTGCCGGTGCCGGTCGAGCCCGAGCCTGAGCTGGAGCCGCCCTGCGAGCCGAAGCCGCCGAAGGTGCCGTTCCCGGGGCCGAAGCCGCCGCTGGTCCCGGAGGACCCGGAGGACCCGGAGGACGACGATCCCGAGGATCCGGTCGAGGACTGGCCGAAGCCGTTCGTCGCGGCCGTCGGCTGCTGGGCGGTCTGCAGCCGCTCGGCGGCGATCGCGCCGCCACCCGCGCCGATGCCGAGCAGCACGACCGCCGCGGCGCCGAATCCGAGGATGCGGGTGGCGCGGGAATGCTTCGGTTCCGTCGGGGCGACCTGGGTCTCTTCGGGGAGGGCGTCCGCCTCGGCCTCGTCGGCGTGCCGGGTGAAGACGTCAGGGGAAGCGCCGTCCGCGGGGGACGGCCGGTGGATCTCGACGCCGTCCGCGTCGGGTGCCTCGTGTTCGTTCATGGGGACCATGAGACGCCTCGACCCGGTACGTCGGCCATGGCGCGTCCATACGGTTCCTATGAACGGTGCCGTCGCCGTGGCCCGTGGTCCCGCGGCTGCGTCGGCCCGCGCCGCGGCACGCACCGCGACCGCTTCGGGCCGTCCGCCCGGCTGCCGGCGCTCCGGCGGATACG
>NZ_JAODBE010000203.1 GCF_025463795.1 Amnibacterium sp.
GTTGCCGCGGAGGCTGGCGGTGAGGGCAGGGGTGTGGACGTCGAGGTTGTCCGAGTCGGCGACGACGATCACATCCGCGGCCAGCGCCTCGCGGTGCTCGGCGAGGAACGCCGCGAACGAGCGGGAGCCGGCCTCCTCCTCCCCCTCGACGAAGAGCGCGATCCCGGCCTCGAGGCGGTCGCCGAGCGCCGCCGCGGCCGCGGTCACCGCGGCGAGATGGGTGACCACGCCGGCCTTGTCGTCCGAGGCGCCGCGGCCGTGGAGCCGCTCACCCACCAGGGTGGGCTCGAACGGCGGGCTGTCCCAGCCCTCCTCCGGCCCGGTCGGCTGCACGTCGTGGTGGGCGTAGAGCAGCACGGTCGGCCGTCCCGGCGCCGCTCGCCGGACCGCCAGCACCGCCGGGTTGCCGAGCACCCCGTCGGCCGCTGCGGCACGGTGCACCCCGACACGCTCGAAGAGGCCGGTCGCCCGGACGAGATCGGCCACCGCCTCGGCGCTGCGCTGCACCTCCTCCGGAGGGAATCCGGGGAACGCGACCGACGGGATCCGCACGAGGGAGCCGAGGGCCGCGATCGCCGCGGGGAAGCCGGTGCCGACGGCGTCGCGCACCGCCGGATCGTCGGGAGCCATGCGGGTAGGCTATTGGCGATCGTTTCGAGGAGGCACCGTGGCCAAGAAGGCACCCGCCGAGCCCGTCGTACCCGTGCCGCAGGGGTCCGGCAAGGGCCGCGCGACGCCGTCGCGCCGGGAGGCGGAGCAGGCCCGGCGCCGGCCGCTCGTGCCCACGGACCGCAAGCAGGCGCAGCGCACCTCCCGGACGGCGGCCGCCGCGGAGCGGGAGCGGGTCCGGGTGGGCATGGCCCGGGGCGAGGAGCGCTACCTCCCCGCCCGCGACAAGGGCCCGCAGCGCCGGTTCGTGCGTGACGCGGTCGACGCCAGGTGGACGATCGGCGAGTTCCTGATCCCGATCTTCATCGTCTTCTTCATCGGCACCTTCGTGACGCCGGTGGGGATCCAGGTCTACCTCGAGTTCGTGCTGTACGGCGTGCTCGCCCTGACGATCCTCGACGCCCTGCTCGTCGCCTGGAGCGTCCGCCGCAAGCTCGCGGCCCGGCTCGGCGGCAAGGACAAGGTCGACCGGGGCCTCAACCTCTACACGGTGATGCGTGCGGCTCAGTTCCGCA
Organism: Amnibacterium sp.; assembly: GCF_025463795.1. Lineage (GTDB taxonomy): Bacteria > Actinomycetota > Actinomycetes > Actinomycetales > Microbacteriaceae > Amnibacterium. The sequence continues at coordinate 1,185 of NZ_JAODBE010000203.1, forward strand.
GCCTCCGCACCCCGAAGCCGCAGGTGAAGCGCGGCGACAGGATCGAGTACCGGGGCTAGCCGCGGGGCGACCCGGCGAGGTCGTTCGCCCAGCCGGGCCCTCGGTACAGGAACCCGGTGTAGCCCTGCACGAGGTCGGCGCCGAGCTCGAGGCGTTCGCGGACGTCGTCCGCGGTCGTGACGCCCCCGACGCTGATGAGGCACCGCCCCGGCGGAAGCGCAGCCCGGAGGACCCGCAGCACCTCGAGGGACCTCGTCTTCAGCGGCTCGCCGGAGAGGCCGCCCTCCCCCATCGCCCGGACCTCGCCGGAGGGCGTCGAAAGCCCCCGCCGGCCGATCGTGGTGTTGGTGGCGACGACGCCCGCGAGGTCGAGTCGGACGACCAGATCGGCGATCCGGCGGATCGCATCGTCCTCGAGATCCGGCGCGATCTTCACGAGCAGGGGCGTGCCCTGCGCCTCGGACCGGACGGCCGTCAGCAGCGGCTCGAGGCGGTCCAGCTCCTGGAGTCCCCGCAGCCCAGGGGTGTTCGGCGAGCTGACGTTCACGACCAGGTAGTCGGCGTGCGGTGCGAGCAGGCGCGCGCTCACGCGGTAGTCGTCGATCGCGTCGTCGACCGACACCGCCCTGCTCTTGCCGATGTTCACCCCGACGATCGGCAGCCCGCCCTGACGGCGCAGCCGGGCGAGCCGCGCCGCGACCGCCTCCGCGCCCTCGTTGTTGAAGCCCATCCGGTTGACGAGGGCCGCATCGGCCGGGAGCCGGAACAGGCGCGGGCGCGGGTTGCCGGGCTGGGGCAGCGCCGTGACGGTGCCGATCTCCACGTGGCCGAACCCGAGCGCGCCCAGCCCGCGCACGCCGACGGCGTTCTTGTCGAAGCCGGCGGCGAGCCCGAACGGCGTGGGGAACACGAGGCCGAGTGCACGCACCCGCGTGCCGCGGGCGACGGTGCGCCGACGGACGAGGCGCGCGACCGCGGGCGAGGCGCCGAGGGCCCGGATGACGAGCATCGCGACGTGATGCGCGGTCTCCGCATCGAGGCGCACGAGCACCGTGGAGAAGAGCGGCCGGTAGAGCCGCTCGAGCAGGTTCACGTCGCTCAGGCGCCGGGCGCCGGCGAGGAGTTCTCCATCCGCAGCAGCGTGATGGCCGCCTCGAAGTCCTCCAGTGAGGAGAACCCCTGGTAGACGCTCGCGAAGCGCAGGTACGCGACCTCGTCCAGCTCCCGGAGCGGCGGCAGCACCGCCAGGCCGATGTCGTTCGCGTCGATCTGGCTGGCGCCCGTGGCGCGGATGGTCTCCTCGACCCGCTGCGCGAGCTGCGCGAGGTCGCCCTCGGTGACGGGGCGGCCCTGGCACGCCTTCTTCACGCCGGCGACCACCTTGTCCCGGCTGAACGGCTCCAGCACCCCGTTCCGCTTGATCACGCTGAGGCTCGCCGTCTCGGTGGTCGAGAAGCGGCGGTGGCAGTTCGGGCACTGGCGGCGCCGGCGGATGGCGAGACCGTCGTCGCTCACGCGGGAGTCGACGACCCTGGTGTCCGGGTTGCGGCAGAAGGGGCAGAACATGTCCCTCGAATGCTACCCGTGCTGAGGAGCTGTGTCAGCGCCGAATTGCACCGTTGTAATTCGCAGCCAAGGGTGAGCGGATCAGGGGAACCGTGCGTCGACCGCGTCGCCGTGGGCGGGCAGCGCCTCGGCGTCGGCGAGCACCCGGACGTGCGGCCGCGACTCGCGGAGCGCGTCGAGGTCGTACTCGACGACCTGCTGCGACCGGAGGAACGGCCGGACGGAGAGGCCGGAGGAGAAGCGCGCCGTGCCTCCGGTCGGCAGGACGTGGTTGGAGCCGGCCAGGTAGTCCCCGAGGCTGACCGGCGTCGCGGCGCCGATGAAGACCGCCCCGGCCTCCGTCAGTCGCGGCACGAGGGCGGCGGGGTCGGCGGTCTGCACCTCGAGGTGCTCGGGGGCGTAGCCGTTGCTCACCGCGACGGCCGCATCCAGGTCGTCCACGAGCACGACGGCCGACTGCGCGCCGGTGAGGGCGGCCTCGACCCTGGCGGCGTGCGTCGTCGTGGCCGCGCGCCGGCGGACGGCCGTGTCGACGGCGGCCGCCAGCTCGGCGGAGTCGGTGACGAGCACCGCCGCCGCCAGCTCGTCGTGCTCGGCCTGGCTGACCAGGTCGGCGGCCACGAGGTCCGGGTCGGCAGCGGCATCGGCGACGACGAGGATCTCGGTCGGCCCGGCCTCGGAGTCGATCCCGATGCGGCCGGCGAGGGCACGCTTGGCGGCGGCGACGAAGACGTTGCCGGGGCCGGTGACCACGTCGACCGGGGCCAGCCCGATCTGGGGCACACCGAAGGCGAAGGCGGCGATCGCCCCGGCGCCGCCCATGGCGACGACCTCGTCGACGCCGAGCAGGCCTGCGGCGCCGAGGATCACGGGGTGCACGTGGCCGCCGAACGCGCGCTGTCCCGGCGAGGCGACGACGATCCCGCGCACCCCGGCCACCTGGGCGGGCACGACGTTCATCACCACGCTCGACGGGTAGACCGCCTTGCCTCCGGGGACGTAGAGGCCGACGCGCTGGACCGGTTGCCACCGCTGGCGCACGACCGCTCCGGTGCCGAGGCGCGTCTCGGCCGGCTGAGGCAGCTGGGTGCGGCTCGCGGCGCGGACGCGCTCGATCGCGACCTCGAGCGCGGTGCGGACGGCCGACGGCAACGCGTCGACAGCCGCACGGATCTCGCTCACGGGCACGCGGAGCGCCGGCGGGCGGCCGCCGTCGAAGCGGTCCGCCTGCTCGAGCAGGGCTTCGGCGCCACGCAGGCGGACGTCCTCGATCAGCGGCGCGACGGCGGCCTGGGCCGTGCCGGCATCCGTCCCGCCGCGCGGCAGCAGTCCCGCCAGCGTTCCGGGATCGAGGGTGCGACCGCGGAGGTCGATTGTCCTGAGCACGTCGGCCGAGCCTACCGACGGCGACCGAGAGGTGCAGCCGATGCCGGGTCGGGAGGCGGGGCGCACGCGCGCGCCCCGCCGGACCGCCCACGACCTACAAGCAGGCGGGCCCGAGCAGGCTCTTCAACTCCCCGTAGAGGTCGGCGGTGACCTCGACGGGGAACGGGATCTCGAAGACGCGGGCCGTGCCGCCGCGGGTGAGCCGCAGGCGCACCTCGGTGTCGCCGGAGTGCCGGATGAGCACGTCGTTCAGCGCCTTCACGACCTCGGTGGTGGCGCGGTGGTCGGGCAGGGTGATCGTGAGCGGGCCACCGCCGCCGCTCGTGCCGATGTCGGGGGCGAACACGCTGTTGGCGTGGATGTTGATCCCGTCGTCGCGCGCCGAGACCCGGCCCCGCACGACGACGACGCTGTCGGCGACGAGGGCGGGCGCGAACTCCTGGTACGCCTTGCCGAGGAACATCACGCTGACCGAGCCGCCGAAGTCCTCGATCTGCACGATGCCGTACTGGTTGCCCGAGTTGCGGGCGACGCGGTGCTGCACCTCGGTGACGAGTCCCGCCAGGGTGACCTGCTCGCCGTCCGGCGGCGTCTCCAGTGAGAGCAGCTCGGCGATCGACACGGACGCGTGCTTCGCGAGGTGGGTCTCCAGGCCGGCGAGGGGATGGTCGGACACGTAGAGGCCGAGCATCTCGCGCTCGAACGCGAGCTTCTCCTTCTTCGACCACTCCGGACGGTCGGGCACCCGGTCGGGCTCCTCGTCGAACTCGAAGAGTCCCCCGAAGAGGTCGATCTGGCCGTTGGCCTCGTTGCGCTTCATGGAGACGGCGGCGTCGACCGAGTCCTCGTGGATCTCCAGCAGGGCGCGGCGGGTCGCGCCCTGCGAGTCGAAGGCGCCGGCCTTGATCAGCGACTCGACCGTGCGCTTGTTCGCGACGCCGAGCGGCACCTTGCGGAGGAAGTCGTGGAAGGAGGTGAAGCGCCCCTCCTTCTCGCGGGCGGCCCGGATCTGGTCGACGACGGCGAAGCCCACGTTGCGCACGGCGCCCATGCCGAAGCGGATGTCCTCGCCGACGGCGGCGAAGTAGCCGATCGACTCGTTGACGTCGGGCGGCAGCACCCGGATCTTCATCCGGCGGCACTCGTTCAGGTACACGGCGAGCTTGTCGCGCGCGTCGCCCACGGAGGTGAGCAGCGCCGCCATGTACTCGGCCGGGTAGTGGGCCTTCAGGTACGCGGTCCAGTAGGAGAGCACGCCGTAGGCGGCCGAATGCGCCTTGTTGAAGGCGTAGTCGGAGAACGGCAGCAGGATGTCCCACAGCGTCTGCACGGCGTCGTCCGAGTAGCCGCGCTCGTTCATGCCGGCCTTGAAGCCTGCGAACTGCTTGTCCAGCTCGGACTTCTTCTTCTTGCCCATCGCACGCCGGAGCAGGTCGGCCTGGCCGAGCGAGTACCCGGCGAGGGTCAGCGCGATGGCCATGACCTGCTCCTGGTACACGATCAGGCCGTAGGTCGTGCCGAGCACCTCCTTGAGGGGCTCGGCGAGCTCCGGGTGGACCGGCACGATCTCCTGGAGCCCGTTCTTGCGCAGCGCGTAGTTCGTGTGGGAGCCGGCCCCCATCGGCCCCGGCCGGTAGAGCGCGCCGACCGCGGAGATGTCCTCGAAGTTGTCGGGCTTCATCAGTCGCAGCAGGGCGCGCATCGGCCCGCCGTCGAACTGGAAGACGCCGAGCGTGTCGCCCGCGGCGAGCAGCTTGTAGGTGGCCTCGTCCTCGAGCGCCAGCTCCTCGAGCACGGGGCGGTGGCCCCGGTTCGTCTGGATGTTGTCGAGGGCGTCGTCGATGATCGTGAGGTTGCGCAGCCCCAGGAAGTCCATCTTGATCAGGCCGAGCGCCTCGCACGCGGGGTAGTCGAACTGCGTGACGATCTGGCCGTCCTGCTCCCGCTTCATGATCGGGATGATGTCGACGAGCGGATCGCTCGACATGATGACGCCGGCGGCGTGCACGCCCCACTGCCGCTTCAGGCCCTCGAGGCCGAGCGCCGTCTCGAAGACGGTCTTCGCGTCGGGGTCGCTCTCGACGACCGCGCGGATGTCGCCGGCCTCCTTGTAGCGCTTGTCGGCCGGGTCGAAGATGCCGGACAGCGAGATGTCCTTGCCCATGATCGCGGGCGGCATCGCCTTGGTGAGCTTCTCCCCCATCCCGAACGGGAAGCCGAGCACGCGCGAGGAGTCCTTCAGCGCCTGCTTCGCCTTGATCGTGCCGTAGGTGACGATCTGGGAGACGCGGTCGTCGCCGTACTTCTCGGTGACGTAGCGGATGACCTCGCCGCGGCGGCGCTCGTCGAAGTCCACGTCGAAGTCGGGCATGGAGACGCGGTCGGGGTTCAGGAACCGCTCGAAGATCAGCCCGTGCCGCAGCGGATCGAGGTCGGTGATCTTCATCGCGTACGCCGCCATGGAGCCGGCGCCGGAGCCACGGCCCGGGCCCACGCGGATGCCGTGGTCCTTGGACCAGTTGATGAAGTCGGCGACGACGAGGAAGTAGCCGGGGAACCCCATCTGCACGATGACCTGCTTCTCGTACTCCGCGCGCTCCCGAACGGCGTCGGGGATCCCGTCGGGGTACCGCAGCTCGAGCCCCGTGTCGACCTCCTTGATGAACCAGGAGTCCTCGGTCTCCCCCTCGGGCACCGGGAACCGGGGCATGTAGTTCGCGGAGGTGTCGAAGTCGATCTCGCACCGCTCGGCGATGAGCAGCGTGTTGTCGCACGCCTCGGGCGTCTCGCGGAAGATCTGCCGCATCTCGGCGGCGGACTTCAGGTAGTACTCGTCCCCGTCGAACTTGAAGCGGTTCGGGTCGTCGAGCGTGGAACCGGACTGCACGCAGAGCAGCGCGGCGTGGCTCGTCGCATCCGACGCGTGCGTGTAGTGCAGGTCGTTGGTCGCGACGACGGGCAGCGCCAGCTCCTTCGCGATGCGCCGCAGGTCGTCCTGAACCCGCCGCTCCACGGCGATGCCGTGGTCCATCAGCTCGACGAAGTAGTTGTCGCGGCCGAAGATGTCGCGGAACTCGGCCGCGGCGGCCAGCGCCTCGTCCCACTGGCCGAGCCGGAGGCGGGTCTGCACCTCGCCGCCGGGGCAGCCGGTGGTGGCGATGAGGCCCTCGTGGTACTCGTGCAGCAGCTCGCGGTCCATGCGCGGCTTGAAGTAGTAGCCCTCGATCGAGGCGCGGGAGGACAGCCGGAACAGGTTGTGGAGGCCGGTCGTGTTCTCCGCGAGGATCGTCATGTGCGTGTAGGCACCGGAGCCCGACACGTCGTCCTCGCCGCCGCCGCCCCAGCGCACCCGGGTCTTGTCGGCGCGATGGGTGCCGGGCGTGACGTACGCCTCGGTGCCGATGATCGCCTTGACGCCGTGCGCCTGCGACTGCTTCCAGAAGTCGAACGCGCCGAACGTGTTGCCGTGGTCGGTGATCGCGATCGCCGGCATGCCCTGCTTCGAGGCCTCGGCGAGCATGTCGCCGAGACGTGCGGCGCCGTCGAGCATCGAGTACTCGGAGTGCACGTGGAGGTGGACGAAGCTGTCGGATGCGCTCATCGGAGCCCTGAGGCTAACGGGCACCACCGACGGTGGCAGAGTCCCCTGATCGCGTCGCGGGTCCGTCTGTTCGGCGCCGGCGCGGTCATCCGGCGAGGCGCTCGAGCGCGATCGCGAGGTCGTCAGGCAGGGGGCTCTCGAACTCGACCCACCCGCCCGTCGCCGGGTGGGCGAACCCGAGGCGGACGGCGTGCAGCCATTGGCGCGTGAGGCCGAGGCGGGCGGCGAGCACGGGATCGGCCCCGTACGTCGTGTCGCCCACCAGCGGGTGCCGGAGGTGCGCGAAGTGGACCCGGATCTGGTGGGTGCGCCCGGTCTCGAGGTGCACGTCGAGCAGGGTGGCGGCACGGAACGCCTCGACGGTCTCGTAGTGCGTGACGGACGGGCGGCCGTCCGCGACGACCGCGAAGCGGTAGTCGACCCTCGGATGGCGCCCGATGGGCGCGTCGATGGTGCCCGCCGTGGGGTCCGGGTGTCCCTGCGCGAGTGCGAGGTAGCGCTTCTCGACGGTGCGCTCCTTGAAGGCGCGCTTCAGCACCGTGTAGGCGTGCTCGCTCTTCGCGACGACCATGAGTCCGCTCGTGCCCGCGTCGAGCCGGTGCACGACCCCGGCCCGCTCGGCCGCGCCCGAGGTGCTGACGCGGACGCCGGCGGCGGCGAGTCCGCCGACCACCGTGGTGCCGGTCCAGCCCGGCGAGGGGTGCGCGGCCACGCCTGCCGGCTTGTCGACGACCACGATGTCGTCGTCCTCGTACGCCACGCGCATGCCGGGCACGCGGATCGCCTCGGGCGGCGCGTCGGTGCGCTCCTCCTCCCACCGCACGGACAGGACCGCTCCGGCGGGGAGCCGATCGGCGCGCCCGGCCGGCCGGAAGTCGAGCTCGATGCCGCCGGCGTCGGCGATCGCGGCGACCCGCGTGCGGGAGATGCCGAGCAGCTTGGCGACTCCGGCGTCGACCCGCTCCCCGACGAGCCCGTCGGGGACGGGCAGCATCCGCTCGGGCACGTCAGCCCTTCGGCGCCCCGCCGTGCCGCGCGCCGTCGAGGCCGGTGCCCCGCAGGGTGAGCAGCACGAACAGCACCATGCTGGTGACGATCGCGGAGTCCGCGAGGTTGAAGATCGCGGGCAGCAGCGGGATCTGGATGAAGTCCACGACGCGGCCGACGCCGAAGCCGGGCGCCCGGAACAGGCGGTCCGTCAGGTTCCCGAGCGTGCCGCCGAGCAGCAGCCCGAAGAGTGCGGCCCACGCCAGGGACCGGATCCGTCGCGCGAACCAGATCAGGAAGACGACGACCGCAGCAGCGATGATCGAGAACACCCAGGTCGAGCCCGTCGCGAGCGAGAACGCCGCCCCGGAGTTGCGCACGTACCGGAACACGAGCAGCGAGCCGAGGATCGGCCGCGGGATGTCGGAGGGCAGCGACGCGATGACCCAGGCCTTCGCGAGCTGATCGAGGAGCAGCACGGCTGCGGCCACCGCCACGAGGACACCGAACACCGCGACCGGCGAGCGGCGCCGCGGGGCCACCTGCACAGACGAGGGCGCCGCCGTCGCCGGCAGCGCCCTGTCGTGGGTGGGGTCAGTTCCCGCCAAAGCCCTGGAAGCTCGGCGGCGCGGAGAGCCCGAGGTTGCCGTACGAGCCGGTGTTCACGATGTTGGACGAGTCGAGCTCGCGGAGCTGGCCCTCGATGTAGCTCTTCAGCTTCTGGCGGTACTCGCGCTCGAAGGTGCGGAGCTCGTCGATCCGGTGCTCGAGCAGCGCGCGCTCCTGATCGAGCGAGTTGAGCTGCTGGCGCTGCTTGGCCTCGGCGTCGGCGACGACGCGGGCGGCGGTCGCGTGACCCTCGGCGATGAGCGCGTCGCGCTTCTCGACGCCCTCGCGGACGTGCTCCTCGTGGAGCCGGCGCGCGAGCTGCAGCAGGTTGTTCGTGTTCGACGGGTCGACCGCGCCGACGTCGACCTGCGCGGTCGGGTAGCTGAGCTGCTGCTGGGGAGCCGGCGCCTGCGCCTGCTCGCCCGTCGTCGGCGCGTTGGAGCGCTGCAGCTCGGCGATGCGCGACTCGCTCGCGATGAGGCGCTGACGGAGGTCCTCGTTCTCCTGGCCGAGACGGCGGAGCTCGACGACGACCTCGTCGAGGAAGTCGTCCACCTCGTCCTGGTCGTAGCCCTCACGGAACTTCGTCGGCTGGAAGCGCTTGTTGACGACGTCTTCAGGCGTTAGGGCCATGTGTCCACCTTCATGGTCTGCGGGAGACGGGATGCGTGAGCGACAGGCTAGCGCCTACCCGGGCCGCGGAGCCGATGGTCGGGGCCACGCTGGCGTGTCGCCCGAAGTGGGGTGCACGCCCGTCAGAGCCCCTGCAGGGCGATGCTCACGTACATCAGCACGATCACCGCGAACATCACGATCGTGAAGCCGAAGTCGAGCGAGAACGCGCCGATGCGCAGCGGCGGCACGAAGCGCCGCACCGCCTTGATGGGCGGGTCGGTGAGCGTGAAGCTCGTCTCGGCGAGCACCAGCACCGCCCCCCGCGGGCGCCAGCTCTCGCTGAACGCCTGCACGAGGTCGAGGATGAACCGGGCCCACAGCGCGAAGAAGTAGACGAGCAGCGCGAAGTAGAGCACGGTGCCGATCAGGCCGAACGGGCTCATCGCTGGGTCCCGGTCACGGGATCCAGTATCCCGGAACGCCGCGCGGCGGCCGCGCGGGCGGCCGCCGGACGCGGACGGTCTAGCCGGTGAACTCGGCGTCGAGCTCGCTGTCGGCGCCGGGCTCCTCGCCGGACACGGCGATGTGCTCTGGCGACAGCAGGAACACCTTGCTGGTGACCCGCTCGATCCGCCCACGCAGCCCCGTCGAGAGGCCGGAGGCGAAGTCGACGAGCCGTCGCGCCTCCGACTCGGTCATCTGCGTGAGGTTGATGATGATCGGCGTGCCCTCGCGGAAGTGCTCCGCGATGCCCTGGGCGTCGCGGTACTGCCTCGGGTGCACGGTCAGGATCTCGTTCATCTCCGGCACCTGGCTCCTCACGGCCTGCCGCTTCGGCAGCGGCGTGACGGTCGCGCGTGGCGACACCGGTGCGAGCGAGATCGGTTCCACCGGCTCGTCGTACTCGTACTGGTCATCGGCGAGGCCGAGCCAGACCATCGACTTACGGATGGGGTTCGACATGGAATCCTCCAGGGGCTGACGCACACGCCCCCCGCGGTGCCGCCCGAGGTGCAGGTTAGCGGGTCATGGGCCGAGGTCCCGTGATTGCCGAGCCGATCCGCAGGTGTGTCGCGCCGGCGAGGATCGCCTCCCGGTAGTCGCCCGACATGCCGGCGGAGACGGCGACGGCGCCGGGCGCGACGCGGCGCACCCGCTCGCCCACGGCGGCGAGCCGCTCGAAGGCGCGTGCGGGCTCCTCACCGGGTGGGGCGACGGCCATCACACCGGCGAGACGCAGGGCGCCGGTGGCGAGGATCCGCCCGGCGAGGGCCTCGGCCCGATCGGGGGCCGCTCCCCCGCGACCCTCGGCGCCGCCGGTGAGATCGATCTCGAGGAACACGGTGCCGGTCCACCCGGCGAGGGCGTCGATCAGCGCCTCCCGGTCGACGGAGTGGATCGTGTCGACGTAGCGGGCGACCTGGCGGGCCTTGTTCGACTGCAGCTGGCCGATGAAGTGCCAGGTGGCACCGGGCAGCGCGGCGGCCTTGTCGCGGGCCTCGGGGTGGCGGCTCTCGCCGAAGTCGGTGACGCCGAGGGCGGCGAGCCGCTCGACGAGGTCGAGCGGCTGGAACTTGGTGACGACGACGGTCGTGATGGCGGCCGGGTCGCGGCCGGCGTCGCGGGCCGCGTCGCCGATGCGGCCCCGCACCTCGGCGAGCCGCTCCGCGAGCCGGTCGCCGTCCGCCGCATCCACGCCGTCGACGCTAGCGGCCCCGCCGACCCGGCTCGCGGCGCAGTTCGAGACGCTCTGCAGCGGGTCGGGCGTCCGGAACTGCGCCACGAGCCTTGGACCCCGACCTCCGCGAGCCGATCTCGGCATCGGGAGGCCGGGTGGGGCCGGCCTGGGCTCAGCGGAGGAACTCCGGGATGTCGAGGTCGTCGTCGTCCTCGTCGTCGTAGGCGGCGTCGAGGTCGCTCGTCTGGGTCAGGGTGGTGGACTCGGCGACGATCTGCCACTCGTGGGAGCCGGTGCTGTGCTGGTCGGCGGCGGCCGCGGTCGGGGTGGACCCGGTGCGGGGCGTGTCGACGAAGTTGCTGCGGCGCACGTCGGCGCGGCGGTCGCGGATGTTCTCGCCGTCGAACCCGGCGGCGATGACGGTGACGCGCACCTCGTCGCCGAGGGTGTCGTCGATGACGGCGCCGAAGATGATGTTCGCCTCGGGGTGCACGGCCTCCTGCACGAGCTTGGCCGCGTCGTTGATCTCGAGGATGCCGAGGTTGGAGCCGCCCTGGATCGACAGGAGCACGCCGTGGGCGCCGTCGATCGAGGCCTCGAGCAGCGGGGAGGCGACGGCGAGCTCGGCGGCCTTGATGGCGCGATCGGCGCCGCGGGCGGAGCCGATGCCCATGAGGGCGCTGCCCGCGCCCTGCATGACGCTCTTCACGTCGGCGAAGTCGAGGTTGATGAGGCCGGGGGTGGTGATCAGGTCGGTGATTCCCTGGACGCCGGCGAGGAGCACCTGGTCGGCGGTCTGGAACGCCTCGACGATGGAGATGCCGCGGTCGCTGATCTCGAGGAGCCGGTCGTTCGGCACGACGATGAGCGTGTCGACCTCGTTGGCGAGGGACTGGACGCCCCGCTCGGCCTGCGCGAGACGGCGCTTGCCCTCGAAGGAGAACGGCTTGGTGACGACGCCGATGGTGAGCGCGCCGATGGACTTCGCGATGCGGGCCACGACGGGCGCGCCGCCGGTGCCCGTGCCGCCGCCCTCACCGGCGGTGACGAAGACCATGTCGGCCCCGGCGAGGGCCTCCTCGATCTCCTCGGCGTGGTCCTCGGCGGCGCGGCGGCCGACCTCGGGGTCCGCGCCGGCGCCGAGGCCGCGGGTGAGCTCGCGGCCGACGTCGAGCTTGACGTCGGCGTCCGAGAGGAGCAGGGCCTGGGCATCCGTGTTGATCGCGACGAACTCCACGCCGCGGAGGCCGAGCTCGATCATCCGGTTGACGGCGTTCACGCCGCCGCCGCCGACACCGACGACCTTGATCACGGCGAGATAGTTCTGGTTCGTCGTCACGAAGGGCCTTCCGTCCGGGGCTTCAACCTCTAGTTGAGGGTGAAACTCCTGTTCAGTGCGCGAATCCGCACGCACCGACGGTAGGCGGCGATCGTGCCGGATGCGGTCTCGACGCGCCGGAGGCGCCCCGGATGCGCGGCGGTCAACCGACCGCGACGGACCCGGGCACCGACACGTCGATCCGGTGCGCCGACTTCCCGACGTGCACCAGCGCCGCCGACAGCGCCGCGGCCTTCGCCGGGCCGTCGTCCGCGCTCCCCCACAGGACGAGCCGGCCGTCCGCGAGGGTCAGCCGCACGGCGTCCGGCGTGGGCGCCGCCACCGTGCGGACCCGCGGCGCGAGCGCGGCGGGGAGGGACTCGATCACGTCGGCCGCCGCGGTGAACGCGCGGCTCCCTGCGGTCGCGGTGACGAGCGGCGTCCCGGCGATCCGGCCGGTCGAGGTGCGGAGCGTCACGCCCGCGGCGTCGACGAGGGCGTAGGCGGCCCCGGCGCGGACCTGGGCGACCGGCGTGCGCGGCACGACCTGAACGGCGAGCGTGCCGGGTGGCAGCCGGGCGAGGCTGAAGCTGCGGACGCCGGCGACCGCGGCGATGCGCGTCGTGACGTCACCGCCGTCGACCAGGGCGATCGGCACGCCGACCTCGGGTGAGAGCGCGGACCGCACCCGCCCGGCGAGGGCCGCGTCGCCGCCGGTGACCGTGATCGTGCGGACCGCGAAGGCCGGCGAGACCGCCAGCAGCACGGGCGTCGCCACCGACACCACGAGGAAGCCGCCCGCCACCGCGGCGACGATGCGCCGCCGACGGGCGTCGCGGGTGAACCGGCGCACCTCCGCGGCCTCGGCACGCCGGCGGGCACGGCTCGTGCTCCGGATCCGCGCCCGGTCCGCCCGCAGGGTGCCGCGGGACACCGTCGGCAGCGGACCGGTGGACGCAGCGACGGCCGGCGCCGCGGACGACGGCGGCGGCGCGGGCGGCGCCGGTCGCTTCACCGGTGGAGCGGGGCGGCGCCCTCGCGAGCGCCGAGCGCGGTGAGGATCTGCGGCACGATCCGGTAGACGGATCCGCAGCCCAGGGTGATCACGAAGTCCCCGGGCCGCGCGATCGCGGCGACGCGGTCCGCGGCCGCCTGCCAGTCGGGCACGTAGTCGACCGCGGTCGCCTCGCTGAAGCGGCTGGAGACGAGCTCACCGGTCACGTCGGGCACCGGGTCCTCCCGGGCGCCGTCGACGTCGAGCACGACGGTGTGGTCCGCCCGGGACTCGAGCACCGACGCGAACTCGCCCGCGAACGCCTTGGTGCGGGAGTAGAGGTGGGGCTGGTGGACCGCGAGGATCCGCCCGTCGCCGACCACGGTGCGAGCCGCGTCGAGCGCGGCGGCGACCTCGGTGGGGTGGTGCGCGTAGTCGTCGTAGACGCTCACACCGTCCACGATGCCCTTCAGCTCGAAGCGCCGGCCGGACCCGCCGAAGCGGGCGACGGCCGCGGCGCTGTCGGCCAGCCCGAATCCGAGCGCGAGCAGCACGGCGACGGCGCCGGTCGCGTTCACCGCGTTGTGACGTCCGGGGATGCGCAGCCGCATCCGGGCCGACTCGCCGCCCGCCGTGACGGTGCAGGCCGCGCCGCCGTCGGTGGTGATGTCGGTGACGCGCACGTCCGCCACCTCCGACTCGCCGAAGGTGGTGATCGGCGTGCGGGTGATGCGGGCGGCGACCCGCTGCGCCCCCGCGTCGTCCGCGCTGATCACGGCGCGCTCGCGGGCGGCGTCGGCGAAGGCGACGAACGCCGCGTCGAAGGCCTCCGGGCTGCCGTAGTGGTCGAGGTGGTCCGCGTCGACGTTGGTGATGAGCGCGACCGCCGTGTCGTAGAGCAGGAAGGAGCCGTCGGACTCGTCGGCCTCCACCACGAACAGGTCGCCGCGGCCGATCCGTGACGAGACACCGAGGTCGGCGATCACCCCGCCGTTGACGAAGCTCGGGTCGGCACCGAGCCCCTCGAGGGCGGTCGCGATCATGCCCGTCGAGGTCGTCTTGCCGTGCGCACCGGCGACGGAGACGAGCCGGTCGCCGCCGATCAGCGCCTTCAGCGCCTGCGAGCGGTGCAGCACCGGGATGCCGCGCCGCCGCGCCTCGGCGAGCTCGGGGTTGTCGGGCCAGAGGGCGCTCGTCACGACGACCGCGTCGACGTCGCCGACGTGGGAGGAGTCGTGGCCGATCGCGATCGTCGCGCCGAGGTCCCCGAGCACGTCGGTGTTCGCGTTGCGCCCCCGGTCGGATCCGGAGACGGTGGCGCCGCGGGCGAGGAACAGCCGGGCGATGCCGCTCATGCCGGCCCCGCCGACGCCGACGAAGTGCACGCGGTCCAGCCGATCCGGGATCGGCACCGAGAGGTCCGGCTTGATCGTCATGCGCGGAACCCTACGCGGCGGTCGCCGGACAGCACGCTCCGCGCCAGGCGCGCCATCCGCTCGGCCCCGTCCCGCACGCCGTTCCCACCGGCGGCGGCAGCCATGCGGGCGACACGCTCGGGGTCGGCGAGGAGCGGGAGGACGACGCGAGCGAAGGTCTCCGGCGTGAACTCGGCGTCGGGCACGAGGAGCGCACCGCCGGCGGCGACGACTCCGGCCGCGTTGAACCGCTGCTCCCCGTTGCCGACCGCGTACGGGACGTAGACGGCGGGCAGCCCGAGCGCGGACAGCTCGCTGACGGTCGAGGCGCCCGCCCGGGAGACGGCGAGGTCCGCCGCGGAGAGCACGAGGTCCATCCGGTCGGCGTACGGCAGCATCCGGTAGCCGGCGAGCCGCGGGTCGGCGACCGCCGTGCGCTCCCCCGCGAGGTGCAGCACCTGCCACCCCGTCGCGAGCACCGCTGCGGCGCTCGCGACCGCGGTGCGGTTCAGCCGCTCCGCGCCGAGGGAGCCACCGGTGACGAGCAGCACGGGACGGGCGGGATCCAGGCCGAGCGCCTCCCGCGCCTCGGTGCGGCGAGCCGCCCGGTCGAGGCCGGCGATCTCCCGGCGGAGCGGCATACCGACGAGCTCGGCGTGCCGCAGCGGCGTGCCGGCGAAGGTGACCCCCACGCCCGCGGTGAAGCGGGCACCGAGGCGGTTCGCGAGCCCCGGCTTCGCGTTCTGCTCGTGGACCGCGTACGGCACGTGCTCGCGGCGGGCGGCGAGATAGGCGGGCGCAGCGGCGTAGCCGCCGAAGCCGACGACCCCGTCGACACCGCGCGACGTCAGGTATCCGCGCGTGGTGCGCAGCGCGAGGGCCATCGCGCCCGGGAACCGCAGCGCGGCGCGGTTCGGCCTGCGCGGGAACGGCAGCCGCGGGACGACGAGCAGCTCGTAGCCCCGCTGCGGCACGAGCCGGGCCTCGAGGCCCTCGGCCGTACCCAGCACGAGCACCTCGTCGCCGGTGGCGGTGAGCTCGTCGGCGACGGCGAGCAGGGGGTTCACGTGGCCGGCGGTGCCGCCGCCGGCCAGCAGCCAGCGGGTCACCGTCGCCGCCGCATCGACGGATGGTCCGGCGCCGGCACCGCGCCGGGCTGCGCCGGCGGCGCCTGGTTGGCGACGGCCATGACGCACCCGACGGCGAGCAGGTTGGCGATCATCGACGAGCCGCCGGAGGAGATGAACGGCAGCGGGACGCCGAACACGGGCGCGATGCCGAGCACGACCGCGATGTTCGCGAAGGCCTGGCCGACGAGCCAGGCGAGCGTCATGCCGGTCACCGCCCGGGTGAAGCGGTCGGGCGTGCCGCTGCTGATCCGCAGGCACACGACCGTGAGCGCGACGAAGAGGGCGAGCAGCACGACGAGGCCGACGAGACCGGTCTCCTCGCCGATGATCGCGAGGATGAAGTCGTTGTCGGCCTCGGGCAGCCAGAACCACTTCGAGACGGAGTTGCCGACGCCCACCCCGAAGAGGCCGCCGTTCGCGAGCGCCCAGGTCGCCTGCTGCGACTGCCAGCAGGTGCCGAGCACGTCGCCGGCGCAGCCTCCGCCCGACCAGGCGGCGAGGCGGTCGACGCGGGATCCGCGGGTGAGCGCCATGATCACGAACAGCGCGCCCGCCGTTCCGCCGAACAGGGCCAGCACGGGCACCCGGACGCCCGCGAAGAACAGGCCGGCGAACACGATGCCGCCGATGATGAGCGACGTGCCGAGGTCCTTGCCGAGCAGGACCGAGCCGATCGCGAGACCCGACGGGAGCAGCACGGGCGCGAGGCCCGCGACACCGAGGCGCTCCGCCTTCTTGCGGGCGAAGAACGCGCCGAGCACGAGCACCAGCCCGAGCTTCACGAACTCGGACGGCTGCACGCTCGTGCCGGCGATGCGGATCCAGTTCCGGTTGCCGTTCACGGTGGTGCCGAGCGGCGTCAGCACGGTCAGCAGCTGCAGCACGACCGCGGCGCCGAAGGCCCACGGGGCGGCGAGCACCAGCAGCCGGGGCTTGAGCCGGGAGACGAGCAGCATCGCGGCGACGCCGAGCCCCTCGGCCATCGCCTGCTTGCCGAAGTCGAAGTAGGGGTTGCCGAGGTCCTGCCCCTGCTCGACCGACGAGGCGGAGAGCACCATGACGAGGCCGAACACGGCGAGGAACAGGGTGATCGCGCCGAGCGCGTAGTAGTTGCCCGTGCCCACCTTCGGCAGCGGCGGCAGCGCGAGCCGGAAGGTCGTCGCCCGCTTCGGCCCGAAGAGGGGCACGACGGGCGCGGTGGGTCGGCCGGTGGCGGTCTCGGTGTCCATCCGCTTCCCCTCGTGGCTCAGGTGGCGGCCGCGCGCACCGCCTCGGCGAAGCGCCTGCCGCGGTCGCCGTAGTCGGTGAACTGGTCCATCGACGCGGCGGCGGGCGCGAGGAGCACGACGTCGCCGGGTGACGCGAGGTCGAGCGCCGCACGGACGGCCTCGGCCATCACCTCGCCAGTCTCCACCGCCGTCACCTCGGTGACCGGGACGCCCGGCGCGTGTCGTTCGAGCGCCGCGAGGAACGACGAGCGGTCCGTGCCGACGAGCACGACGCCCGAGAGGCGGTCGGCGGCCGCCTGCACGAGGGGTGCGACGTCGACGCCCTTGGTGAGGCCGCCGGCCACCCAGACGACGTGCTCGTAGGCCCCGAGGGACGCGGCGGCGGCGTGCGGGTTGGTCGCCTTCGAGTCGTCGACGAAGAGGATCCCGTCGATCTCACCGACGGGCTCGATGCGGTGCGGATCGAGGCGGAAGGTCCGAAGGGCGTCGCGGATGGTGCGCGGCGCGACCCCGACCGCGCGGGCGAGCGCGGCCGCCGCGAGCACGTCCTCGACGACGTGCGGTGCCGACAGGCCCTGCACCGCGAGCTCCTGCACCGTCGTGAGCTCGAGGGCGGAGCTCGCCCGCGCGTCGAGGAAGGCCCTGTCGACGAGCACCCCGTCGACGACGCCGAGGTCGGACACCGACGGCGCCCCGAGCGTGAACCCGATGGCGCGGCACCCCTCGACGACGTCGGCCTCGCGCACCAGCCGCTCGGTCGTCGGATCGGCGAGGTTGTAGACGCAGGCGGTCTCGGTGCGCTCGTAGACCCGGCCCTTCGCCGCGGCGTACGCCTCGAACGAGCCGTGCCAGTCGAGGTGGTCGTCGGCCACGTTGAGGCAGGCGCTCGCGACGGGGGCGACGTGCTCCATCCAGTGCAGCTGGTAGCTCGACAGCTCGACGACGAGGACGTCGTACCCGGTGGGGTCGCGGATCGCGTCGAGCACGGGCGTGCCGATGTTGCCGACCGCGGCGACTCGGCGCCCATCCGCCGCGAGCATCGCCGTGGTCAGGCGGGTGGTGGTGGTCTTGCCGTTGGTGCCGGTGATCGTGATCCAGGCGGCGGGGGCGCCGGTCCTGTCGCGGAGCCGCCATGCGAGCTCGACGTCGCCGATCACGGGCACCCCGTCGGCGGCGAGCAGCGCAGGGTCGTCGGGGTGGTAGCCCGGGCTCACCACGACGAGGTCGGGAGCGAAGCCCGTGAGGGCGGCCGCCTGGCCGGCCGGGTCCGCGGTCACGAGCCGCGCACCGATCACGTCGAGGAGCTCGCGGCGCTCGTCGCTCGCCGTGGACGCCGCCACGAGCACCTCGCAGCCGAGCTCGACGAGCGTGTCGGCCGCGGCGAAGCCGGTGACCCCGGCCCCGAGCACGACCACCTTCAGCCCGCGCCAGTCGGCGTGCCAGCTCGTGAGGCCGGCGATCCGCTCGGCGCTCATGACGTGCGGGTGATCCATTCGAGATAGAAGAGGCCGACCCCGGCGGCGGCCGACAGCCCGGCGATGATCCAGAAGCGGACCACGACGGTCACCTCCGCCCACCCCTTCAGCTCGAAGTGGTGGTGCAACGGGCTCATCAGGAAGATCCGCTTGCCGTGCGTGATCTTGAAGTAGGCCCGCTGCAGGATCACCGAGCCGGTGACGATCACGAACAGTCCGCCGGTGAAGACGAGGAGCAGCTCGGTGCGGCTGAACACCGCGAGCGCGGCGAGTGCGCCGCCCAGTGCGAGCGATCCCGTGTCACCCATGAAGAGCTGCGCGGGCGAGGTGTTCCACCAGAGGAAGCCGATGAGCGCTCCCGTGATGCAGGCGGCGACGATGGCGAGGTCGAGCGGATCCCGCACGGCGTAGCACTTGAACTCGTTGATCGGCAGGAGGTCCGAGTTCCCGCACGACTGGTTCGACTGCCAGAAGCCCATGACCACGTAGGACCCGATGGCGAAGATCGAGGCGCCGGTGGCGAGGCCGTCGAGACCGTCCGCGACGTTGACCCCGTTCGAGGTCGCGGTGACGATCGCCCAGATCCAGACGATGAACACGAGCGTGCCGGCGACCGACCCGAACAGCAGCACGAAGTTGAGGGTGCTCCCGTTCGGCAGCACGTCGCGCAGCAGCGAGACGGCGGTGGACGCCGGGGTGACCGACGGCCGGTCCTTCACGAGCTGCTTCGGGAACTGCAGGGACAGCAGGGCGAAGACGGTGGCGACGAGCACCTGCCCGGCGATCTTCGCCCAGCCGCCGAGGCCCAGGCTGCGCTGGTGGCGCGTCTTCAGGAAGTCGTCGGTGAACCCGACCAGTCCGAGGCCGACCATGAGGAACAGCACCAGGAGGCCGGAGGGAGTGAGCGTGAGGCCGCCGGTGAGGTGGCCGACGAAGTAGCCGACCACCGACGCCAGGATGATCACGACGCCGCCCATGGTCGGGGTGCCCCGCTTGGCGTGGTGCGTGACCGGGCCGTCGTCCCGGATGAACTGCCCCCACTGCAGCCGCCGGAAGAGGCGGATGAACAAGGGCGTGAGGAACAGCGTGAACGCGAGCGACACGACCGCGCCCGCGAGCAGGGCCAGCATCAGCGTGCTCCCGGGACGGCGGATCCGGCCCAGCGCTCCCCGATGCGGTCCCCGAGGTGGCGCAGGCCCGCGGAGTTGGACGACTTCACGAGCACGGTGTCGCCCGGCTCGAGCAGCGCGGCGAGCAGCGCCTCCGCCTCCTCGATCGTCGGCGCGTAGAGGCTCTCGCCGTTCCACGAGCCCTGCGCGATCGCGGAGAGGTGGATGCGCCTGGCGCCGTCGCCCACGACGAGGAGCTGGTCCACGTCGAGGCGGACCGCGAGCAGGCCGATGCGGTCGTGCTCCTCCCCCGACAGGTCGCCGAGCTCGCTCATCTCGCCGAGCACCGCGATGGTGCGTCCGGGTGCGATCTGCACGAGGGTCTTCAGCGCCGCGGCCATCGAGTCCGGCGAGGCGTTGTAGGCGTCGTTGATGACGATGACGGGGTCGGTCGACAGCACCTCCATCCGCCAGCGCTCGGCGCGGGTGACGGCCTCCAGGCCGGCGACGATCGTGTCCGCGTCGATGGCGAGCGCATGCGCCGCTCCGGCCGCGGCGAGGGCGTTCGCGACGTGGTGCTCGCCGAGCACGGCGAAGGCGACCTGCCGGCGCTCGCCGTCGGGCAGCACGAGCTCGAAGCGCGTGCCGGTGGCGCTCGCCTCGACGTCGAGGGCGGTCACGTCGGCGCCGGGGGCGATCCCGAAGGTGAGGATCCGGGCGCTCGTGACCTCGGTCATGCCCAGAACGCGTGGGTCGTCGCGGTTCAGCACCGCCACGTCGACCGGCGTGAGGTCGCGGACCATCTCGGACTTCGCCTGCACCGTCCGCTCGATGCCGCCGAACTCGCCCGCGTGCGCGAGCCCGACCTTCAGCACGACGCCGACGTCCGGATGCGCGAGAGCGACGAGGCGGGCGATGTCGCCGACGTGGCTCGCGCCCATCTCGGCCACGAGGAAGTCGGTGTCGAGCGTCAGCTCGAGCATGGTCAGCGGGCCGCCGACCTCGTTGTTGTACGAGGCGCGCGAGGCGACGGTGCGGCCGGCGCGACCGCAGATCTCCTTGAGCAGGTTCTTGGTGGTCGTCTTGCCGTTCGAACCGGTGACGCCGACGATCCGGAGGCGGCCCTGCTCCTTGACGGTCCGCACGACGTGGGCCGCGAGGGCGGCGAGGGCCTCGGTCGAGTCGGCGACGACGACCTGCGGGACGGGCAGCGGCAGCACCCGTTCGACGATCAGCAGGGCGGCGCCGGCCTCGACGGCCGCGTCGCCGAAGCGGTGGCCGTCGGTGGTCTCGCCGCGGCGGGCGACGAAGACGCCGCCCGGCACGAGGTCGCGGTTGTCGGTCTCGACGGGCCCGTCGACCACGGTGCCGGGGGTGGCGCCGGAGGCGCCGAGCTCGAGGGTGCCGTCGACGGCGCGGGCGATCTCGGACAGGGGAAGCGCGATCACGGGCTCGGCGTCACCGCTCGTCGATCCCGGCGAAGGCGGGCTCCCAGCCCGCCTCCTGCAGCGCGATGCGCGCGTCGGTCCTCGCCGAGTACGGCAACTTCACCCCCGCGACCTCCCGGTAGTTCTCGTGGCCCGGCCCAGCGTAGAGGATCGAATCGCCGTCGCCCGCGAGCCGGACCGCGAGGCGGACGGCCTCGCGCGGGTCGGGCACCTCGTGCAGCTCGCCCTCCGGACGGGCCGTGCGGGCACCCTCGAGCAGGGCGGCGCGGATGGTCGCCGGGTCCTCGCTGCGGGGGTGGAAGTCGGTGATGACCACCGCGTCGGCCTCGCGGGCGGCGATCGCCCCCATGTCGTGCCGCTTGGTGCGGTCGCGGTCGCCGTCGGCGCCGAACACCATGACGACGCGCCCCGGTGTGACGGCCTTCAGGGCCTTCAGGGTGGTGAGGAACGCGTCGGGCGTGTGGCCGTAGTCGAGGTAGAAGGCGGGCCCCCGCTCGCCGGAGAGCCGCTCGATCCGGCCGGGGATGAAGGCGTCGATCCCGCCGTCGCGCTCGGTCGCGTGCCCGATCTCGCCGAGGTCGATGCCGCCCTCGACGAGCATCACGATCGCGAGGGACGCGTTCGCGGCCATGTACGCCCCGAAGAACGGGACCGAGGTGGTGATCGACCGGCCGTCTGGTGCTGTGAGCGCGAAGGTGGTGCGGTCGGCCCGTTCCTCCAGGATCGTCACGTGCCAGTCGGCCGGTGCGTCGCCGAGGGCGATCGTCGCGATCGGGATGCGGGACTCGTCGGCGATCCGGCGCCCCCACTCGGTGTCCACGAGCACCACGCCGCGGGCGGCGCGGTCGGGATCGAACAGCTGCAGCTTGGCCGCGAAGTAGGTCTCGAGGTCCTCGTAGTCGTCGAGGTGGTCGTGCGAGAGGTTCGTGAAGCCCGCGACGTCGAACACGACGCCGTCGACGCGGTGCCGCGTGAGGGCCTGGGCGGAGACCTCGACGGACGCCGCCCGCACACCGACCTCCTTCATCCGCGCGAGCATCGCGTGGAGGTCGTTCGCCTCGGGGGTCGTCAGGGTCGAGTCGAGGCGGACGTTCCCGATGCGCCGTTCGGCCGTCGAGGTGAGCGCGGCGAGCACGCCGAGCTGGGCGAGGAGGCCGTCGAGGAGGTGGACGACGCTCGTCTTGCCGTTCGTCCCCGTGACGGCGTAGAGCGTCGGCAGGTCGCGGTCGGTGCGGTAGACGAACGACGCGACGGCGCCGAGCGCGGCCCGCGGCTCGGCCGTCACCAGCACGGGCACGCCGGCGGCACGGGCCGCCTCGAGCCCCGCCGCATCGGTCAGCACCGCGACGGCGCCGCCCGATGCCGCCTCGGCGGCGTAGTCGGCGCCGTGGGCCTTCGCGCCCGGCAGGGCGACGTACAGGTCGCCGTCCTCGACGGCCTTCGACGAGATCGCGACCCCGGTCACCTCGGTCTCGCCGGGGTCGCCGGTCGCGATCCCGAACCCGAACTCCTCGGCCAGCCGAGCGAGCGACCGGGGAACCGGATGCTCGGGCCGGAGCGAACCCTCGCCCACGCCATCCCTTCCGTCGCGTCCCGTCACCATTCGGTCGGCAGGTCCGGGGACTTCGAGCCGGACGGGACCACATCGTGCTGCTGGAGCACCCGAGCCATCACCTGACGGAAGACGGGTGCGGTCGCCTGGGACGTGTTCATCTTAGAAGGCGCGTCCAGATCGACGTAGACGACGTACTTCGGATGGTCGGCGGGTGCGACGCCGGCCATGGAGACGAGGAACCCCTTCGAGTAGGAGCCGCTGCCGTCGGACTCCTGCGCGGTGCCGGTCTTGATCCCCACCCGGTAGCCCGGGATCTTCACGTCGGCGGCGAGCCACCCCTTCGTGGCGACGTTCTCCAGCATGGAGACGGTCGAGCGGGCGGCGGCGGCGCTGATCACGCGGGTGGCGGCCGGGGCCGCCGGCGTCGTGACGGTGCCGTCGGCGGCCGTGCAGCTGTCGACGAGGCGGACCGGCACCTTCACCCCGCCGTTCGCGATGGTGGCGTAGGCGCTCGCCATCTGCACCGGCGTCGCGGTCAGTCCCTGGCCGAACATCGTCGCGAGGCGCGACTGCGGGTCCCAGTTCGGCGCGCCCGCACCGAGGTCGCCGGACGCCTCGGCGCCGAAGCCCACCGCGGTGCGGGTGCCGAACCCGAACCGCTGCAGGTACCGGTACCGCATCGCGTCCGCCATCCGGGAACCGAGCAGGGACATGCCCGTGTTGCTCGACTGCACGAGCACCCCGGTCATGGTGAGGCGCTCGTCGCCGTGGTACTCGGAGTCGTTGACGTCCGCGCCGCCGGCGACGAGCCGGTAGGGCGCGACGACGCCGGTGCCGGGCTTCGCGAGGCCGGCGTCCAGCAGCGAGGCCGCGGTCACGCTCTTCATGGTGGATCCGGGCTCGAACGGCGCGGTGAAGGCACGGGAGCCGAGAGCGGCCGTGTCCGTGGACGCGGTCGCGTTCACGTCGTTCGGGTCGACGGACGGCCAGTCGGCGACGGCGAGCAGCTTGCCGGTCGCGACCTCCTCGACGACCACGGATCCCCACTTCGCCCCGGTCTGCTTCGCCCGTGCCGCGAGCACCTGCTGCGCGTACCACTGCAGGTCCCGGTCGATCGTCAGCTTCAGGGTGCCGCCGGGCTTCGCGGCCTTCACGGCGACGGCGGTCCCGGGGATCGCCGTGCCGTCGAGTGCGCTCTCGTACTCCGTGACGCCGTCGGTGCCGGCCAGGCAGGACTGGTCGCTGTACTCGAGGCCCGCCTGCGGCCGGCCGTCCGCGCCGACGAAGCCGACGAGGTTGCCGGCGACGGCGCCGCTCGGGTACACGCGTTTGCCCGTCTCCTGGAAGTACAGCCAGGGGATGTCGAGCCCCTTCACCCGCGTCAGGGTGGTGAGCGTCACGGACTTCGCGATCAGCGCGTAGTCGGACGTCGGATCGGTGTGCAGCTCGTGGAGCACCGTCGCGGGCTGCGCCCCGAGGGCGCCGGCGATCCGCTTGGCGGCAGCGGCGACGGAGCCACCGGCCGCGGCGAGCCGAGGGGACGCGGTGACCGTGTACCGGGGCACGGTCGTCGCGAGCCGCACGCCCCTGGCGTCGAGGATGTCGCCCCGCGTGCCCGCGACGTCGACCTGCTGGCTGCGGCGGTCCTTCGACTCCGCACGGAGCGCACTCGCGTGCACGACCTGCACATCGACGAGCTTCGTGAGGAACGCGCCCGCGGAGACGACGACGAGCAGCAGCACGAGCAGCGGCCGGAGGCGCGCGGCGCGGCGCGTGCGTCGCATCCGTCCCCCTCGCGAGCCGGGCACGGTCCCCGGCTCGTCCGGCACGCTACGCGACGAGCGGGCCGCCCCCGGGAGCCGGGGGCGGCGTGCCGTCAGTGCGTCAGGAGCGCGTCCGGCACGTCGCCCGTCGACGCCGTGTCGGACGCGCCGGCCACGGACTGCGCGCCGAGCACGCGGCCCGTGCGGGTGAGGTAGGCGGGCACGTCCTGCGGCACCATCCCGAGCGCGGCGGCCCGCGCGGCGAGGTGCTGCGGCGCGGCCAGCGTCTGCAGCTGCTCCGTGCGGACGACCTGCTCGCGAGCGAGCTCGACGGAGCGGTCCTGCAGCGCCTGCAGCCGGAACGCCCCGTCGGCGGTCCCGATCGAGAGCACGAGCTGCGTGGCGAGCACGCAGCCGACGCCGGCGATGATCAGCGACGCGGCGAGGACCCGCGGGCGGACCGCCGGCCTCGGAAGGACGACCGGGTCAGCGGCCGGTGCGAGCCGTTCCGGCGCCAGCGGCGCCGTCGGCCTGCGGACAGGGTCGATCGCGAATGCAGAGCTCATCAACAGTCCCCCAACTGTTCGGTACTCGACCGCCGTGCAGCACGGCGGGTGTTCCGGCGGTCACGCGTTCCCCCGAACGCGTGTCGCCGACCGGAGCCGCACGGATGCGGCTCGCGGATTCCTCTCGACCTCCGCAGGCGCCGCCCCGGGTGCTCCCCGGGTCAGCATGCGGAAGGTGGGTGCCGTCTCCTCCGGCTCGACCGGGAGTCCCCGTGGGGCGGTCGAGACCGTGCGGGCGGTGATCGCCCGCTTGACGATGCGGTCCTCGAGCGAATGGTAGGACAGCACGACGATCCGACCGTGGATTGCCAGCACGTCCAGCGCGGCGGGCACCGCACGCTCCAGGACCTCGAGCTCGCGGTTCACCTCGATCCGCAGGGCCTGGAAGACCCGCTTCGCCGGATGCCCCGCAGAACGGAGCGCGGCGGGCGTCGCGGCGTCGAGCACGGCGACCAGCTCGGCGGAGCGGGTGAGCGGGGTGGCGGCACGGGCGGCGACGATCGCGCGGGCGTACCGGGCGGCGAGCCGCTCCTCGCCGTAGACGCGGAAGATGCGCGTCAGCTCGCCCTCGGAGAAGGTGGCGAGCACATCGGCCGCGGTGCGGGGCTCGTCGGGATCCATCCGCATGTCGAGCGCGGTGTCACGGGCGTAGCTGAAGCCGCGGTCGTCGCGGTCGAGCTGCATCGAGGAGACACCGAGGTCGAAGAGCACGCCGTCGACGAACCGGATGCCCAGCTCGTCGAGCACATCGGGGATGCGGTCGTAGACGGCGTGGACGGGGCGGAAGCGCGGTCCGAACGCGGCGAGGCGCTCACCGGCGAGGTCGAGGGCGGTGGGGTCGCGGTCGACGCCGACGACCGTCAGGCCCGGGAAGCGGTCGAGGAGCGCCCCGGTGTGGCCGCCGAGGCCGAGCGTCGCATCGACGGCGACGGCGCCGTCGTGGTCGAGCGCGGGGGCGAGCAGCTCGAGCACGGGCTCGAGGAGGACCGGGACGTGGAGGGCGGTGCTCATGGGCGTCTGCCCCGCTCCACTCGGGTCCGTGCCGCCGGATCCCCATCCGTGTTCCCGTCCTGCCACAGGGGAAGTGTGTCAGGGCGGGACGAGTGCTCGAGCACCTGCCATCGGGGAAGAGTGTCAGGGGCTCGGATCACGGCTGGGAGTCGAGCGGCGCGGGCCTAGAGGATCCCGGGGACCACCTCCCCCGCGGTGTCGGCGAACTCGTCCTCGTGCTCGGCGAGGTAGCGCTCCCAGGCGGTGGCGTCCCAGATCTCGACGCGGTCGCCGACGCCGAGGACGGCGAGGTCGCGTTCGAGGCCGGCGTAGGCGCGGAGAGCGGGCGGGATCGTGACGCGGCGCTGCTTGTCGGGCGTCTCGTCGTGGGCGCCGGACAGGAACACGCGCAGGTAGTTGCGCGCATCGCGGCTCGTGACGGGGGCCTGGCGGATGCGCTCGTGCATCGTGGCGAACTCCGCCGCGCTGAACACGTAGATGCAGCGCTCCTGCCCGCGGGTGAGGACCACGCCGTCGGCGAGGTCGTCCGCGACCTTGGCCGGCAGGATGATCCGCCCCTTCTCGTCGAGTCTGGGCGCGTAGGTACCGAGGAACACGGCACCCCACCCCCTCACGCGGTGCTGGTCTTGGGCCCCACATTACTCCACAGCGCTCCACTCGCCTACCGCCGGGGACCTCTGGACGCCCCTTCTCCCCCTCTCTGGGGACAGAAGCCTTCCTCTCTGGGGACAGAAGCCTTCGCGGGCGCGAGGAATCCGCGGCGAGCAGCACGGTGGAGGACGCCGATCCGGGCCCGGAGAACGACGAAGCCCCGCTCGACCTGTCGGTCGGCGGGGCTTCGGGGAGGACTGTGGAGGTCAGGCCTGGCGGCGGCGCTCCCAGCGCGCGGCGAGGCGGTCCATCATGCTGCCGCGACGGCGGGTGCCGTGCGGGGCGCCGGCGAAGGGGGCGCGGCGGCGCGGCGCGCCGATCGCGAGCAGCACCCCGGCGAACATGGCGACGAAGCCCAGCACGCCGACGGGCCAGGCATGGAGGAGGACGCCGCCGAGCAGCACCCCGACGCCCGCGACGGCGAGCAGGATCCCGCCGATCACGGCGGTGTAGT
Source organism: Amnibacterium sp. (assembly GCF_025463795.1). Taxonomy (GTDB): domain Bacteria; phylum Actinomycetota; class Actinomycetes; order Actinomycetales; family Microbacteriaceae; genus Amnibacterium. The sequence continues at coordinate 27,745 of NZ_JAODBE010000203.1, forward strand.
TCACCCCGGTGCGGACACGGCCGACGGCCGCGACGAAGTCCGCGTCCCCGTGGTAGAGGCTGCGCTCCATCTCGTCGAGAAGTCGCTGCTCCTGCTCGGAAAGTGGCATCCGGATCCCTCTTCTCCCGAATGGTGCTTCGGCTACTCGACCCTCGGCTGGGGCGAGTGTACCCACGGGCCCCATGGCTAGGCTAGGCGTATGAGCGCCGGTGCCAGGCTCGTGGATCTCGTGCAGTCGCGGATCGACGAGTTCCTCGACGGGCGCAGTCCGATTCTCGCTTCGATCGCGGACGACACCGCGCCGTTCGAGCGCTTTTCGCGGGACTTTCTGAGATTCGGCAAGCGGTACCGCGCGCGGTTCTGCTACTGGGGTTGGCAGGCCGTCCAGGGCTTCGACGGGGTCGAGGATCCGTTCGGCGACACGGGCCGCAAGGACCTCCCCGCGGTCATCGGCGTGGCCGCCGCGCTCGAGCTCTTCCACGCCGCGGCCCTCGTCCACGACGACCTCATCGACGCCTCCGACACCCGCCGCGGCATGCCCGCGGCGCACCGCCTCTTCGAGCGCGAGCACCGCGATCGCAACTGGGTCGGCGACGCGACGCGCTTCGGGATGTCGTCAGGGCTGCTGCTCGGCGATCTCCTGCTCGTCTGGAGCGACGAGCTGTTCGCCGACTCGATCGACCTGCTCCGCGACCGCGACGACGCGCGGGCGGCGCGGGTCGAGTTCAACCGGATGCGCACCGACGTGACGGCGGGCCAGTACCTCGACATCGTCGCGGAGGCCGCGTGGCCGGCCGTGCCGGACGACCGGGCGCTCGACGTCGCGGAGCGCGTGATCGTCTACAAGTCGGCGAAGTACTCGATCGAGGCGCCGCTCGCGATCGGCGCGAGCCTCGGCGGCGCGAGCATGGCGCAGCTGGCCGCGCTGCGCGACTTCGGGCTGCCGCTCGGCATCGCCTTCCAGCTGCGCGACGACCTCCTCGGCGTCTTCGGCGACAGCGAGCTCACGGGCAAGCCCGCCGGCGACGACCTGGTGGAGGGCAAGCGCACGGTGCTGATCGCCCTGACCAGGCAGACCCTGCCGCCGTCGGTGAAGCGCACGCTGGACGAGCTGCTCGGCGACCCCGATCTCGACGGCGACCAGGTGCAGATGCTGCAGGAGACCATCCGGGCCTCCGGTGCCATCGACGAGGTCGAGCGGATGATCACCGTGAACGTCGAGCAGGCCCTCGACGCCCTCGACGACGCCCCGCTCACGAGCGACGCGCGAGACGCGCTGTCGACGCTCGCCGACTCCGTGAGCGTGCGGGCGGCATAGCGCGGCGGCTCGGACCTCGCGACCTGCGCCCGTCCCGGGCGGCCGCGGACCAGGCCCCGGCCGGCTGCCCGGGTGTCGCCCTACAGCGCGAGCGCCTGAGCGACCCGCCGCACCTCGGCCTTGCGACCGGCTCGGAGCGCATCGATCGGCGCGGCGCCCAGGCTGTCGTCGTGCTCGAGCAGCCAGCCGATCGCGCCGTCGTCGTCGAACCCGCTGTCGCCGAGCAGGATCGCGGTGCCGCGCAGCTCCGGCAGGGGCTCGTCGCCCGCGAGGAAGACCTCCGGGATCCGCAGGACGCCGTCCCGGCGGGCGGCGAGCAGGTGCTTGTCCTCGAGCAGCCGGCGCACCCGCGTGGGCGTGGTGCCGAGCCGCTCGGCCACGTCGGGGACGGTCAGCCACACACGATCGTCGGAGCCGCTCATCCCCCAAGGATGTCAAAGGCCGCGAGCCCGCGATTGTTTCGGGCATGTAAACTCCTGTCACACCGGCCACGTCCGTTGACTCGCATCGCTCCTCCTGTCACAGTGCTCCCACGTCCCCTCGGGGGAAGGGACGAGAGATGGAAGGCGATGAGCTCGACACTGTCCGAGGACGGACCGGTGGTCGCGCAGCCGATGACGCGGGGGCGTCATGCGGCGGCACGGCCGAAGCACCGGTTGCGTTCTCTCGGGTCACGCGCCCGGTCGATCCAGGTGCCGGTCCCGGCCCCGGTCTCGAGGCGCTCGGAGGAGCGCCGGACCGGGCCGGCACCGGATCGGCCCTCCGGACCCGCCCGCCACGCCGACACCCTCGAGGTGGCGGTCGAGGCGGGCGACACCGTCGGCGACGTCGCCGCCCGCTACGGCCTCAGCACCGCGTCGTTCATCGCGCTGAACGGCCTGAGCTGGCGCTCCACCGTCACCGAGGGCGACCGGCTGCTCGTGCGGGCCGCGCCCCGCCACGCCGTCACGGCCCCGCAGCCCGCCGCGCCCGCGCGGATCCACCGCGTGAAGCCCGGCCAGACGCTCGCGGCGGTCGCCGCCGAGCACGGGGTCGGGGTCGCAGCCCTCCTGCTCGCGAACGGCCTGTCCCGGGGCGCTGCGCCGATGCCGGGGACCGAGCTCACGCTGCCCGGCCCGGCCCGCCGCCCGACCGGCGACACCCTGCCGCTCGACGGCGACATGCGTGCCAACGCCGAGGCGATCGCCCTCGTGGCCCGCGCGCTCGATGTGCCGGAGGACGGCCTCGTGATCGCGCTCGCCGCGGCGATGCAGGACTCGTCGCTGCGCAACCTCGACTTCGGCGAGGACGACGCCGTCGGCCTCTTCCAGCAGCGGCCGAGCGAGGGCTGGGGCACCGCCCCCGTGCTGCTCGACCCGCGCCGCGCCGCGCTCGCGTTCTTCCGCGGCGGCGAGCGCGGCCCGGCGGGCCTGCTCGGCACGCTCGGCTGGGAGCTCATGGGCGTCGGCGAGGCCGCGCACGCGGTGCAGCGGCTCTCCACGGCCGCCGCCTACGCGAAGTGGGAGCGCTGCGCCCGCGTCTGGGCCGCGCAGCTCTCCCGTCGCTGACGGATCCGCTGCTGGACGGATCCGCGGCCACGCCGGGCAGGACCGACCGGTCCTCTCCCCTCCGCTCCATACACTGCTGGGCGTGACCGCGGCGCCTCCCGATCCGATGGTCGGCCGCCTCCTCGACGGTCGATACCAGGTGCGCGCCCGCATCGCCCGTGGCGGCATGGCCACCGTGTACCTCGCGACCGACCTGCGCCTCGAGCGCCGGGTCGCGGTGAAGATCATGCACGCGCACCTCGCGGACGATGCGAGCTTCCGCGAGCGGTTCATCCAGGAGGCGCGCAGCGCCGCGCGACTCGCGCATCCGAACGTCGTCAACGTCTTCGACCAGGGCCAGGACGCCGGGCTCGCGTACCTGGTCATGGAGTACCTGCAGGGGATCACCCTGCGCGACCTGCTCGGCGAGTACGGGCGGCTCACCCCCGACCAGACGATGGACATCCTCGAGGCGGTGCTCGCGGGACTCGTGGCGGCGCACAAGGCCGGGATCATCCACCGCGACCTGAAGCCCGAGAACGTGCTGCTCGCCGACGACGGCCGGATCAAGATCGGCGACTTCGGTCTCGCCCGCGCCGCGACGAGCCACACGGCGAGCGGGCAGGCGCTGCTCGGCACGATCGCGTACCTCTCGCCCGAGCTGGTCACCCGCGGCATCGCGGACACCCGCAGCGACATCTACGCGGTCGGGATCATGATGTACGAGATGCTCGTCGGCGAGCAGCCGTTCCGCGGCGAGCAGCCCGTGCAGATCGCGTACCAGCACGCGAACGACTCCGTGCCCGCGCCCGGCCTGAAGAACCCGGAGGTGCCGGGAGCGCTCGACGACCTCACCCTCTGGGCCACCGCCCGGGATCCCGAGCAGCGGCCGCGCGACGCCCGCGCGATGCTCGACCAGCTCTTCGAGACGCAGCAGCTCATCCGGGACGGCCGGTCCGGCACCGGGCCGCAGACGACGACCGCGCTGCCCGCCGCCGCCACCACGCGGCTCGCGCCGCTCCCACCCCGACCGGTCCGCGACCGTCCCCGCACCGCCGCCGTCCCGGTCGGTGCCCCGGCCCGCCTCGCGATGGCCGCGGCGAGGGCGAAGAAGCGCGGCACGTGGGCCCTCGTCGTGGTCCTCGTCGCCGGGCTGCTCGCCGCCGGTGCCGGATGGTGGTTCGGCGCGGGACCCGCCGGCGCGGCGACGCACGCCGGCGCGTCCGCGCCGACCGTCGCGCTCGCCGGCGACAC
>NZ_JAODBE010000204.1 GCF_025463795.1 Amnibacterium sp.
GGCGCGGCGGAGCAGCTCCGCCCGCGCCGCGGCGAGCTGGTGGCCGGACGAGATCCGGCGGTCGCCGGCCAGCGGTGCGAGCAGGGCGAGCCCGGCTTCCGGGTCCTCCGCGAGCCCGACGGCGACGGCCCTGGCGAGCTCGACGAACGGCGACGGCGCGATCGCCGCGAGGCGGTCGTACAGCGCCGCGATCGCCCGACGGTCAGTTCTCGCCTCGACCGGCGCCCGGTCGTGCTCGAGCGCGATGCGGGCCTGGATCGCGTACGGCCCGTCGGACGACGGGTCGAGCGCGTCGAGCAGGGCCGCGCCCTCCCGGATCCGCTCCGCGTCCCAGCGGTTCCGGTCCTGCTCGTCGAGCGGCACCGGGACGCCGTCCGCGCCGGTCCTGGCCGGCCGGCGCGCGTCGTGCAGCAGCTCGAGCGCGAGCAGCGCGCGCACCTCGGGCTCGCCCGGCAGCAGCGCGGCGACGAGGCGGGTGAGGCGGATCGCCTCCTCGGTGAGCGGCTCGCGCACGACGCGGTCGCCCTCGTGCGGCGCGTAGCCCTCCGTGAACAGCAGGTAGAGCACCGCGAGCACGCCGGGCAGCCGTTCGGGCAGCTCCTCCGGGTCCGGCACGCGGTACGGGATGCCGGCGTCCTCGATCTTCGCCCTGGCCCGGACGAGACGTTTCGCCATCGCGACCTCGGTCGCGCCGAAGGCACGGCCGATCTCGGCGACGGTGAGCCCGCAGAGGGTGCGGAGGGTGAGCGCGACGCGGGCCTCGAGCGCGAGCGCGGGGTGGCAGCAGGTGAAGACGAGGCGGAGCCGGTCGTCCTCGATCGGCTGCGCGGGATCCGGCTCGTGCTGCATCGCGAGCACCTCCTCGAGCTTGCGGGCCTCCACGGCGGAGCGCCGCAGCCGGTCGAGCGCCCGGTTGCGGGCGGTGGTGGTGAGCCAGCCGCCGGGGCTGTCGGGCACCCCGTCGACCGGCCAGCGCCGGGTCGCGGCCGCGAACGCCTCCTGCGCGCAGTCCTCGGCGAGCGCCCAGTCGCTGGTCATCCGGATGAGGCCGGCCACGATGCGGCCCCACTCCTCCCGGAAGGCCGTGCGGATGGCGCCGTCGACGGTCACGCCATGACCAGCGGACGGATCTCGACGACGCCGGTCGTGAGCGTCGGGTGCGGGCGGGCCACGGCGATCGCCTCGTCGAGATCGCCGGCGGCGACGAGGTCGTAGCCGGCGATCTCCTCCTCCCGATCGGCGGGGAGGCCGCGGCTGACACGCACCTCGCCGTTCCGCACCCGCACGACGGCGGCCGTCGCGTCGGTCGCGTCGAGCAGCCGGTTGCCGGCGAGCACCGTGCGCTGCGTGAGCGGCGACGCGAGCCAGTCGGGCAGCGAGCCGCCGCCGGGCGCCGCCGGTTCCGCAGCCGGTCCGATCGGGAGCACATGGAGGAACACGTAGCGCCGCGTCCCCGCGGAGGGCGTCGCGGGAGGCACGCCGTCGTCGGGCCCCTCGTGGACGCGCCGTACCTCGACGGCGCCCGCGCGGGCCGCGGGCAGCCCGGCCGCACGGTGGAGCGCGGCGTCGAAACGGTCCACGTCGATCTCCTCCAGGCCGACGACCTGCTCGTCGGACTCGGTGGACGGCCCGTCGGTGAGGAGCAGCTCCTGGCCGCGCCGTCGCAGGGTGGTCGCGCTCGACGGGTCGTGCATCGTGTGGGCGAGCCCCACGGGTGCGGGAATGGCGTCGGGTGCGACGCGGGCGAGCAGTACGACCTTCATCGGGGGTCCTTCCGTGTGCGGCGGCCGGACGGCGGTCTCCACCGTCTCATCCTTCCGACGAACGCGACGGCCCCCGGAGGACGTTCAGCGCAGCCGGAACCTCGCCCGGGGCCGGAACCGCTGCTCGAGCACGGCGAAGCGCTGCAGCAGGTCGGGCTCCGCTTCGCTCGTCTCGCCCCACACGTCGGGGCGGTCCAGCAGCGCGACGACGGCGTCGACGGTCGCGCTGCTCAGCACCTCCGGCTTGCCCGGGAGGCGGGAGCGCAGTGCAGCCGCGGCCAGCACGGCGACGCCGCGCGGCCGCTCCTTCACCGCGAGGCGGGTGGTTCCCGCCACGGCGACCACCGGATGGACCGGTACCGCGGCCAGGCCGTGCGTGGCGAGCAGGCGGCCGAGCCGGTCCCCGTCCGTCTCGGCGCCGAGCACGGCGGGGAGGTGCTCCCCCGCCAGCACGACGGTGCGACCGGTGACCGTTCCCCGGCGGCCCGGGTGGAAGACGGTGGTGACGGGCAGGACGCCGGCAGGTCCGAGCACGAGGTGATCGATCGCACCCTCTCCGCCCTGCAGCGGGAGGGAGTGCAGCACGGTCCAGGCGGCGGGCAGGGAGGCGAGGAGCCCGGCGACGAGCCGCTGACCCTCGGCGGCACGGACGGCGGCGGCCAGCGCCGGGTCGGTGCCCGGCCGGCGGAGGGCCTCCTCGATCAGCGCCTGGGCCGGGACGCGGTCGCGCATGCGGACCGTCGGAAGGGTGCTGATCGCCGTCATGGTTCCGCAGTCGACCACCGCTCGGGGGGCCGCGGCACTCCCAGAACGGGCGCCCCGCGAACCCGGGCGACCCGTTCGCGGGTCAGAACCAGACCCCGAGCCAGGGGGTGACGGGCGAGGCGAGCAGGCGATCGAGCGACGCCGCATCCCCGGCGCGCCGCTCGGCGACGCGACCGGCCCGCGCGAGCAGCGATGCGGGCACGCCGCCGGGCAGCAGGGAG
>NZ_JAODBE010000017.1 GCF_025463795.1 Amnibacterium sp.
CTGGATGTGCTCCCCCACCACGGGAAGCGTCGCCTCGACCACCGGTAATGCAGCATCGGACAGCATCGCTGAACCCCCTTCGCATCGAAGCGCGTGCGCCTCCGGGTCCTTCCCCGACAGCGGTACGGAGCGCCCGAGCCCCACCTCTAGCCTGCGACGCAGAGTCCCTCGAACGCTGAAAGAGACGTTAGTGGTGGAGGAGACGCAGGAGCAACGAGCGCAGGGGTGGATGAGGACGGCTGCTGGCCGCGCATCGGGCCGCAGCGGGGCGGCCGCCTCGCGTTCCTGCTCGAGAGCAGGCTCGAACTGTGATGGAGCCGGCTTGGCGCCTGCATGCACCTCCTGGACGGCGCTTGGCGCTCTCGGATCCTGGCGAACCCGCTCGCGGAGTGACGCTTCCGCGGAGAGTACGGCGTCCGCACGCGCACCTGACGCATGAGCAGGTGTCGTCACCAGCGATCGCCGCCGGCGACGAAGGCCCGCTCGTCCTCGTGCTCGCCTACTGCGGATTGCGATGGGGAGGCGATCGCGCTCGGCCGCCGGGGCCTCGACCTCGATCGCCGACGCATCGACGTCGACCTCAACGCGTCCGCCAGCATGACGCTCGACGTCTACAGCGACCTCGTCGGGGATGACCGGAACGCCGTCGCCGACCGTCTCGATCAAGGGTTGGCCGCGACAGATGTGGTCGAAATGTGGTCGGACGACGAGTCGCTCAACGGCTGAGCGCCTCTCGATCCGCTTGTTCATGCGGATCGAGAGGCCCTCGAGCTGGCGGTGGCGGTGGGATTTGAACCCACGGTGGAGTCACCCCCACACATGTTTTCGAGACATGCTCCTTCGGCCGCTCGGACACGCCACCGCCGACGAGTGTACGGGACGGCGGCCCCTTCGTCCCGCTGTCCGGACTGCGCGGAGAGGAGCCGAACCGGCCCGGAAACCCCCCGATCCGGCCGCGGAAGGACGCCGATGCGCGCGCCCGGGACACGTGTCGTGGACCCGGGCGATGTCGGTGCCCGTACGTACCTTCGATCCATGGCCACCGCCCGCACCAAGCCCACGCCGCAGGGGTACCGCTGCACGGAGTGCGGTTGGCGCACGGCCAAGTGGGTGGGCCGATGCGGGGAGTGCCAGAGCTGGGGCTCCGTCGTCGAGGCGGACGCGCAGGTCGGTCGCGTGCAGCCCGCCCAGGTGCCGGCGTCGCGCCGCGCGAAGCCGATCGTCGAGGTGCCGTTCGACGCGATGCGCCGTCGCAGCACGGGCGTCGGGGAGTTCGACCGGGTGCTCGGCGGCGGTGTCGTGCCGGGCGCGGTGATCCTGCTCTCCGGCGAGCCGGGTGTGGGCAAGAGCACCCTGCTGCTCGCGGTGGCCGCACACGTCGCGGCGCTCGGCGCTCGCGTGCTGTACGTCAGCGCGGAGGAGTCGCCCGGCCAGGTGCGGCTCCGAGCCGAGCGCACCGGCGCCATGCAGCCCACGCTCCTGCTCTCCGCCGAGACCGACCTCGCCGTCGTGCTGGGGCAGATCGAGCAGGAGTCGCCCGACCTCGTCATCGTGGACTCGGTGCAGACGGTGTCGTCCGCCGAGTCGACCGGCTTCGCGGGTGGACCGGGCCAGGTGCGGGAGGTCGCCGCGTCGCTCACCCGGGTGGCGAAGGAGCGCGACCTGCCCATCCTGCTCGTCGGGCACGTCACGAAGGACGGCCAGATCGCCGGCCCTCGCGTGCTCGAGCACCTCGTCGACGTCGTCTGCCAGTTCGAGGGCGACCGCCACACGGCGCTGCGCTTCGTCCGTGCCGTCAAGAACCGCTTCGGCCCCACCGACGAGGTCGGCTGCTTCGAGATGACCGGCGACGGCATCGCGGAGGTCCCGGATCCGACCGGGCTGTTCCTGTCGAGGAGCGTCGGGGCCGAGCCCGGCACCTGCGTGACCATCGCGATGGAGGGCCGGCGGGCCCTGCCGGTCGAGGTGCAGGCACTCGTCGTGCGCTCCACGACCCCTCAGCCGCGCCGCGTCGTCAACGGGGTCGACGGCAACCGCGTCGCCATGCTGCTCGCGGTGCTCGAGCGCCACGCGTCGGTGCGCCTGTTCGACTCCGACGTCTACGTCTCGACCGTGGGCGGCGTGCGCCTCTCGGAGCCGAGCGCCGACCTCGCCATCGCCCTCGCCGTCGCCTCCGCCGCCCGCGGCACCGAGATCCCGCCGACGCTCTGCGCGACGGGCGAGATCAGCCTCGCCGGCGAGATCCGCCCGGCCGCACAGGCGCCCCGCCGCGAAGCGGAGGCGCGCCGGCTCGGCTTCCCGACGCACCTCGGCCCCGACGTGGCCACCATCAAGGGCGCGATCCAGCAGGCGTTCGCCTGATCCGGCTCAGGTCGGCTCCTCGTCCGGCGCCCAGTCGTCCACGCCCACGATCGGCAGGCTCGCGGTCATCAGCGAGCCGTCGTCCCGACGATTCGTGCTGAACTGGTCGCTCGAGGGCCGGCCGGGCAGGTGCGGCCCCTGGCCGAGCAGCGGCACCGTCAGCGTCGTCCCCGCCTCCGCGACGTAGCGCTCGCCCCGCACCTCGAACTCGGCCGACTCGCCGTCCAGCACGTCGACGACGAAAACGTCCTGGCGCACCCGCACCTGCAGGCGCGTGCCGTGCCACTGGATCCGGAAGCGCAGCTCCGGCCACTCCGCCGGCAGCCTCGGGTCGAACGTGAGGTGGCCGCCCGCGTCGCGCATGCCGCCGAACCCGTACACGAGCGAGCTCCACACGCCACCGGCGGACGCCACGTGCACGCCGTCGCTCGCGTTGTTGTGCAGATCGTCGAGGTCGACGAGGAGCGCGTGGTGGAAGTACTCGAGCGCGAGATCCCGATAGCCGATCTCGGCCGCGATGATCGACTGCACCACGGCGGACAGGGTGGAGTCCCCCGTCGTCAGCGGGTCGTAGTAGTCGAAGTCGGCCCGCTTCATCTCGTCCGAGAACTCGTCCGAGAGCAGGAACAGGGCCAGCACCACGTCCGCCTGCTTCAGCACCTGGAAGCGGTAGATGACGAGCGGATGGAAGTGCAGCAGCAGCGGCAGCTTGTCCGCCGGGGTGTTCGCGAGGTCCCACACCTCCCGGTCGAGGAAGTGCACGTCCTGCGGGTGGATGCCGAAGGAGTCCGAGAACGGGATCACCATCGCCTCGGCGGCACGCTCCCACTCGCCGATCTCCGCCTCGTCGAACTGGACGCGCTCCATCATCCGCGAGTAGGCCTCGGGGAACTGGTCGGCGACGATCCGCACGGACTCCGCCGCGTACCGGAGGTTGAAGCGGGCCATCACGTTCGTGAAGAGGTTGTCGTTGACCACGGTCGTGTACTCGTCCGGCCCGGTCACGCCGTGGATGTGGAACGATGCACCACCGGTGCGGCGCCAGAACCCGAGCGTCGTCCACAGCCGTGCCGTCTCGACGACGACGTCGATCGCCCCGCGGGCGAGGAAGTCCGCGTCCCCCGTCGCCCGCACGTACTTCGCGATCGCATACGTGATGTCGGCGTTGATGTGGTACTGCGCGGTCCCGGCCGCGTAGTAGGCGGACGCCTCCTCGCCGCTGATCGTGCGCCAGGGGAACAACGCGCCGCCCTCGTTCAGCTGGCGGGCCCTTCGGCGCGCGGCCGGCAGCATCCGTTCGCGCATCTTCAGCGCGTTGCGGCCGAAGAGCGGGGACGTGTACGTGAGGAACGGCATCACATAGATCTCGGTGTCCCAGAAGTAGT
>NZ_JAODBE010000029.1 GCF_025463795.1 Amnibacterium sp.
CGGGACCTCACGAAGCTCGACGCCGACGTGGCCCGCTGGAACGATCCCGCCTACATCCGCTCGCAGGCCGGCAGCCGCCTCTTCTACGTGCTTCCCGGCGAGACGACCTACCGCGTCGTCGGGCTGCCGGCGACCGGATCCGCCTCGGCGCCCGCGCCGTCGAAGTCCGTGCAACAGACGCACGCGAACTGGCTCGACGGCCTGCTCGACTCGGTCGTCACCGCCGGGACGACCGACTCGCCCAACCCGACGGCCGCGACCCCGGGCGGATGAGCCCTCCCACCGAGGCCGACCTCGCAGCGGTCTCCGCACAGCTGGGCCGCCCGGCGCGCGACGTGCTGGCGATCGCCGCGCGCAGCCGCGACGGGGAGCCCGCCGTCGTCTCGACCGCCCCGCGACTCGCGGACGGCACGCCGTTCCCCACGTTCTACTACCTCACCCATCCGCTGCTCGTCGCCGCGATCTCGCGGCTCGAGGCCGACGGGCGGATGCGCGAGCTGAACGCGCGGCTCGAGGCCGAGCCGGAGCTCGCCGCGGCCTACGAGGCGGCCCACCGGGCCTACCTCGCGGACCGGGAGGCCGTCGCGGTCGTGCCGGAGCTCGCCGGGGTGAGCGCGGGCGGCATGCCGACGCGCGTGAAGTGCCTCCATGCGCTCGCCGCGCACGCGCTGGCGGCTGGACCGGGCGTGAACCCGCTCGGCGACCTCGTCCTCGCGGAGGCCGCCGCGGCGGAACCGGCGGTCGCCCGGGCGGTCGGCGCCCGGGCGGCTGAAGGCCTCCTGTAAACTCGACCCCCGACCAGGCCCGCCACCCCAGAGGAGATCTGAGACCTGTGCCTCGCATCCTGATCGTCGGAGGCGGCTACGCCGGCTTCTACACCGCGTGGAAGCTCGAGAAGTGGCTGCAGAAGGACGAGGCGGAGATCGTCGTCGTCGATCCGCTGCCGTATCTCACGTACCAGCCGTTCCTGCCCGAGGTGGTCGGCGGGTCCGTCGAGGCCCGGCACGCGGTCGTCCTGCAGCGCAAGCACCTGAAGCGCAGCCGCGTCATCACGGCCCGCGTCACCGGCATCGACCACGCGGCGAAGACCGCGCGGATCACGCCCGAGGTGGGCGAGCCGTGGACGATGTCGTACGACCACGTCGTCGTGACCGCCGGCTCGGTGAGCCGCACCTTCCCGATCCCTGGCGTCGCCGACGAGGCGTTCGGCCTGAAGACGATCGAGGAGGCGGTCGCCATCCGCGATCGCATCATCACGAACTTCGACAAGGCCGCGAACATCCCGGCCGGCCCTGAGCGCGACCGGCTGCTCACCTTCGTGGTGATCGGCGGCGGCTTCGCCGGCATCGAGGTGTTCGGCGAGATGCGCTCGCTCGCCTCCGCGCTGCTGCAGTACTACCCGCAGCTCACGTTCGACGACACCCACTTCCACCTCGTCGAGGCGATGGGCCGCATCATGCCCGAGGTGTCGCTGCCGACGAGCCACTGGGTGCTGAAGAACTACGCCCAGCGCGGCGCGATCGTGCACCTCGACACGCAGCTGAAGAGCGCGGAGGGCGGCCGGATCGAGCTGTCGTCGGGGGAGGCGTTCGAGTCCGACGTCATCGTCTGGACCGCGGGCGTCATGGCCTCACCGATGCTGAAGAACACCGACCTGCCGGTCGAGGAGCGCGGTCGCCTGCGCGTGCGCGCCGACCTGCGGGTCGTCACGGCCGAGGGCGAGATCGTGCCGGACGCCTGGGGCGCGGGCGACGTGTCCGCCGTCCCCGACCTCACCGGCAAGGGTGTCGGCGGGTTCTGCGTGCCGAACGCGCAGCACGCGGTGCGCCAGGGCAAGCTCCTCGCGAAGAACATCGCCGCGACGCTCCGCGGCGAGGGCGTGCGCGACTACTACCACGAGAGCCTCGGCGCGGTCGCGGGCCTCGGCCTCTACGTCGGCGCGTTCCAGAGCGGCAAGATCGCCGTGAAGGGCTTCCCCGCCTGGGTGATGCACCGCGGATACCACGGCCTCGCGATCCCGACGTGGGAGCGCAAGATCCGCGTCATCAGCATGTGGGTGCTCAACTTCGTGCTGGGTCGCGACCTGGTGAACCTCGAGGCCGTTCAGCACCCGCGGGTGGCGTTCGAGACCTGGGCCTCCCGCCCGCGTCCCGCGGCTGCCGCGCCTGTCCCTGCGGCCGTCGCCGCTCCGGTCGGTGGCCCCGCACCCGCGATCGCGGCGTCCTCTGCACCGGCGGCCCCGGCACCCGCCCCGGCCGCGGCGGAGGGTGAGCCGGTGGAGGCACCCGCGAAGCGTCCCACCCGCGCGCGCCGCAAGCCGGCCGCCGAGGCGGAGGCGCCGCAGCCGCCGCTGCCCGGCGCGAAGGGCGTCGAGGCGCCGATCTACGCGAACCCGGCGCCGGAGCCGGCGAGCGAACCGGCGAAGAAGTAGCGGCTCCGCCGCCGAACACGGGCGGCTTCCGACAGTCCGGGCGTCTTTTCCGGCCCGCATTGCCGGAAGCCGCCCGGTTTCGCGTACGGCGCCTCTTCTAGGCTCGGATCGTGGACCTGCTCGAATGGGACGCCGGCACCTACGACTCCCTCCCGCTGCCGCACGAGCGGTGGGGCGCGGGGGTGATCGACCGGCTCGGCCTGCGCGGTGACGAGACCGTAGTCGACCTCGGCTGCGGAACCGGTCGCGACACGGAGCGCCTGCTCGACCGGCTCCCGGGCGGACGGGTGGTGGCGGTCGACGGCTCCGTGCAGATGCTCGACCGCCTGCGGGAGCGCCTCGGGCCCCGCCTCGACCGGGTCGAGGTCGTCCACGCCGACCTCGCCCAGCCCTTCCCCGACGTCGTCCGCGGCAACGCGGCGATGAGCGTCGCCACGTTCCACTGGGTGCCGGACCACGCCGCTCTGTTCCGTCGCGTCGCCGGCGCCCTGCCGCGGAACGGCCGTTTCGAGGCCGAGTTCGGCGGCGAGGGCAACATCGCCGGCTTCCTGCAGGCGGTCGAGCGCGCCGGCGGCCCGGAGGACGAGTCGCCCTGGGACTTCGCGAGCCGGGACCAGACCATCGAGGCGCTGCTCGGCGCCGGCTTCCAGGACGTGCACGTGCGGGTGGTCGAGGACCCCGCCGTGCTGGAGCGGGGCCCGCAGCTGGAGGCCTTCATCGCCACGGTGCTGCTCGGCGCGACACTGCGCGCCATGCCGCCGGAGGACGGCCGCGAGCTCGTCCGCCGCACCGCCGCCGAGCTGCCGGAGCCGGTCATCGACTACGTGCGGATGCAGGTCTCGGCCACGCGGGGTTGAGCGCTGGGCCCGTGTGCAGGTCCGGCGGCCATCCGTCCGTCGACGGGAGGGATCCGCACCTGCACGAGGCGCCTGAGCCTGCACGCGGGCGCCGTCCCTAGGCTGGGCCGGCACGCCCCCGTAGCCCAATCGGCAGAGGCAGGCGACTTAAAATCGCCGCAGTCTGGGTTCGAGTCCCAGCGGGGGTACCCGGTCCTGGCCCCGCAGATCCGCATGTCTCCGGACTCTTGCAGCAGTCCGGGCCATCGATCGGGGGCCGGACGCCGTCAGAACTCCGCACGTGCCGGCGCCCGGCCGTCCCCGCACCTGCGGCGGCTGTCGGGATCGTCGGCGTGAGCCGACCTCAGAACCCGGGGCGGGCAGCGCCGGCAGCCGGATCGCCGACGGGTCCTCCGGTCGCCACGGGGTAGCTGCCCTGGTCCGCGGTGTCCAAGGCGGCGGTCGGCGTACCGTCGGGCTGCACTCGCGGATGTCCGAGCGGTTCGCCCTCGCCCGAGTCCGGGATCCACTCCTGCCGGTCGCTGGTGAAGTCGCTCATCGTGGGCCTTTCTTCGGGAGTCGGGCGCCGACGCCTGTATGTCGAGGTCGCCGACTGCGCGTTCAGTCAACTCCGCGAGAAGAGCCTCGCAAGGGCCGAAGGTCCTGCTCACCGCCGCCGTCCGGGCGCCTTGAGACCGTCGGAGCATCCCGGCGCAGCGCGCCGAGGGGGAGTCGGACGGCGTCGGCGCCCGGACGAGCCGTGGCGCCCACCCGCGGCGTCGTTCGGCACACCCCGAACCTGCTTCCGACGTCGATGACCGTGCAGGGCCCGAACGTCCGCCGGTCGGGGCTCCGATGGGCGAACTGCCGTAGGCCGACCGGCCGTGTCAGCCCACCAGGCGCCCGTTCGATCTCTGCCCCGTGCCCTCTGGTTCGCGCCTCTGCCCATCAACAGAGGGAGCGCCCGTGGCGGAGACGGATCGCACCCTGCGGGCGGCTGAGAAGGACGACATGGAGAGGCGTGGGGAGCGCGGGGTGGCCCGGGTACCGGCTTCGGCGCGCTTCCTCAGGCTGCCGGAAGGTGCATCAGGGCCTCGAGTGCTGCGGTGGAGGACGTCTCCTTGGCGAGGAACGTCCCCAGCTCGCTGATCGTGCTCATCAGCGGCGCCGGGAAGACGACGGTCGTGTTCTTGTCGACGCCGAGCTCGACCAGCGTCTGCAGGTTGCGGAGCTGCAGTGCGAGCGGGTGGGCCATCATCGTGTCCGATGCCGTACCGAGGGCGGCTGCGGCCATCGCTTCGCCCTCTGCGGCGATGATCTTGGCGCGCTTCTCCCGCTCGGCTTCCGCCTGACGCGCCATGGCCCGCTTCATGCTGTCGGGCAGCTGGATGTCCTTGAGCTCGACCAGCGTGACCTCGACTCCCCACGCGAGCGTGGTCACATCGAGGATCTTCCGGATGCCGTCGTTGATCACATCGGTCTCCGCGAGGGTCTCATCGAGGGAGTGCTGACCCACCACCTTGCGCAGGGTGGTCTGGGCGATCTGATCGATCGCCGCGGTCACGTTCTCGATCGCGACCACCGACTTCACCGCGTCGACGACGCGGAAGTAGGCGACTGCCGACACGTCGACGCTGACGTTGTCCTTCGTGATGATCCCTTGCGACTGGATCGGCAGGGTGACGATGCGGAGGGCGACCTTCGTCAGCCGGTCGATGATCGGGATGATCACCGCGAGTCCTGGCTGCCTGGTTCCGATGACCCGGCCGAGGCGGAAGAGGACCCCCGTCTCGTACTGGGTGACGATGTGCAGGGACATCGCGAGCAGGACGATGGCGACGACCGCCACCGCCGCGAGCGTGAGGATCAGCGCCATCACGACCGCTCACCTGCTTCGTCGGTCGCTCGGCGGAGGGTCCTGCCGCATCTCGTGAAGTTCCTCATGGCCCGACCTCAGTCCACGGCGGCGGCGCCGGGTAGGGCCGAAGGTCACCATGGGGAGCCCGTTCCCGGCGGCAGCAGGGTCGACAGGACTTCCGGCCCTGTTCCCCGCGAGGGGACGGTGCGAACGTCGATGACCGCTTCTCGACGAACGGCCGGAACGGCAGAAGGGCAGACCAATGCGATCGCTCATCACGGTCGGCGTCTCGGACACGCCGACCGGTCGTGCCGCGCTCCGGTGGGCGCTCGGACATGCCGCTCGCAACGACGCCACGGTGCTGCTCCTGCACGTGGTCCCGGTCGATGCGGGACCGAGCGCGATCGTCGCTGCAGGCCAGCTGCTCACCCGAGCGGTCGACGAAGCATCCACCATCGCACCGGTGGTCCCGGTGTCCTTCCTGGTCCTCCGCGGCGGTGTCGCCGAGGAGTTGATCTCGGCGACGGCCGCAGCCGGCATGCTGGTCGTCGGCGGGCGCCGCGGCAGCGAGGGCGAGCCGGGCGGGAGCCCGATCAGCTGGGCGATCGCGGCCGGCGCCGCCTGTCCGGTGGTCGTGGTCCCGGACTCCGATCGGCTGTTCGCCCACGGTGTCGTCCTCGGGCTCGACGACTCCGCTTCCGGTCGCGCAGCGGCCGCCTTCGCCGGGTCGCAGGCGGCATCGAGCCGGCAGCGACTGACGCTCGTCCGGGCGTGGGAGAGTGACGGGTTGCCGCAGGATGAGAGCCGGGAGGCTGCGGCGCGCGAGGGGGCCGCGAGACGCGCCGCGGACGAACTCCTGTCGGCGATGCGAGATCACCTGGGGCGACAGCATCCCGAGGTCGCGATCGACGTCCGGAGCATCCGCGGCCCGGCCGCGGACGTCCTGGGGGAGTCGTCGGCGCACGCGCTGCTCCTGGTCCTCGGCACGGCACTCGGCGTGACGAGCGGAGAGGCCGTCGTCGGTGCAGCAGGCACCGCCGCGTTGCGCCGCATGCGTGCACCCATCGCTTTCGTCCACACCGCACATGTCCCTGCGCTGACCGAGGACCGGGGTTGGGAGGATGCGGTGTCCGAGGGGTGGTCGGACTCGCTCGCCGGTGCCCGCAGATCGCCCGTCCTGACCCCCTCACGGAGCCGGGCCTCGGCGGCTGCGCGCGCCTCGCTGCGGCGGGGGAGAGCCGCCGCCTCCTGACGCACCGTGCAGGCCTTTGGAGAGCCGAGTTCGGGCTCGGGGTGCCCGATCAGGGCTCCCCAACGACCTCCCGTTCAGTGAAGGGCCGACGCGACGTCGGTGCTAGGGCCGGAGGTCCTGTTCTGCTCGCGCGTCCCGACGGCGGCGCTCCGATGGGACGCTCACGTGAGCGCGGGGGTCCGGCTCGCCTGCGTGAAGTCGAGGAGCTCTTCGAGGTCCGTCGAGAACACGCCGACCTGCGCGTCGCCGATGCCGATGGGCACCCACAGGCGGCCGTCATGCACGATTCCGCCGCACGAGTAGACGACGTTCGGCACGTAGCCCTCCCGGTCCGGTCCCTCCGGCTGGAGGATCGGCCGGCGCGCTCTTCCGAGGACGACCGACGGGTCGTCGAGGTCGAGCAGGATCGCCGAGATCGAGTAGACACGGAACGGCCCGACACCGTGTGTGAGCACCAACCAGCCGCGATCGGTCTCGATCGGCGACCCGCAGTTGCCGGTCTGCACCATCTCCCACGGTTCGACCGGGATGTTGAGCAGGGTCGCGCCACTCCACACGAACCCGTCCGGGGAGGAGGCCAGCGAGATGCTCTCACCATCCGTGCGCGCCAGCGCGAGGTGGCGGCCTCCGACCGTCCGCGGGAACAGCGCCATGCCCTTGTTCCTCGCTGATGGACCGCTGAGCCGATGGATCGAGAACGAGACGAGGTCGGGCGTGGTGATCAGCCGGGGAGCGATGTCGCGGCCGTCGTACGCGGTGTACGTCGCCCGGTATGCGGTGCTGCCGTCGTCGGCGGTGAACCGGACCAGTCGGGCGTCCTCCATCCCGTTGTGCTCCTCGACGGCTGCCGGTAGCAGGACGCGCTGGCCGAGATCGGTGTCCGGGTCGAACCGGGCGATGTACGCGGACGAGACCATGTCCCGGAGCGTGTTCAACGCCACGCCGCTGTCCCGATGATGGAGCAGCTCGGGTGGCAGCGCGGCGATGGCCGCTTCGACGTCCACTCCCGTGAAGATCGGAGGCAGGCGGTCGAGCACCCATGAGGTGAGCTCGTTGACCTGGTCCTCGTGCTCCAGGGCCGCTCGCAGCCGGCTGGAGTGCCAGCGGGCGGGCAGGATCGTCGCGGTCGCGACCGGGCTGCGCCGCGGTACGAAGCTCCACGCGTCACCGGGGCCGATCACGGCCTCGGTGAACTCGATGGACGAGACGTGTCCCTCACCGATGGCGCGCAGCGCGACGGCGACGCGGAGCTGCCCGGGCTGCAGGCCGGACTGGTCCGGGTGCTCGACGGCGCTCGGATTGCAGAGGGCGGCCCCTTCGATGGCGTACTCCGCGGTGAAGGTGGCGCCCAGCACGATGGACTGCTCGTCGGAGATCGGAGTCGTCGACTGCACCCGGGAGCCGACGGCGCGGGCGTTGGCCCGCAGCAGGTCGACGGTGTCGACGTGGCGCGGGCCGAAGTCCGCGACCAGGTCGTGGGCGAGCGTGCTGACGACCGGCCCCGGAAGCGCGAGCACGCGGTCGACGATCTGGGCCGCCCGCGAGTGGGTCGACGCGACGCCCTCTCCCGGCAGGAACAGCTGCGCGACCACCCGGGAAGGGTCGGCTCGCAGCCGGTCGGCGTGGACCACCACGCGGGGCGTCATGCTGCGCTCAAGGACAGGAAGCGGCGCGCGAGCTGCCAGGTGGCGAGGGCGGCCAGCGTGGACTCCGCGCCGCGGTTGAGGTTGCGTCCGGTGGTTTCCAGGCCGTCGAAGCCGGCGCCGGTCTCGAGGTCGATCATCGGGATGCCACTGTCGTTGTCGCCCTCGAACCATGCCCACGCCAGCCGGACCCCATCGATGAAGGCGGGATCCCCGGTCGCCGCGAAGGCGGCGACGCAGGCGTCGCCGATCGCTGCGACCTCGATCGGTTGCTGGTCGAACTGAGCCTCCACCTCGGCTGGACCTCGACCCTCGGTACCCGTGACCGAGAGATGACCGGACCGTGTCTCCGTCTGGAGGAGGAACCTCAGCATCGACAGGCCTCGGTCCACGATCGCCCGGTCGTTCAGCGCGCGACCGGTGACGATGACGGCTTCGGCCACGGAACCGTTGGCGTACCGGAGCCGGTCCTCGGGCCACGGCCACGCCGAACCCGGGTCGACGGGCAGCATCGCGGCGAACCGCTCCAGGATGCGGCGGGCTGCGAGGTGCGACGGGGCCGCCAGCAGCACCGGACCTGCGCCGAGCACCGCGAACGCGACCGTGTGCAGCGCGATCGCGTCCCGCTGCGCTGCGCGGTCGAACACCGCTGCTGCGGCGCGTCGCGTCGAGGGGTCCACGGCATGGACGGAGGCGATCCCGGTCGCCCAGACCGTGCGGCCCCACCAGTCGCCCACGGACGCCTCGTCGGTCCACAGGCCGTCGACGTCCATGCGGTTGTGAGCGAGCCCGCTCGGGCCGACCGCACTTCCCAGGAACCCGAGGTACGTCGCTGTCATCCCGCGGACGATGTCCGTCTGCTCAGGCGCACGCACCGTCACGAGCAGGGCCCGCGCCACGTCGTCGACGCAGTAGCCGTGCGCTCGGCGTGGTACGTCGTAGCGCGCATGCTCGAAGACGCCCGTCCGGTCGGTCAAGCGCTGGAGATGCCCGTAGCGCGGCGGATCGACGTGACCCGGCGTCGCCGTTCCGCCCCCCGGCCGGAGCCGGGTCATGCGGCCACCGGGTGCAGCAGCTCGGTCGCGAGTGCGCGGTACCGCCCCGCGACGTCGGACCAGGTCGTCTCGGCCGTCGCGAGCGATGCCGCGAGGCGCATGCGGTCCGCCAGCCCCCGCTCCGTGAGGATCGAGCGCACGGCCTCCGCGATGGCTGCGGGGTCCTCGTGGGCCACGACGATGCCGGGCCCGGTGTCGAGCAGCTCCTGCGCGTGCGGGAACGCGGTGGCGACCACCGGGATGCCTGCGGCGATCGCCTCGACGAGCACGCCCGACGTGACCTGGTCGCGCGAGTCGTACGGGAGCAGGACGACGTCCGCGGTGGAGACGGCCGCTGCCAGGTCCTCCGGTTCGAGGTAGCGGCCGTCGAGGCGCACCGACTCCGTGACGCCGAGGTTGTCGATCAGCGCGTGCAGGGAGTCGCGGTAGCGCTCGCCGTCCTTCGCGAGCACCTTCGGGTGCGTCTGCCCGAGGACCGCGTACGTGGGAGGCGGAGTCATGTCGTCGAGCTGCGCCATCGCGCGGATGCCCCACTCGATCCCTTTGCCGGGGCCGATCAGGCCCCACGTGAGCACCTGGGGTCGCGGCCCGTGGGACCCGGTCGGCACCGATCGGGCGGCGACGCCGTGGGGGATGACCCGCACCTTCTCCATCGGGACCGAGTAGCCGCCGAGGAGCCGAGCCGCCGTTCCCGTCATGACGACCACGGCGGCAGCGAGCTCGCAGATCCGCTCGAGCACCAGGCGCTGCCCGGCTGTCGGTGCGCGCAGCACCGTGTGGAGGACCACGATCGCCGGCGCCTGGAGGGAGTCGAGCACCCTGAGCACCTCGTCTCCATCCGCGCCGCCGTAGATGCCGTACTCGTGCTGGACGATCGCCACGTCGCAGGAATCCAGCGCGTCGACCGCACGCTCGAGGCTCGAGCCGTCACCGGCGAGGAGGTCGGCGGTCACCCTCGGGTCGACCCGGGTCGCGCCCCACGCATCGGCCTCGCCGGGCTCGAGGAGCCGCACGACGTCGAACACGCCGTCCGGCTCGGCCGCGAGCGCCGTGCCCAGGGACGCGGTGAAGGTCGCGATGCCGCACCGCGTGGGGGCGTAGGTGCTGAGGATCCCGAATCGGGGCATGCGTGACGACCTTGCTCTCTGCCGATCACCACGATCGTGATCGGCCACTGCGAGACGTCTGCCGACTGGCATCCCCCGTGAGATGACGACGTCGGCGTCGTCATCCGGTCCCCGCGCTCCGCCACCCCGACCGGGTGACTGGTTCGCGCTCTGGCTGGAGGGTATACCCCGCGCCTCCGGTCATCGCGTGAGGATCCGCTCGTAGACGGCGAGATAGTCGCCGACCATCCTGTCGACCCCGAACCGCCGTTCGGCCACGGCGCGAATCGTGCGCCGATCCAGAACCGCCGCCTGGTCGACGGCTCCGACCGCCTCCTCCACCCCGCGGACCGCGAACCCGGTGACGCCGTCGTCGATGAGCTCGCGCATCGACCCGCGTGCGAACGCGACGACCGGTGTGCCCGCGGCCATCGACTCGACGACCGAGAGACCGAACGGTTCGTCGAAGTGGATCGGATGCAGCAGCGCCGCCGCTCCGCCGAGCACCGCCGACCGCTCCGTGGGGCCGATCGACCCGAGATAGCGGACCCGATCGCCGTCGACGAACGGCAGCACCGCATCCGTGAAGTACCGCTCGTCCTGCACGATCCCGCAGATCAGCAGCCGTCGCCCCGCCCGACGGGCGATCTCGATCGCGTCGGCCGTCCCCTTGTCCGGATGGATGCGTCCGAGCACGACGAGGTCGTCCCCACCGACCTCATCGAACGCGACCTCCTCGAGGTCGATCCCGTGATGCACCGTCGCGACGTAGTTGAGCAGCGGGGAACGGTCGCTGTCGGAGATCGCGACGTAGTCGGACGCGGCCGCGACGTATGCGGGCAGGATCCCGGGACCGGAGAATCCGTGCACCGTCGTGACGAGCGGTGCCCTCCAGCTCGCCGCGAACGCGAGGGGGAGCCAGTCGAGATGGTTGTGCACGATGTCGAAGGCGCTCGACCGGTTCAGGGCGTGCGCGACGTGGAGCGCCTCCCACACCCGGCCGTCCATCGTGGCGTCCTCGGCGTACGGGTGCGGCACCACCGCGTCGAGCCGGGCGGTCGTGACGGAGTCCGCAGTCGCGAACAGGGTGACATCGGCCCCTCTGGCCGTCAGTCCGTCGGCGAGCAGGCCGGCGACGCGTTCCCACGGTCCGTAATGCCTCGGCGGGGTGCGCCATGCGACGGGCGCCAGCATCGCCACCCTCACCTGGAGCACACCCCGACGTGCTGGGCGCGGTGTGCGCTCATCGGATCTGCGCCGCAGCGTGCTCGGTGGGATCGCCTTCCCGGTCGAGGTCACCGCCGTGGACGATCACGGTCGGTGTCTGGATGTTCAGCAGGGCGTCGTGGCACACGGCGCCGAGCGCGAGCGAGTTCCGGCCCGCGTCGGTCCGGGCGTCGCCGAGGACGAGCATGCGGGCGCCGATCGACATCGTGACCAGCGCCTGCGCGACGGTTCCGTGGATCACGCGGGCGTTGAGCACGAGATCGGGGGCCGCGGCGCGTGCGGCTTCCTGGAACTCCTTGAGCAGACGGGTCGCGTCCGCCCGCGACGACGCGTCATCGGCGTCGTCGTCCCGCACCTCGAGCACGCGGACGATCAGCAGGTCGGTACAGGATCGGTCCGCCTCGGCGGCGGCGAATCGGAGCGCGGCCCGTCCGGCGGGGGAGCCGTCGGCTCCGAGCACGATCCCGGTGGCGACGCCGACCGAGGCGGCGGGGACGACGCTGACGGGGCAGCGGGCCGTTGCTGCGAGTTGAAGGCTGGTCGAGCCGTACACGGTGCCGTGGATGAAGCCGGACTTGTGAGTGCCGACGACCACCATCTCCGCCTCCGCTGACGCGGCGCCGAGCGCCCACATCACGCTGCCCTGCAGCCGCGACGTGGTCACGGGGACGGCAGGGGCGATCGAGCGGACGAACCGGAGCTCGCGCGCCAGCAGGTCACGACCGCTGACGAGCCTCAGCCTCGGCAGCACCGCACGTCCTCGCTCGGCAGGCTCCTCCACGTGCAGCAGTGTGATCGCGGCGCCGGTCGAGCCCGCCCGGTCCACCGCCCACGTCACGGCGGCGTGTCCGGCTGCGGAATCGGCGACCCCGACGACGATTCGCCGCCCGACGTCCTCGGGCGGTTCGGGCGGGCGCATGGGGACGGTCATCCCTTCAGGGTCACCTTCCGAGCACAGGCGGGCCAGTGCCATTGGGCCCGATCGCCCGGTTCGGCGCCGGGCGCGCTCGCGGATCACCGCGCCCTACACTCCGTGAGAACGGCCGGGGCGATCGCCGCCGGGCCGGTTTCGAGGCGGAGGTGGGGCGTGGGTTCTGCGCTGCCGATGCCCAGAGGCGACGAGCGGGCGAGTCGCGCGGATCCCGACGCGCGCTTCCCGTCCGTCGAGCAGGGCGCCGACGCGGCGCTCCGCCGGATCCTCACCGTCGCCGTGGAGCTGCTCGACGCGAGCTACGGTGCGATCTTCGAGGGACCGGTGGCGTCCGGCGACTGGCGCACGGTCCACCAGCACTTCGGTGTCGACGACCTCGACCGTCTGCGTTCGGGGATCCGGGCGGCGCAGGTGCCCGAGCGGCTCGCCGCGGACGGCCTCCCCGTGTACATCGGCGACCTGCACTGGGCCGGGACCGTGGCCACGGGCGCTCCGGTACGGGTGCTCGCCGTGCCGATCCGCTGGAACGGCCGCATCGCCGGCGGAGTCGTCGTCGCCGCCGCAGGGCGCCCCGCGTTCGCCGACGATGACGCACGGCTGCTGCAGGCGCTCGCCGAGGCGGCCTCCATCGCCCTCGGATCCGAGCTGCTCCGGTCCGAGCTGAACCGCCGCGGAGCCTGGTCCGACGCGTCCGCGGAGATGGTCTCGGCCCTGCTGACGGGCAGGCTGGACGCGCCGCTGGCGGTCCTCAGCTCCAGCGTCCGCACGCTCGCCGCAGCGGACTACGCCTGCGTGCTGCGACGGGACGGGGCGATCGACGGGCTCACGGTGGCCGCCCGCTCCGGGGAGGACAGCCCGCCCCTGGGGGAGCGGGTTCCGGTGCGGGGATCCATCCCTGGGGACGCGGTGGAGTCGCACCAACCGAGAGCGGTCTCCGCCGGGGTCCTCCCGATTCTCGGCGCATCCGGGACGACCTGGGGCGGCGGCCCGATGATGGTCGCCCCGATGCTCTCGGCCGACCTCGTGATCGGCGCGATCGTCGTGGGCCGCCGCGCGGGCGGACCCCTGTTCTCGGCGGGCGACCTCGAGCTGCTTGCCGGCTTCGTCGACCACACCACGGTGGCGCTGCAGCTCGCCGAGGTCCGCGCCGATCGGGAGCGCATCCTGCTGATCGAGGACCGCGCCCGAATCGCGCGGGACCTGCACGACACCGTCATCCAACAGCTGTTCGCGGCCGGTCTGGAGCTGCGCGCGACCGCCGCGGACGTGCCGGTCCCACGCGTGCAGGCCGGCGTCGACCAGGGCGTGACGCTCATCGACGGCGCGATCGACCGTATCCGCACCGCCGTGCTGGCCATCTCGGCGGATCCCGCCGGTGCCTCCGTCCGCCACCGCATCCTGGACGTCGTCCGCGACCTGAGCCGCGAATTCATCCAGCCGCCCGAGCTGCGCTTCGACGGGCCGGTCGAGCTGGTCGCTCGTGGCGGCCTCGGCGAGGACGTGGTGGCCGTGGTGCGCGAGGCACTGACCAATGTGGCGCGCCACGCGGCGGCCACGCACGCCGGCGTGCGGATCTCCGTGCACGGCGGGCGGATCCGGGTGGAGGTGTGGGACGACGGCCGAGGGCTGCCCACGGCCGCGCCCCGCAGCGGCCTGGCCAACCTCGAGGACAGGGCGGTGCGCCGTGGCGGAGACTTCACGATCGGCAGGACCTCCGGAGCCACTCGTGCGGTCTGGGCCGTTCCCTACAGCGAGGGAAGCGAGGAGTGACCGACTCCATCCGCGTCTTTCTCGTCGACGACCACGAGCTCGTCCGTCGCGGCATCGCGTCGTTCCTCGGCTCGGCGACCGACCTCCTGATCGTGGGAGAGGCGGCGACAGCCGCACAGGCGCTCGCCCGGGTTCCCGCGGTGCACCCGGACGTCGTCCTGCTCGACGTCCGACTCCCGGATGGGAGCGGCATCGATGTGTGCCGAGAGCTCCGCGTCCGCTCGCCCGAGGTCGCGTGCATCATCCTCACCGCGTATGACGACGACGACGCCATCCTCGCCTCCGTCGTCGCCGGTGCGGCGGGCTACATCCGCAAGGACATCGCCGGCAGCGCCCTGGTCGATGGCATCCGGTCGGCTGCCGCCGGCCGCTCCCTGCTGGACGCAGCGCTCGTCGCACGAGTTGCGCGCCATCTGAGGGACGCGGAACGAGGAGACCCGCGCCTCGCCGGCTTGAGCCGTCGGGAGGCCGAGGTGCTCGCGCTCATCGCGGATGGGAAGACGAACCGAGAGATCGCAGGCGTCCTCGCCCTCTCCGAGAAGACCGTGAAGAACTACGTGTCGAGCCTGCTGTCGAAGCTCGGCCTGCACACCCGCACGCAGGCCGCCGTGCTGCGTGCGGTCACCGAATCCGGCACGGTGTGGCCGCACCCGTAATCGGACGACGGCACGGTGAGGCGCGATCCGCTATCGTCCGGGCCTTTCGGGTCGCCGTAGCGGTCTCATCGAGGTGTTCTCAGAACGGTGGGAAGGACATCGTGGCGGCGCAGCACAGGAAGCCGCCCATGCCGACCACCCCTGCCCACATCGTGACCGTCGCACGGAGCTGGCGCGAGGTCGAGTCGGGGCGAGCCCGGAAGGTGATGATCCCCACGAGGAAGACGACCAGGGCTCCCGCGGTGGCGGCGGCGGTCAGAAGTCCGTACTGGAGCTGCATCTGACCCGCCTTCCGGATCTCCGTTCCTGGGCGCGGAACGTGGACGTGCGTTCGGCGCAGCCGGGGTCCGGGGCGGCGATGCGAGGGTATGCGCCCTGCCTGCGGGCCTCCCGAGAGCGAACGCGGACCGCGAGGGCGGAGGGCGAGCTCCATCCGCGACGGGGCGCGAGCCGTCGGCCGTGCGCTCAGCCGGCGTGCAGCATCCGTAGGAGCCGGGTCGCGACGGCCCGGAACCGATCGGGGTCGTGCTGGGCTCGCGCGATCATGACCGCGCCCTCGAGCGTGTCGACGATCATCCGCGCGGTGTCGCGGGCCGAGCCGGCCGAGTCGAGCCGGTGGCTGCGGGATCCGGTCTCCAGGAGTGCGACCAGCCAGGTCTCGTTCCGGTCGAAGAAGCGCTGCACCGCCGCCCGCATGCTGCCGGGCAACGTCGGGTACTCGGCGGCGAGCACGCCGCAGAGGCACATCCGGTCCGCCGCCAGGACCTCCCGGTACAGGTCGATGTAGGCCTCGATCTGCGCGCGGGCGTCGCTGGGGCCCGCGGCGATGCGGTCCAGCGCGGCGAAGAACCGCTCCGAGTAGCGCTCGATCAGCGCATCGCCGAGGGCCGCCTTCGTGCGGAAGTGGTAGTGGAGGGCCGCGTTCGTCACGGCGAGCTCCGAGGCGATGTCCGCGTAGCTGAAGTCGTTGAACCCGCGGGTCTGCACCAGCCGCTCGGCCACGTCCAGGATCTGCGTCCGGGTGTCCTTCTGGAGCGTCGCGGTGCTGGTCACGGGCCGATCGTACGCCGACTCTTGACAACTTACTAACTAGTGAGTAAGCCAGGCGGCGACGAGATGTGACCGGATCGAGGCTCGCGTCCGTCATCGAGATATCGAGGTACTCATGCTGAGCTCGCTGTCCGTCTACACCGTCCTGCCGGTTCAGGATCTGGCCCGCGCCAAGGCCTTCTACCGCGACACCCTCGGCCTCGAGCCGACCATGGAGAAGCCGGGGATGCTGGCATACTCCGGTCCCTCCGGCTACCTCTTCCAGCTCTACGAGACCCAGGCCGTCGGGACCGCCCAGAACACCCAGATGGGGCTGTCCACGGACCGCCTCGACGACGACGTCGCGGAGCTGCGCTCCCGCGGCGTGCGGTTCGAGGAGTACGACTTCCCCGGACTCAAGACCGAGAACGGCATCGCCTTCGTGGGCACCGAGCGCAGCGCCTGGTTCAAGGACACCGAGGGCAACACCCTCTGCATCTCCCAGACCGTCGGCGCCCCCGCCATGGCGGTCCACTGATGCCCGGGTCGGAGCTCCGGTCCTTCACCGGAGCGGACGAGGTCAGGACCTTCCCGCACGGGAGGGTCGACGTGCTGACGATGGGCCAGGGCGAGGTCGGCCGGCTCACCCTCGCGCCCGGCTGGCGGTGGTCGAACGACGTCAAACCGATCGCTGGGACCGACAGCTGCTAAGCCCCGCACTTCCAGTACCACCTGAGCGGCCGGCTCCACATCCGCATGGACGACGGCACGGAGTACGAGGCCGGGCCCGGCGACGTCACCTTCCTGCCCAGCGGCCACGACGCCTGGGTCGTCGGCGACGAGGACGTGGTCGTCGTGGACTGGCACGGAGCCGGCCACTACGCGGAATGATCCGAGGTCTGCCATCGCGGCCTCGTCGCGCTGAGCGACGGGAGCGCTGATCGGACCCGCCGACCACGCCGGCGGGTGCGATCGACCTCGTGCCGACCTCATCCGGGGATGAGACGATCCACGGCCCGGACGGGAGCGGAGGGAGCAGGCCCCCCCGCTCCGCTCGGTCACGTCGGGCGATGCCGGGACCCCCCGCTGCTGCGCGCCGGGTCGCGGGGTGTGCCCCACATCGACCCGAGGCAGCCTGCAGGCCGATCATCGGCTCGGGTGCCGGGCGGTGCCGCCCCGATCACGTCACGGGACGAGCGCCGCCGCCCGAGGGCGCCGCTGCGGCGCGAGCAGCACGAGGGCCGGATAGGTGACCACGAGCAGCGCGACGTGCATGAGCACCAGCGTCAGCACCCCGGCGGCCGGCTGGCCGTGGATGCCGATCCAGACGTCGGGCGCGAAGCTCGCCAGGGTCACGAGCAGGGCCAGGACGAGGAACACCCGCCGGGCCTGCGAGGAGAACCAGGCGACCACGGGCCACGCGAGGCAGGCGACCAGGACGCCGAGAACGGTGAGCTTGCCGTAGTCCGCGAACCGGAAGTGCGCGTAGCCGCGCGTCGCGGGGTCGAGCAGCTGCGCTGCGCCGGCGAGCAGGAGGCAGGCGAGCAGGGAGCCCGCCAGCGCGACCACGGTCGCGAGCACGAAGCGCGGCAGCGACGGCTGGGCGGTTCCCCGAGGCAGGTCGATCCTGGCGAGGGCGCCGAGCCGCCCACCGACGGTCGGGTTCGATCCGGTGCTCATGGCGG
>NZ_JAODBE010000033.1 GCF_025463795.1 Amnibacterium sp.
CCACGTTCGCCCAGTCGACGATGTTCCAGAAGGCCTTGACGTAGTCGGCCCGCACGTTCGCGTAGTCGAGGTAGTACGCGTGCTCCCAGACGTCGAGCAGGAGCAGCGGCACGACGCCGACCGGGAAGTCCTGCTGCTGGTCGTGGAACTGCACGATCACGGGACGCTGCCCGATGCCGTCGTACACCAGGGCGGCCCAGCCGGAGCCCTGCACGCCCAGCGCCGCTGCGGTGAAGTGCGCCTGGAACTTGTCGAAGGAGCCGAAGAAGTCGTCGACGGCGGCCGCGAGCTCGCCGGTGGGCTTGTCGCCGCCGTCCGGCGACATGTTGGTCCAGAAGACGGAGTGGTTGACGTGGCCGCCCAGGTTGAAGGCGAGGTCGCGCTCGAGCTTGTTGACGTTCGCGAAATCGCCCTTGTCCCGGGCGTCGGCGAGCTGATCGAGGGCGGTGTTCGCGCCCGTCACGTAGGTGTTGTGGTGCTTGTCGTGGTGCAGCTGCATGATGCGGCCACTGATGTGGGGCTCCAGCGCGCTGTAGTCGTACGGGAGCTCGGGCAACGTGTAAACGGCCATGTCAGGTCCTCCTCGGCGGTCGTTCGCCAGCCTAGGACCGTTCGTTCAGCCGGACCTTGGCCGGTGCTGAGTGTGACGACGGTCACGCCGCTCGAGCAGGATCGGAGTCAGGCGTCGATGTCGGCGGGGATGTTCGCGTCGGTGCCGGGGATGCCTTCGTCGATGGCACGCTTGTCGGCGAGAGCCAGGAGCCGGCGGATGCGGCCGGCGACCGCGTCCTTGGTCATCGGCGGGTCCGCGTGGTGCCCGAGCTCGTCGAGGCTCGCGTCGCGGTGGTCGAGCCGCAGCTGGCCGGCGTAGCGGAGGTGCTCGGGCGTCGACTCGCCGAGGATCTCGAGGGCCCGTTCGACGCGGGCGCAGGCGGCGACGGCGGCCTGCGCGCTGCGGCGCAGGTTGGCGTCGTCGAAGTTGACGAGCCGGTTCGTGTTCGCACGCACCTCACGCCGCTGGCGGAGGTCCTCCCAGTTCTGCACGCTCCGCTTCGCGCCCATGTGTCCGAGCATGTCGCTGATGGCCTCGCCGTCCCGGATCACCACCCGGTGCACGCCGCGCACCTCACGGGCCTTCGCCGGCACCTGCAGACGCCCTGCGGCGCCGACCAGCGCCATCGCCGTCTCGTTGCCCGGGCAGGTGACCTCCAGCGCCGCGGAGCGGCCCGGGTCGGTGAGGGAGCCGTGGGCGAGGAACGCACCGCGCCAGATGGCCTCGATCTCCTCCGGAGCGCCCGTGGTCAGCCGGTTCGGCAGCCCGCGGATAGGCCGGCGGCGGGCGTCCAGCAGCCCGGTCTGCCTGGCCAGCGTCTCGCCGCCGTCGACGACGCGGACGAGGTAGTGGTTCGTGCGGCGCACGCCCGACGCCGACAGCACGGTCATCTCGCTGCGCACGCCGTAGAGCTCGCTGAGATCACGCCGCACACGACGGGCGAGCTGCGGGGTGTCCAGCTCCGACTCCACGGCGATCCGCCCGGAGATGAGGTGCAGCCCTCCCGAGAACCGGAGGATCGTCGCGAGCTCCGCCGCGCGGACGGAGGTCTTGCCGACCTCGACGTGGGTGAGTTCGTCCTTCACCTCGGCGGTCAGAGCCAATGCGCATCTCCCCGTTCTTCCCCCGCGTGCCCGCTTCCCTCGCCGACGACGCCGGTCCAGTCTCGCACCGCGCGGAGGACGGCGCACACCGGCCTACTCCCGACCGAGGTCGCGGTGCTTCACGCTGACCGCCACGCCGGGCTCCCCGGCGATCAGCGTCGCGAGCCGTTCGACCACCGCGACGGACCGGTGCTTGCCGCCGGTGCAGCCCACCGCGATGGTGGCGTGGCTCTTGTTCTCGCGCTGGTAGCCGGCGAGCACGGGTGCGAGCGCCTCCGCGTACCGCTCCACGAACTCCGTGGCCCCGGGCTGCCCGAGCACGTAGTCGCGGACCGGCTCGTCCTTGCCGGTCAGCGGACGCAGCTCCGGCAGCCAGAACGGGTTCGGCAGGAACCGGGCGTCCGCGACCATGTCGGCGTCGGTCGGCACGCCGTACTTGAACCCGAAGCTCGTGATCGTGACCCGGACCCCCGGACGCTCGTCGTCGGAGAACAGGTCGTTGATGGCCGACGCGAGCTGGTGGATGTTCAGCTCGGACGTGTCGATGATGATGTCGCTCTGCTCACGCACCGCGAGGGTCAGCGCACGTTCCGCCGCGATCCCGTCGAGCAGCGTGCCGCTGCCCTGCATCGGATGCGGTCGGCGCACCGCCTCGAACCGGCGCACGAGCGCCGCATCGTTCGCCTCGAGGAAGAGCAGCTTCAGCTGGGGCCGGACCCCGCTCACTCCCGGCGCGTTCAGCTCGGAGAGCAGCTGGCCGCCCCGGAGGTCGACGACGACCGCGACCCGGGAGAGCCGGTCGCCCGAGTGCCCCGCGAGGTCGAGCAGGGGTCGCAGCATCTGCGGCGGCAGGTTGTCGACGACGTACCAGCCGAGATCCTCGAGGGCGTTGCCGACGGTCGACCGCCCCGCTCCCGACATGCCCGTGACGACCAGCACGGACTGGTTGGCGGGCGAGGTGGACACGGTGGTGTCGGCCTCGGACGTGATGCCGTCCGTCATGCAGCAGGGCTCCTCGGGGAGAGGGGGAGGTCGGTAGGCGATCCTACCGGTCGGCGGGCTCCCCGCCGCCGACCGGAGCCGGTTCCGACGGTTCAGCGGGCGACGGGATGCTCGCCGCGGGCTCCTCCGGCTCGCCCTCGTCCGGTCGGGGCGTCGCCGCGAGCCGCTCGACCACCGCCGCCGCCAGCACCGGACCGAAGCCGGGCACCTCGGCGACGGCGTCCACGCTCGCGGTCCGCAGCTTCGCGACGGAGCCGAAGTGACGGAGCAGCACGCGCACGCGCGCCTCGCCGAGCCCGGGGATCTCCGCCAGCTGGGAGGCGATGTCGCGCTTCCGGCGGCTCCGCTGATGGGTGATCGCGAACCGGTGGGCCTCGTCCCGCAGCCGCTGCAGGAGGAAGAGTGCATCGCTGTTGCGCGGCAGGATCACCGGGAAGTCGCTGTCCGGCAACCAGATCTCCTCGAGACGCTTCGCGAGACCGACGACCGCGAGACCGGTCACCCCGGCGTCCGCCAGGGCCCGGGCCGCCGCCGCGACCTGCGGCTGGCCGCCGTCGACGACGAGCAGGTTGGGTCGGTACGCGAACCGCTCCCCCTGCGCCGCCGGTGCGGCCCCCTCGTCCGCGAGATGCGCGAGGCGCCGGCGCAGCACCTGGTACATGGAATCGGTGTCGTCGGTCGAGGAGGCGACGTTGAACCGGCGGTACTGGTCCTTGCGCGGCAGACCGTCCTCGAACACGACCATCGAGGCGACGATGTTCGTGCCGGCGAGGTGCGACACGTCGAAGCCCTCGATGCGCAGCGGCGCCTCGTCGAGCCCGAGCGCGTCCTGCAGGTCGTTCAACGCCTGCGACCTCGCCGTGAAGTCGGCCGTGCGGCGCGTCTTGTAGAGCATCAGCGCCTGGGCGGCGTTCCGCGCGGCCGTCTCGGCGAGCGCGGCCTTCTCGCCCCGCCCGGCGACCCGCAGCCGTGTCCGCCCTGTTCCGCGCAGGCCGTCGGCGTCGCGCCCCTCGGCACGACGCCGGGTGAGCCAGGTCTCCAGCCCGTCCGCGTCCTCGGGCAGCTCGGGCACCAGCACCTCGCGCGGCGGGTACGCGTCGTCCTCGTAGGCGCCGAGCAGGACGGTCTCGACGAGCTCGCCGCGGCCGACGTCCAGCTCCTTGTCGACGGTCCAGCTGCGGGTGCCGCGGATCCGGCCGCCGCGCACGATGAACTGCTGCACGCTCGCGGCGAGCTCGTCGTCGGCGATGCCGAAGACGTCCGCATCGACGTCCTCGCCGAGCACGACCGCGGTCTTCGCCAGGGCGGCCTCCATGGCGCCGAGGGCGTCGCGGTACTTCGCCGCGGCCTCGTAGTTCTGGGCCCCGGCCGCCTCCCGCATCCGCCGCGTGAGGTCGCCGCGGAACCGCTGGTCGCCGCCCGCCATGAAGGACGCGAGGTCCTCGGCGATGCCCCGGTGCGCCGGAAGCGGGATCCGGCCGACGCAGGGCGCCGCGCACTTGCCGATGTCGCCGAGCAGGCAGGGCCGACCCGTCAGCTCGGCGCGACGGTACGTCGTGTCCGAGCAGCTGCGCATCGGGAACACCTTGAGCATCAGGTCGAGCGTCTCCCGGATCGCCCACACCTTCGTGTACGGGCCGAAGTACTTCGCACCCTTCAGCTTGCGGTTGCGGGTGATGAGGACGCGCGGCACGTCGTCGCCGAGCGTGATCGCGAGGTACGGGTAGGACTTGTCGTCCCGGAACTGCACGTTGAACGGCGGCGCGAACTCCTTGATCCAGCTGTACTCGAGCTGCAGCGCCTCGAACTCGCTGCCGACGACCGTCCATTCGACGCCGGCGGCCGTCGTGACCATCCGGCGGGTGCGCTCGTGCAGGGATCGGAGCGGCTGGAAGTAGTTGCTCAGCCGGGCGCGCAGACTCTTCGCCTTGCCGACGTAGAGCACCCGGCCCTTGGGGTCCCGGAAGCGGTACACGCCCGGCGAGACGGGGATCTCCCCCGCCTTGGGGCGCCAGGGGACGGTGTCGCTCATCGGCCTGCCCTGCGCCTCACGCGCTCGCGGCGAGCGCCGGCTGGCGGAGCACCTCCGCCAGGAACCGTCCGGTGTGGCTGCCCTGCGTCTCGGCGATGTCCTCGGGCGTGCCCTCGGCGAGCACCATGCCGCCGCCGGCGCCGCCCTCGGGGCCCATGTCGACGACCCAGTCGGCGGACTTGATCACGTCGAGGTTGTGCTCGATCACGATCACGGTGTTGCCCTTGTCGACGAGGCCGTTCAGCACCTGGAGCAGCTTGTTCACGTCCTCGAAGTGCAGCCCCGTGGTCGGTTCGTCGAGCACGTACACCGTGCGTCCGTTGGACCGGCGCTGCAGCTCGGTGGCGAGCTTCACGCGCTGCGCCTCGCCGCCGGACAGGGTGGTGGCGCTCTGCCCGAGCCGCACGTACCCGAGCCCGACGTCGACGAGGGTCTTCAGGAACCGGTGGATCGCGGAGATCGGCTCGAAGAACTCCGCCGCCTCGGCGATCGGCATGTCCAGCACCTCGGCGATGTTCTTGCCCTTGTAGTGCACCGCGAGGGTGTCGCGGTTGTACCTGGCGCCGTGGCAGACCTCGCACACGACGTACACGTCGGGGAGGAAGTTCATCTCGATCTTGATCGTGCCGTCGCCCTGGCAGTGCTCGCACCGACCGCCCTTGACGTTGAAGCTGAAGCGGCCCGGCAGGTAGCCGCGGGCCTTCGCCTCCGCCGTCTCCGAGAAGAGCGTGCGGATGCGGTCGAAGACGCCGGTGTACGTGGCGGGGTTCGACCGCGGCGTGCGGCCGATCGGCGCCTGGTCCACGTGCACGACCTTGTCGAGCTGCTCGAGCCCGCTGACCCGGCGGTGCCGGCCGGGCACCTTGCGCGCTCCGTTCAACCGGTTCGCCAGCACGCGGTAGAGGATGTCGTTCACCAGGGAGCTCTTGCCCGACCCGGAGACGCCCGTGACCGCGGTGAACACGCCGAGCGGGAACGACGCGGTCACGTTCTTCAGGTTGTTCGCCGCGGCGCCGACGACCTCGATGCGCCGCTTGCGGTCGATCGGGCGGCGCTCGGCGGGCAGCTCGATCACCCTGCGGCCTGCGAGGTAGTCGCCGGTGATGGACTCCGCTTCGGACAGCAGGGAGTCGTAGTCGCCGGAGTGCACGACCCGGCCCCCGTTGACGCCGGCGCCGGGACCGATGTCGACGATCCAGTCCGCGGTGCGGATCGTGTCCTCGTCGTGCTCGACCACGATCAGGGTGTTGCCGAGGTCCCGCAGCTTCACGAGCGTGTCGATGAGCCGCCGGTTGTCCCGCTGGTGCAGGCCGATGCTCGGCTCGTCGAGCACGTACAGCACACCCGTGAGGCCCGAGCCGATCTGGGTGGCGAGGCGGATCCGCTGCGCCTCGCCGCCGGACAGCGTGCCGGCGGACCGGGACAGCGAGAGGTACGTGAGGCCGACCTCGGTGAGGAACTCCAGGCGCGCCCGGATCTCGCGGAGCACCTGCGCGGCGACCTTCGCGTCACGCTCGGACAGCTGGACGGTGTGCATGAACCGCTGGGCGTCGGCGATGCTGAGGTCCCCGACGTCGGCGATGCTGTGCCCGTCGACGAGCACGGCGAGCACCTCGGGCTTCAGCCGCTTGCCGTCGCAGACGGCGCACGGCACCTCGCGGAGGTACTCGGCCCAGCGGGCCCGCTGCACGTCCGTCTCCGCCTGCAGCCAGTTGCGCTCGAGGTACGGGATGACGCCCTCGAAGCCCTGGCTGTAGGACATCTCGCGGCCGTACCGGTTCTTCCAGCGCACCCGGACCTCGAAGTTGTTGCCGTGCAGCACGGCGTCCTTCACGTCCTGCGGGAGCGCCTCCCACGGGCTGTCGAGGGAGAAGCCGAGGTCGCGGGCGAGCCCGTTCAGCATGCGCTCGTAGTAGTTGAACAGCTGCTTGCCCTGGTTCGTCCACGGCACGATGACGCCGTCACGGATCGAGAGGCTCTGATCGGCGAGCAGCAGGTCGGCGTCGACCGCCATACGGGTGCCCAGCCCGGAGCACTCGGGGCAGGCGCCGAAGGGGGCGTTGAACGAGAACGTGCGGGGCTCGATCTCGGCGAGCTGGATCGGGTGGTTGTTGGGGCAGGAGAGCCGCTCCGAGAAGCTGCGCCACGCCGCCGGGCCGTCCTGGTCGACGAAGTTCACCTGCACGACGCCCTCGGTGAGCGACAGGGCGGTCTCGAGCGAGTCCGTGAGCCGGGTGAGCAGCTCGGGTCCGGCGACGAGACGGTCGACGACGACCGCGATGTCGTGCTTGAACTGCTTCTTCAAGGCGGGGGGCGACGCGAGCTGGACGGTCTCGCCGTCGACGACCGCCCGGGAGTAGC
Source organism: Amnibacterium sp. (assembly GCF_025463795.1). GTDB lineage: Bacteria > Actinomycetota > Actinomycetes > Actinomycetales > Microbacteriaceae > Amnibacterium. The sequence continues at coordinate 7,052 of NZ_JAODBE010000033.1, forward strand.
CCTTCGCGGTCAGCTCCTTGAAGAGGTCGACGAACTCGCCCTTCTTCTGCGAGACGACCGGCGAGACGACCTGGAACCGGGTGCCCTCGGGCAGCTCCATGAGCTGGTCGGCGATCTGCTGCACGGTCTGGCTTGCGATGACCTCGCCGCAGATCGGACAGTGCGGCACGCCGATGCGCGCCCAGAGGAGCCGCATGTAGTCCCAGATCTCGGTGATCGTGCCGACCGTCGACCTGGGGTTGCGGTTGGTCGACTTCTGGTCGATCGACACAGCGGGTGAGAGACCCTCGATGAAGTCGACGTCGGGCCGGTCGACCTGACCGAGGAACTGGCGCGCGTAGGCGGACAGCGATTCGACGTAGCGCCGCTGCCCCTCCGCGAAGATCGTGTCGAACGCGAGCGAGGACTTGCCGCTGCCGGAGAGGCCGGTGAAGACGACGAGCGCGTCGCGCGGGATCTCGACGGAGATGTCCTGCAGGTTGTGGACGCGGGCACCCTTGACGCTGAGCTTGGCGCTGCTCACCACCCTCGAAATCGGCACCCGACGAGTGTACGGAGCCCCTCCGACACCACCTGCGCAGTCCGCCGAGGGCGCACACGCGGCGGCCGGGACGCGGTCGCGGGGACCCGCTCAGACGCCGGTCGCGCCCTGCTCCACGAGTCGCCCGCGGAGGACGTCGCGCTCCGCGATCACCTCGTCGCACACCGCGACGAAGCGGTCGGTCAGCCCGTCGGGCCAGTACGGGGACAGGTAGTAGGCGACCAGCTGCTGCCGTCGTCCGCGACCCTCCTCGTCCCGCATCTCCCCCGCGACGAGGTCCGCCGCCCGGTCGGCCTCGTCCGCGGGCAGGCGCGGCACCGCGCTCAGCATCCCCGAGTCGGCCGAGACCGCGCCGGGGCCCGCCGACGCCGTCACGACGATCGGCTTCAGGGACGGCAACCATGCGGTCGCGACGGCGGAGACATCGCAGATCAGTGCGGAGGCCCGCGCGAAGGTCGACTCGAGCGCCTCGTCGTCGGCGCTGATGACCCGGTGCGGACCGCCGGCGGCGGCGATCGCCTCGCGGATCGCCCGATCCGCCACCGCGTAGGCGGGTGAGGTCACCCCGATGAGCGGATGCGGCCGGTAGAGCACCGGGAACCGGCCGTCGGCGATCAGCCCGCGCACGAGCCGCTCCCCCTGGGCCAGCACCGAGCTGTACGCCACGGACGGCTGGGCGCCCTCCCAGGTCGGTGCGTACAGCACCGCCCCGGACCCGGTCGCCTCACCCTCGGCGGGCAGCGGCGCGGACAGGGTCAGCGGCTGCCCGACGATCCGGCAGTGTGCGGCGGCGTCGAAGCGCATGAGCCGTCGCTCGATCCGGTCGACCGCCGCCTGGCCCGGGGCGAACACGAAGTCGTACGCCTTCAGCTGGTTCGACGCCGAGACGCCCTTGTCGCTGTCGCCGTGACCGATGTACGCGTGCACCAGCGAGCCGAACCGCAGCGCCTCGAAGTTGCGCGGCAGATGGCTGACGTAGAGCGCGAGCTTCACCTCGCTGCGGCTCAGGATGCCGTCCAGCGTGCCGTACCGGGCGATGGTCACGACCGGGAAGGAGCTCCCCCGGCCGAGCTGCTCGGCGACGCGGGAGTCCTGACAGACGATCACGACCCGGTGCACCCGGTGCAACGCCTCGAACGTCGGCAGCCACGGGGTGATCTGGTAGGTGGTGTCGAGCGCGCCGGGGAAGTAGACCATCACCGTCGCGTCGAACCGGGCCGTCGCCATCGCCAGGTCCTCGCCCCGCCGGTCCGGGATGGTGCGGGGGAAGAAGCGGGACCGGCGCAGCCGGCGGAGCACGGCGGACTGCGCCCGCCGTCGCAGGGTCAGGAGCAGCCGGCGCACGCCGTTCACTGTATCCACCGGCGCGCGCCGCCCTCCTCAGGCGGCGCGGCCGGGGTGGCGCACCTCAGACGAGGTGGCCCGCCTTCGCCATCTGCCGCAGCTCACCCTTCAGCTCCGAGAGCTCGTCCCGGAGGCGTGCCGCCAGCTCGAACTTCAGCTCGTTCGCCGCTTGCAGCATCTGCTGGTTCAGATCCGCGATCACGCTCTCGAGCTCGTTCGCTCCGGCGGCGGCGAGGCCCTCGCGCCGCAGGTTCGGAACCGGCGCCCGCTTGCCGCCGTCACGCTGCCCGAGCATCCGGTCCGTGTCCGCCGCCTCACGCGCGAGCACGTCGGTGATGTCCGCGATCCGCTTGCGGAGCGGGGTGGGGTCGATGCCGTGCACGCGGTTGTACTCGACCTGCTTCTCGCGCCGCCGGGTCGTCTCCTCGATCGCCTGATGCATGGACGGCGTGATCACGTCGGCGTACATGTGCACCTGCCCCGACACGTTGCGGGCGGCGCGGCCGATGGTCTGGATCAACGACGTGGACGAGCGGAGGAACCCCTCCTTGTCGGCGTCGAGGATCGCGACCAGCGACACCTCCGGCAGGTCGAGGCCCTCCCGCAGCAGGTTGATGCCGACGAGGACGTCGTAGACGCCCTGCCGCAGCTCCGTGAGCAGCTCGACGCGGCGGAGGGTGTCGACGTCGGCGTGGAGGTAGCGCACCCGCACCCCCGCCTCGCCGAGGAAGTCGGTGAGGTCCTCCGCGCTCTTCTTCGTGAGCGTGGTGACGAGCACCCGCTCGTTGCGCTCGGCGCGCACGCGGATCTCCTCGAGGAGGTCGTCGACGCGGCCCTTGGACGGCTTGACGACGATCTCGGGGTCGATCAGGCCGGTGGGGCGGATGATCTGCTCCACCACGCCGTCCGCCATGCCGAGCTCGTACTTCCCGGGCGTCGCCGACAGGTACACCGTCTGACCGACGCGCTGCGAGAACTCGTCCCAGGTGAGCGGCCGGTTGTCGAGCGCCGACGGCAGGCGGAAGCCGTGCTCGACGAGCACCCGTTTGCGGGACGCGTCGCCCTCGTACATCGCGCCGATCTGCGGAACGGTGACGTGCGACTCGTCGATGACGGTGAGGAAGTCGTCGGGGAAGTAGTCGAGCAGGCAGTGCGGCGGCTGCCCGGGCATGCGGCCGTCGATGTGCCGCGAGTAGTTCTCGATGCCGTTGCAGAACCCGATCTGCTCCATCATCTCCAGGTCGAACGATGTGCGCATGCGCAGCCGCTGCTCCTCGAGCAGCTTGCTCTCGCGCTTCAGGTCGCCGAGCCGGTCGTGCAGCTCCTCGCGGATCGTGCCGATCGCGCGCTGCATCGTCGACGGGCTCGCGGCGTAATGCGTCGCGGGGAAGATCGAGACCGCGTCCAGGCTCGAGATGACGTCGCCCGTGAGCGGGTGGAGGGAGTACAGGGCCTCGACCTCGTCGCCGAACATCTCGATGCGGACCGCGTGCTCCTCGTACATCGGGATGATCTCGATGGTGTCGCCCCGCACCCGGAAGCGGCCCCGCGAGAAGTCGACGTCGTTGCGCTGGTACTGCATCGCGATGAAGCCGCGCACGAGGGCGTCACGGCTGATCCTCTGACCGACCTGGAGGGCCACCATGGCCTCCAGGTACTCCTCGGCGGCGCCGAGCCCGTAGATGCAGGACACGGTCGACACGACGATCACGTCGCGCCTGCTGAGCAGAGAGTTCGTGGTGGAGTGGCGGAGGCGCTCGACCTCGGAGTTGATCGACGAGTCCTTCTCGATGAAGGTGTCCGTCTGCGGGACGTAGGCCTCCGGCTGGTAGTAGTCGTAGTAGGAGACGAAGTACTCGACCGCGTTGTCGGGCATGAGCTCGCGGAACTCGTTGGCGAGCTGCGCGGCGAGGGTCTTGTTGTGCGCGAGCACGAGGGTGGGCCGCTGGAGCTGTTCGATCAGCCATGCCGTGGTCGCGGACTTGCCGGTGCCGGTGGCGCCGAGCAGCACGATGTCGGGCTCGCCCGCCTTCACCCGGCGCGTCAGCTCGGCGATCGCCTGAGGCTGGTCGCCGCTCGGGGTGTAGTCGCTGATCACCCTGAACGGGCGGACGGCGCGGGTGGTCTCCATAGCACAAGGCTAGGTCGCTGCCCCGACATCGCGTGCCGCATCCGCGAGTGGCGAACACCCCTCCGCGACCGCCACCGTCGCTACGCTCCAGACCGTGCCGGAGTCAGCGACGTCGCCGGCCTCCCGGCGCCGCCGGATCGCGGGCGTCGTGGTGAGCGCGTCGTCGGTGCAGGTGGGGGCGGCGTTCGGGGCGACCGTGTTCCCGCTCGTCGGCCCGTTCGGCGTGGCCGCCATGCGGCAGCTCGTCTCCGCGATCACGCTGCTCGCGATCGCGCGGCCGCCCCTGCGGCGGATCGGCCTGCGGCGGCTCACCCCGGCCCTGCTGCTCGGCGTGGTGCTCGTCGGCATGAACACGTCCCTCTACGCCGCGGTCGAGCGGATCGGGCTCGGCCTGGCGGTCACGATCGAGTTCCTCGGCCCGCTCACCGTCGCGCTGCTGACGCGCAGCGGGCGCGGACCGCGGTGGCGCGACGCCGCCTGCGGTGCGCTCGCGCTGGCCGGGGTCGTCGCCTTGACGGTCCCGGCCGATCCGGGCGCCGGCGGCCGGCGCGCGGATCCGCTCGGGCTGGTGCTCGCGGTCGGCGCGGCCGTGCTGTGGGCCGCGTACATCCTGCTGAACCAGCGCGCGGGCGCGCTGCCCGGCGTGACGGGCACGGCGGTCGCCGGCCTGACCGGCACCGTCCTGACGCTTCCGTTCCTCGTCGCGATCCTGCTCGGGCTCCCCCGGGGCGACCTGCCGCACGTGCTCCTCATCGGCGGGGTGACCGGGGTGCTGTCCTCCGCGCTGCCGTACTCGCTGGACCTGGTGATCCTGCGCACGCTCCCCCGCTCGCTGTTCGGCATGCTGCAGAGCGCGCATCCCGTCGCGGCGGCCGTCTTCGGGCTGCTCGTGCTCGGCCAGCACCTGGACGGCCTGCAGGTCGCCGGCATCGTCGCCGTCTGCGCCGCGAACGTGCTCGCCGTGGCCGTCCATCGCGGCAGCTGAACCGGACCTGCCCTTCTCCGGCGTGTCATCACGGCTTCGCCCCCCGTTCGGGGGAATGTGAGGCGACCGCCCCGCTGGCCCGGCTGGGCCGGCGTCGCACCCTCTGCGCCTGACGGCGCGCGCCCTCGACGCGCCCGGCGGCCGCCGACACCACGGAGCTGGACCCCATGAGCATCAACACCACCACCCGGCCGCTCTGGCTCTTCAACTCCGCGAACGTCTTCGCCGGCAACCCCAAGTGGCTCTTCCTCCACGTCGCGAAGTACCGGCCGGACATCGAGCCGGTCTGGATCTCCGCGTCGAAGGAGACGACGGAGTTCGTGCGACGGCTGGGCTTCAAGGCGGTCACGTTCGAGTCCCACGCGGGCCGCCAGCTGCAGGAGCGCGCCTCCGTCTACGTGGTCGACCAGGTCAAGGAGCACCTGCCCGAGCCGCTGCGCAAGGCGACCCTGCTCAACCTCTGGCACGGCGTCGGCGTGAAGGCCATCGAGCGCGCGCCGGGCGTCGCCTGGGCGGACTGGCGCATCGCCGCGAAGTACATCCGCAACAACCAGGTCTTCCGCGACAACCAGCTCTTCCTCGTGACCTCGCCGCTGATGGAGGAGCACTTCCGGGACCAGCTCGACCTCGGCGACGACGACCTCGTGCGCGGCGGCTACCCCCAGAACGTGTACCAGCAGGTGCACGGCCCGTTCTCGAGCTTCGACCACGACCTCAAGGGACGCCGCGGCCTGCCGTCGTCGACGCGGGTCGCGCTCTACGCGCCCACCTGGCGTCGCGGCCCCGCCGGCGGGTTCCTGCACCACGCGCTGCCCGACGTGCCGCGCCTGCTCGAGGTGCTCGAGCAGGAGGACCTGCTGCTCGTCGTGAAGATGCACCCGAAGCTCGTCAAGGACCCCGTCTTCCTGAAGATGCGGCAGCGGTACGAGGCCGAGCCGCGCCTGATGTTCTGGGATGCGGCCGAGGACGTCTACGAGGTGTTCCCGTCGATCGACATCGGCGTCGTCGACTACTCCTCGATCCACTACGACATGCTCGCGGCCGGCGTCCGCCGCTTCATCCGGTACGCCTTCGACCTGGCATCGTTCGAGGAGAACGTGCGCAAGGGCCTGTCGTACGAGGAGCTCTCCTGCGGCACCATGGCGACCTCGTTCGACGAGCTGCTCGCCGCGCTCCGCGACCCGGTGCCCTCGGACGAGGCGACCGTCGACCGGCTGCTCGAGACCTTCTGGGCCTACTCGACCCCCGAGTCGCTGGACGTGCTCGTCGACCGCGCGCTCGCGTTCGAGCACCGTGCCGTGCCGCTGAAGACGCTGTACAGCTTCGACGTCTTCGACACGGTCATCCACCGCCGCGGCGTCGAGCCGGTGAGCGTCTTCCACTACGTCGCCCAGCGGATGGCGCAGTCCGACCTCGACTTCCCCGAGGCGCTCGTCCGTCGCTTCCCGACGATCCGTTCCGAGGCGGAGATCTCGGCACGGAACTACTACCGCCGGCAGGAGGCGCGCGCGCTGTCCGGCGACCTGGAGATCGGGTTCGACGACATCTACGACCGCGTCGCGGACCTCTACGACCTCTCCCCCGAGCAGGTCGAGGCGCTGAAGGCCTGGGAGATCGAGGGCGAGATCACGTCCGCGATCCCGGACGCCAAGAACGTCGCCGAGGTGAAGAAGCTGGTGGCGCGGGGCGAGACCGTGGTCCTGATCAGCGACATGTACCTGCCGAACGGGGTCCTGAAGCGGATCCTCGCCGCCGCCGACCCGGCCCTCGCCGAGCTGCCCCTCTACCTCTCGAACGACCACGGCGTGCAGAAGACCACCAAGCGCCTCTACCTGAAGGTGTACGAGGACCTCCGCTACGACTTCCGCGAGTGGATCCACACGGGCGACAACCCGCAGGCGGACATCGCGCAGGCCGAGGCGCTCGGGATCACCGCCCGCGCCTGCGTGAAGCCGGAGCTGTCCGGCTACCCGGGCGACCTCGCGACCTACGGCAGCACCTTCGACGCCCACCTCGTCGGCGCCATGATGCGCGCCCACGACCACGACCCGTCCCTGTCCGGCGTCGAGCGGTTCGCCTACTCCTACGTCGCGCCGTACTTCGTGCCCTACATCAGCTGGGTGCTCGGTGACGCGGTGCAGCGCGGCACGAGGACGCTCTACTTCATCTCCCGCGACGGCCACCATCTGAAGCGGATCGCGGACGCGCTCATCGAGGAGCGCGGGCTCGACCTGAAGACCCGATACCTCTACGGCTCCCGGCAGGCGTGGCGGATCGCGTCGCAGGTGGACGAGCTCGACGAGGACGTCTTCCGCATCCACGGCAACTTCTCGGGCGTCAAGACGCCGGAGGCCCTGCTCGCGGCCGCCCGGCTGGACGCCGCGACCTTCGCGGAGCTGTTCCCCGAGTTCGAGGACGTCCTGTTCTCGGACTCGTTCGACACGGCTCTCGTGCGGTCCATCCTGCACGCGATGAAGGCCTCGACGCGCTTCCACGAGCACCTGCTCGCGGTGGCCGCCGACGTACGCCCGCTCGTGACGCAGTACCTGCGGCAGGAGATCGACCCGGACGAGGACTACGCGTTCGTCGAGTACTGGGGTCGCGGCTACACGCAGGACTGCCTGTCCCGGCTCATGGACGCCGCGTTCGGCCCCGGTACCGGCTCGCGGATGTACTACGCGCGGAGCATCTATCCGACGATCGGGGACTCGGTCCGCTACAACTTCACGGCGGCCAGGTACGACTTCCTCGCGGCCGAGGCGATCTTCGCGAACCTCCCCTACGGGACGACGGAGGGGTACGAGCTGCGCGACGGCCGCGTGGAGGCCGTCTTCTCGCCGCGCGGGCACGACGCCGCGCTGCACGCCGCGCTCGAGCAGGAGCTGCCCCGCTTCGCCCACGAGTACGGGCGGCAGGCGTTCGTCGATCAGGCCGTGATCGACCACGACGTGTTCCGCTTCGCCTTCTCGTACTACGGCTCGAACCCGGAGGACCGCGCGTTCGCGACGTACCTCGCGCCGCTGAAGGACGCGGCGCAGCTCGGCGACGTCGAGCGCGAGTACGCGCCCGCGTTCACCATCGCGTCGCTCGCGAAGCTGCTCCTCTGGCGGGACTCGATCTCGCGCTTCACGCGCTCCCCCGAGATGTCGCTCGTCCGCTCGTCGCCGATCGTCCAGTTCGCGTACCACGTCGGTCGGCACGAGAGCACGATCGCGGCGCGGCGGGCGCTGCGGCGCTCGCGCAACCTCACGCGGGCGCTGAACCGGATGCTGGTCGCGTCCCGGGGCTGACCCGGTCAGGCACGGGACGTCAGCCGGCGCCAGAGCGCGTCGGTCTGCGCGATCGTGTGTTCGAGGCTGCCGCCGGTGTCGATCAGGTCGCTCGCCAGCGCGCGCCGCGCGTCGTCGTCGAGCTGCGCGGCGATGCGGGCTCCGGCATCGTCCTCCGTCATGCCCCGGAGCTCGACGAGCCTGCGGCGGCGCGTGGCGGCCGGCGCGTCCGCGACGACGATGCGCTCGAACTCCCCCACGCCGCGCGCATCGATCAGCGGGACGTCGTAGACGACCACGGCGTGCGGGTCCCTGGCGAACGCCGCCGTGAAGCGCTCGTGGGACCGCTGGACGACCGCGGGATGCACGATCCGGTTGAGTCGCTGCCTCGCCGTCCCGTCCGTGAAGACGATCCGGCCGAGCGCCGGCCGGTCCAGCCGACCGTCCGGCTGCAGCACGTCGCCGCCGAACGCCTCGCGGATGGCGTCCAGCGCCGGCTCCCCCGGCTCCACGACCTCGCGGGACAGGGCGTCCGCGTCGACGACGACCGCGCCGAGCTCGGCGAGGCGGGCGGCGATCGTGGACTTGCCCGACGCGATGCCGCCGGTGAGCGCGATCAAGGGCACGGAGCGAGCCTAGACAGCCCGTCGCCGGCCGGCCGTACGGTGGCCGGATGCCCGAACCACCCGTCGGCGGCCGCCCGAGCGGTGGTGCCCGTGCGGCGCTCCGCGTCCCCGCGTTCCGTCGCCTCGTGGTCGGCGCCACGATCAGCCGCTTCGGGAACGGGCTCGCGACGGTCGCGCTCGCGTTCGCGATGCTCGACCTCACGCATTCGGTCGCAGCGCTCGGCCTCGTCGTCGCCGCGCGATCGGCCGCGAACGTGGTGCTGCTGCTCGTCGGCGGCGCGCTCGCCGACCGGCTTCCCCGTCGTCCGCTGCTCGTCGGGTCGGCCGCGATCAGCGGCGCCGCCCAGCTGGGCGTCGCCGGAGTCGTGGCGGCCCACCTCGACCTGGTCGCCGTCGTCGCAGGGCTCGCCGCCCTGAACGGCGCCGCCGCCGCGGTGTCCCAGCCGCTGACCACGGCCCTCGTCCCGCAGACGCTCACGACGGAGCTGCTCCACGAGGGCAACACGCTCTCCCGGATCGGCACCAACACCGCGTCGCTCGTCGGCACAGCGGTGGCGGGCGCCGCGGTCGCCGTGATCGGCTCGGCGGCGGTCGTCGGCGTCGACGGGTTCACCTTCCTGGCGGCTGCGGTCGCCTGGGCCGGTCTCCGCGTCCCGCCGCTCGTCCGCACCGACCGCACGTCCCTGCTCGCCGACATCGCGGCGGGCTGGCAGGCCTTCCGGACGCGCCGGTGGCTCTGGTCCGTCGTCGTCGCCTTCACGGTCGCGAACGCCGCGTACGCCGGCGCGGTCACCGTGCTGGGACCGGTCTACGCGGACCGCGTGCTCGGCCGGACCGTGTGGGGGCTCGCACTCGCCGCGATCACCGCAGGGTTCGTCCTCGGCGGGTTCGTCGCGCTGCACGTGCGCCCGCGTCGCCCGCTCGCCGTCGCCGTCTGCTGCGCCGTGCCGTTCGGTGCGATCCCCGCGCTCGTCGTGCTCGTCGGAGTCCCGGCGGTGCTCGTCGTCCTCCTGCTGCTGGTCGGCACCGTCACGGAGGTCTTCGAGGTGCTGTGGCAGACCGAGCAGCAGCGCCGGGTGCCGACCGAGCTCCTCGCCCGCGTGACGTCGTACGACATGCTCGGCTCCTACCTGGCCATCCCGGTCGGCCAGGCGCTCGCGGCGCCGATGGCGTCGCTCGTCGGGCTGCGTCCCGCCCTGCTCGGTGCGGGTGCGATCGGCGTGGTGGCGCTCGCCGCCTGCCTCCTCGTCAAGGACGTGCGGATGCCCGCTCCCGCGTCCGGATAGCGGCGGAAACGGCGAAGGGCGGCCTCCCCAACGGGAGGCCGCCCTTCGTGCTCAGTGAGCCGGTCTAGTGGCTCGAGAGACGCTCGCGCAGCGCAGCGAGGGACTCGTCGTCCGCGAGACGCCCCGACGTGGTCGGCTCGCTCGCGAACGTGCCGGCGCCTGCGGCGACCGCGTCATCGGTCTGCTGCTTGAGGATCTGCGCCTTGTGCGCCTCCCAGCGGGCCTGGGCCGCCGCGTACTCCTGCTCCCACTTGTCGCGCTGGGCCTCGAAGCCCTCGCGCCACTCGTTGGTCTCCGGGTCGAAGCCCTCGGGGTACTTGTAGTTCCCCTGCTCGTCGTACTCGGTGAACATGCCGTAGAGCGCCGGGTCGAACTCGGTGCTCTCGGGGTCGACGCCCTCGTTCGCCTGCTTGAGCGAGAGGGAGATGCGGCGACGCTCGAGGTCGATGTCGATGATCTTGACGAAGACCTCCTCGCCGACCGACACGACCTGCTCCGCGAGCTCGACGTGCCGGCTGGAGAGCTCCGAGATGTGGACGAGGCCCTCGATGCCGTCCGCGACGCGGACGAACGCACCGAACGGCACGAGCTTCGTGACCTTGCCCGGCGCGACCTGACCGATCGCGTGGGTGCGGGCGAAGACCTGCCACGGGT
>NZ_JAODBE010000085.1 GCF_025463795.1 Amnibacterium sp.
CTACGACCGCGTCACCAGCGAGGACGACGGCGCCACCGCCGTCGAGTACGGCCTGCTCGTCGGCCTCATCGCCGTCGCCATCGTCGCCACGCTGCTCCTGCTCGGCCCGAAGCTGGCCGGCCTGTTCCAGACCGTCACGGACTCGATCCCCGCAGCCTGACCCGCACGGCGCGGACGCGCCGCGCACCACAGCATGCGCGGCCGTCCGCGCCGTTCCCGTCTCGAGGAGAGGAGCATCATGAGGAAGCACACCGGTCGCAGCGCCTTCGGGCCCGCGCTCACGCTGCCGCATGCCTTCCTCCTGCGCCTCGGGATCGGCGGTCGTGGCGTCCGGGGGACCCCGACCGAGCGCGACGGCGGCGCCGTCGCCGTGATCGTCGCCGTCGCCATGGTCGCCCTCATGGGCGCCGCGGCGCTCGCCGTCGACGTGGGGGCGCTGCTCTCCGAGCGCGCTCAGCTGCAGAACGGGGCGGATGCCGCGTCGATCGCCATCGCGCAGGCCTGCGCCGCGAACTCGGCCGGCACCACCTGCACGGCGCCGACGGCGACCGCCCAGAGCCTCGCGAACGGCAACACGCTCGCCGGGTCTGCGGACGTCCGCTCCGTGAGCGTCTCCGGGGGCACCGCCACCGTGACGCTCGGCAAGACGGTGCCGACGAGCTTCGCCGCCGCCCTCGGCATCATGAGCAAGGACGTCAGCGCCTCGGCCACCGCGTCATGGGGCACGCCGAGGTCCGGTCCCGCCGCGGTGCCGCTCACGTTCGCCACGTGCGTGTTCCAGTCCGTCCCGCTCGGCACGGCGATGGATCTCTACGAGCACCAGATCGGCGACTCCAGCCAGTCCTGCACGGATGCCCACAACGGCTCCAACCTGCCCGGCGGCTTCGGCTGGCTCAACGACCCGACCGGCACCTGCAACCTCGCGAGCGTCGTGAGCGGCCAGTCCTTCACCGCGGGCAGCCGCACCGGCAACAGCATCTCGGGCGCCTGCCAGGCGCTGTTCACGGCGTACCTGGGCAAGACGGTCCTGCTGCCGGTCTTCGACAGCGTCGCCGGCCAGGGGACCAACGGCAGCTACCACATCAGCGGCTGGATCGGCTTCCAGCTGCTCGGCTGGCGCTACCCCGGCACGAGCGCCAACACGAGCGGCAGCGCGAGTCTCGCGATCTCTCCGCCGAACACCGGCGTCATCGGCAAGTTCCTCGGTTACACCACGCTCGACGACGCCTTCACCCTCGGCCCCGTCCAGCCCGGCTACGCGACCGTCGTCGCACTCACCCACTAGGACCCGACATGAAGACCCGACTGATCGCCGCGCTCACCGCGCTGGTGCTCGCCGTGCTCGGCGCCGTGCTCATCAACGGCTACGTGCAGGGCGCGGACGCCCGCGCCGTCGCCGGCCAGCGAACGCTGCCCGTGCTCGTCGTCGTGAAGCCCGTGGCCGCCGGCACCGCCGTCGACCACCTCGGCGACAGCGTGACGACGAGGCCGATCCCGGCGACCGCCGTCGCCAGCGGCGCGCTCACCAGCCTCACCGGGCTGAAGGGCACCGTCGCCGCCGTCGACCTCGTGCCCGGCGAGCAGCTGCTGAAGAGCCGCTTCGTGGCCCCGTCCTCGGTGCAGAAGACCGGCACGGTCGCCGTGCCCAAGGGCATGCAGGAGGTCACCGTGCAGCTGAGCCCCGACCGCGTCGTCGGGGGGAAGATCGAACCCGGCGAGAACGTCGCCATCTACTTCTCCTTCCCGAACCCGGCCGGCAACGACGGCACGACCAAGCTCGTCTTCCAGAAGGTGCTCGTCACCGACGTGCAGGGAGCGCCCGCGCAGGCCGACGGCAAGAGCGGGCAGGCCGCGCCGAGCGGCTCCGTGCTCATCACGCTCGCCCGTCCGGCGGCCGATGTGCAGCGGATCGTCTACGCCGCCCAGTACGGCACCATCTGGCTCTCGAGCGAGCCGGCCGACTCCGTCGCCGGCGCCCTGCCGACGGTCACCCGAGGGGACGTGCTCAAATGAGCCGCTTCGTGCTCGTCACCGCCGACACCGACTTCGAGCTTCGGGTCACCCGAGCGGTGACCGGTGGCCTCACCGGCCGGCTGCGCGTCGTGCGCACCGCCGTGCTGCCGGACAGCCCCGCCGCCCTGCTCGTACCCGGCCCCGAGCCGACCGAGCTCGTGCTGCTCGGTCCGGGCGCGTCCTCCGAGGACGCGCTGCGCCTCGCGGCCGCCTTCGACGTGCAGCACCCGGCGATCGCCGTCGTGGTCGTCGGCGTCGCGGACCCGGAGCTCGCCCTCGCGGCGATGCGCGCCGGGGTACGCGACATCCTCGACCCGGCCGCGGATCCCGAGTCCATCCGCGTGCTGCTCGAGCGTGCGCTCGCGGCGGCGGCCGGCCGCCGGCGCGACCCGTCGGCCGTCGCACCCGTCGAGGAGGGCCGCATCATCGTGGTCGCCTCGCCGAAGGGCGGTGTCGGCAAGACCACCCTGGCGGCGAACATCGCCGTCGCCCTCGGCCGCATCGCGCCGATGTCGACGGTGCTCGTCGACCTCGACGCGCAGTTCGGCGACGTCGCGAGCGCGCTCCGGCTCGAGCCGGAGCACTCGCTCGCGGACGCGGTCGGCGGTGCGGCGGGCCTCGACTCGATGGTGCTGAAGACCTTCCTCTCCGTGCACCACTCCTCCATCTACGCCCTGTGCGCCCCCGCCGACCCGGCGGAGGCGGACCGGATCTCCGGTGAGGACGTCGGCCACGTGCTGGAGCAGCTCGCCCGTGAGTTCCGCTACGTCGTCGTCGACACCGCGCCCGGCCTCGGCGAGCACGCCCTCGCCGCCCTGGAGCGCGCCACGGAGACGGTGCTGATCTGCACGATGGACGTCCCCAGCGTGCGCGGCCTCCGCGAGGAGATCGAGGTGATCGACCGCCTCGGGCTCGGCTCCGGCCGCCGGAGCGTGGCCGTCAACCTCGCCGACCGCGGCACCGGCCTCTCCATCCGCGACATCGAGGCGACCATCCGGACGCCCGTCGACGTCGTCATCCCCCGCTCCCGCGACGTGGCCTACTCGACGAACCGCGGCGTGCCGCTCCTGCAGGAGAAGAGCCGGGGCCGCGCCGCGAAGGCGCTCCGCTCGCTCGCGGGCCGGTTCGATCCGGCCGCCTCCGCGCCTGGCAAGGGCGCGCACAAGCGGGCGGTGGCGCCGTGAAGCTCTCCGAGCGCCTCGCCGGCCGCTCCACCGACGTCCTGCTCCCGGAGCCGGAGCCGGCGTCGGCATCGGTCGCGCCCGTCGTCAAGCCGGCGCCGGCGGCGAAGCCGGAGCCGGTGCTCGACGCCCTGCTGACCTTGAAGTCCCGCGTGGGCGAGACGCTCTTCGAGCGCCTCGGCAGCCGGATGAACGATCCGAACCTCACCGAGTCGGACCTGCTCACTTACGCCCGCGAGGTGCTGGCCGAGATCGTCGAGGCCGAGCGGGTGCCGCTCAGCAACGAGGAGCGTAGCCGGCTCGTCCGCGAGATCAGCGACGACGTGCTCGGCTACGGCCCGCTGCAGCCGCTGCTCGACGACCCGTCGATCAGCGAGGTGATGGTCAACGGACCCGACACGATCTTCGTCGAGCGTGCCGGCAAGCTCACGCTCACCGGATCCCGGTTCCGCTCCGAGGAGCAGCTGCGCCGGGTGATCGAGAAGATCGTGTCCCGGGTCGGCCGCCGCATCGACGAGTCCTCGCCGCTCGTCGACGCGCGTCTGGAGGACGGGTCCCGCGTCAACGCGGTGATCCCGCCGCTCGCGGTCTCCGGCTCCACGCTCACGATCCGCAAGTTCTCCGCGGACCCGCTGACCGCCGAGGACCTCGTGCGCTTCGGCTCGCTGTCCCCCGAGATGGCGCAGCTGCTCGAGGCCTGCGTCGCCGCGCACCTCAACATCCTCGTCTCGGGCGGTACCGGCACCGGCAAGACGACGCTGCTCAACGTGCTCTCGTCCTTCATCCCGGAGGGCGAGCGGATCATCACGATCGAGGACGCGGTCGAGCTGCAGCTGCAGCAGACCCACGTCGTGCGACTCGAGAGCCGACCCGCGAACATCGAGGGCCGCGGCGAGATCACCATCCGCGACCTCGTGAAGAACTCCCTCCGCATGCGGCCCGACCGGATCGTCGTCGGCGAGTGCCGCGGCGGCGAGGCGCTCGACATGCTGCAGGCGATGAACACCGGCCACGACGGCTCGCTGTCGACGATCCACGCGAACACGCCCCGAGACGCGGTCGCGCGGCTCGAGACCCTCGTGCTCATGGCCGGGATGGACCTGCCGCTGCGCGCCATCCGCGAGCAGGTCGCCTCGGCGGTCGACGTGATCGTGCAGCTCACGCGACTCCGTGACGGCACCCGCCGGGTCACGCACATCACGGAGGTGCAGGGCATGGAGGGCGAGATCGTCACCCTCCAGGACGCGTTCGTCTTCGACTACTCCGCAGGCGTCGACGCCGACGGCCGCTTCCTCGGCAAGCCCGTCTCGACGGGGGTGCGGCCCCGCTTCGTGGACCGGTTCAACGACCTCGGCATCACGGTGCCGCAGTCGGTGTTCGACACCGCTCCGCCCTGGACCCGCTGATGCTCGCGATCGCCGTCGTGCTGCTCGCCGCCGCCGCCTGCGCGGTGCTGTTCGGCGTGCTCGCGCCGCGCAGGCCCCGGCTGCCGAAGGACCGCCGCAGGCCGGGCGATCCCGCCGTCGCCGCGCCGTTCGCCCGCTCCGGTGGCGCGCTCGACGACGCGGTCGGCGACGTGCTCGGCCGTCACGGCTGGGACCAGCGGCTCGCCGCGGCGCTCGAGGCCGCGGGCATGCGGGTCCCGGCCGCCCGATACGTGCTGATCGTCGCCGGCGTCGCGCTCGGGATCGCTGCGGTGCTCGCCCTGCCGCTCGGTGTGATCGGCGTGCTGATCGGGGCAGTGGCCGTGCCGATCGGTGCGCGTGTGCAGCTCGGGCTGCGCGGCGGCCGTCGGCGGAAGGTGTTCGCGAACCAGCTCGACGACACCCTCGGCCTGCTCGCCGGCAGCATGCGCGCCGGGCACAGCCTGCTGCGCGCGGTCGACGCCGTCTCCCGTGAGGCGGAGTCGCCGACCGCGGAGGAGTTCGCCCGGATCGTCAACGAGACCCGGCTCGGCCGCGACCTCAACGACGCCCTCGACCAGGCGGCCACGCGGATGCGCAACGAGGACTTCGGCTGGGTCGCCCAGGCGATCGCCATCCACCGCGAGGTGGGCGGCGATCTCGCGGGCGTGCTCGACGAGGTCGGCCACACGATCCGGGAGCGGGGTCAGATCCGCCGCCAGGTCGCCGCGCTCGCCGCCGAGGGCAAGATGTCGGCCTACATCCTGCTGGCGCTGCCGTTCGTGGTGCTCGGCATCCTCTTCGTCACGAGCCGCGACTACGTCGCCCGCTTCGTCGAGTCGCCGCTCGGCTACGCCCTCATGGGCGCCGCCGTCGTGCTGATCACGATCGGCGCCGTCTGGCTCAAGAAGATCGTCAGCTTCAAGTTCTAGGAGACGCTCCCGTGCCCCTCGCCGTCCTGATCGCCGTCTGCGCGGTCGGCCTCGCCCTCCCGCTGCTCGCCTGGAGCGCGGTGCCGGGCGACGCATCCGGCCGTCGTGACGTGCGGAACAACCTGCTGCTCGGCCTCGACGAGGAGGCCGCGGCTGCGCGGATCGTGCGCGACCCCGGGTCCCTCGGGAGCCTGCTCGTGCTGCCCATGAACCGCGCGAAGCTCGACAAGCTGCTCGCCCTCGCCGGGCGCCCGGCGGGCTGGCCGCTCAGCCGGGTGCTGCTCGCGAAGCCGGCGCTCGCGATCGTCGCCGCGCTCTTCGGCCTGCTCGTGCTGTCCAGCACGAGCAACGGCTTCGTGCTCGTGCTCGTGCTGCTCGTCGTGCTGACCGCCTACTTCGTGCCCGACCTGCTGCTGTACAGCCGCGGCCTCGAGCGGCAGGCCGCGATCGCGCTCGAGCTGCCGGACACCCTCGACCAGATGCTCATCGCCGTCGAGGCCGGCCTCGGGTTCGAGTCGGCGATGGCCCGCGCCGGACGCAACGGCAAGGGGCCCCTCGCCCAGGAGCTCGTGCGGACCCTGCAGGACATGCGGGTCGGGATGTCGCGCCGTGACGCCTACAAGGCGCTCGCGGCGCGGACCGATGTGCCCGACCTGCGCGCGTTCGTGCGTGCGGTGGTGCAGGCCGACACCTACGGCATCTCGGTCAGCACCGTGCTGCGCACCCAGGCCAAGGAGATGCGGGTGAAGCGCCGGCAGCGCGCCGAGGAGAAGGCGATGCAGATCCCGGTGAAGGTGCTCTTCCCGCTGATGCTCTTCATCCTGCCGGTGCTGTTCATCGCGGTGCTCGGCCCGACCGTCATCGCGGTGGTGCAGAACTACCTCTGACCGGCCCCATCGGCGCCAGAACCCCATCGGCCGTTCTCAGGACATTCCGGCCGGCACGCCGTGTTCGGCGCCCGATCGTCCTGCACACGGGGGTCCGGTCCTGAACACGGCGGATCGCCGGCGGATCCGCCTCAGACGCGCGGGCGAGGACCGGGCTTCGGCACCGGCCGGGGTTCGGCGTGCGGCTGCGGCTCGGCCGGCTGCTCCGTCGCAGCGGCCTGCGGCGCGGGGGCCTGCGGCGCAGCGGCCTGCGGCTCGAAGGTCGGCGGTCGCCGGTCCTGCCCGCCGGCGGGCGAGGTGCTGCGACCGCGGGAGAGCAGCCCGACCAGCAGCTCGCCTGTGGCGGCGCTCGTGGCGGCGGCCTCGGTGTTCGCCTCGGTCACCGCCGTGACCACCTCCGCGCGCTGGATCGGCACCCCGCGCGGGGCGTCGAAGCCGATGCGCACGCCGTCGCCGCGGATGTCGATCAGTGTGACGACGATGTCGTCACCGATCAGGATGCGCTCGCCCTTCTTCCGCGTGAGTACGAGCACGGGGCCACTCTACGACCGAAGCCCCGTCCTGCCGGGGGCGCGCCGCTAACCCGCGAGGTCGGTCCAGGCCTCGGGCAGCCCGAGCTCGGGCATCGGATGCGGCGTACCGGCCGACCGGGCGCGCACGCTCGCGACCGCGTCGACCTGCAGCCTGCCCCGCAGCGCGCCCGTCCACTGCAGGGTGTGCTCCGGCCGACGGGTTGCGTCGACCACGAGCCAGGCCTGGTCGCTGTCGATCGAGAGCAGGCCGTCGAACCGCGGGTCGGCGAGGTCGCCGCTGCCGATGCCGTAGGCGACGATCACCGGCTGCTCGCTGCGGACCCCGTACGCCCGCGCCGCGAGCGCGCCGCGGCGATCGTCGACCCGGCGCCGGGTGTTGCCCTCGACGGAGCCGCCGTCGCAGACGTAGCCGCGCTGCATCCGGTCGCGGACGGAGTTCGCGACCCGCACGGCGTCGTCCCCGAGACCGACGAGCAGCAGCAGGTCGCCCGCCCTCGTGCGCTGCGGCGGCGGGGCGCCGGGAGCGGTCCGGCCCGTGCGGGACCGGGGGCGCGGCGTCGCCCAGACCAGCTGCTCGGCGACCGCGTCGGGGTCGGTCCGCCGCGGAGCGGCGACCCGGGACACGGTCACCACGTCGGGCTCGGCAGTCGCGGGACGGGGGGCGGCGATCGGCGTGCGCGGCACCACGACGGGCGCGGTGGCCCAGGCGGGCCGCCGGATGTCGGGC
>NZ_JAODBE010000078.1 GCF_025463795.1 Amnibacterium sp.
CGACGCGGTCCGCGCCGCCTCCTCGCCGAGCCCGGCGCCGGCCGCGCCCCGCAGCGCCGCCCGCACCTCCGTCGGCCCGAAGACCCAGGCCATCCCCGCGGATGCGCCGCGCGCCGCCGCCCGCACCGTCACCGCGAACGACGACCAGGTCACGCCCCTGCGCGGCATGGCGAAGACGCTCGCCACGAACATGGATGCCTCACTCAGCATCCCGACGGCGACGAGCGTGCGCACCATCCCGGCGAAGCTGATGATCGACAACCGGATCGTCATCAACAACCACCTGCGTCGCGCCCGCGGCGGCAAGGTGAGCTTCACGCACATGATCGGCTGGGCGCTCGTCAAGGCGCTGGTCCAGTTCCCGTCGCAGAACGTGCACTACGCCGAGGTCGACGGCAAGCCGTCCCTCGTGCAGCCGGGCCACATCAACCTCGGGCTCGCGATCGACATGCCGAAGCCCGACGGCACCCGCGCGCTGCTCGTGCCGAGCATCAAGCGTGCCGAGACGATGACCTTCGCCGAGTTCGTCGCCGCCTACGACGAACTCGTGCAGCGCGCCAGGGCGAACAAGCTCGGGGCCGACGACTTCGCGGGCACGACGCTGTCGCTCACGAACCCGGGCGGCATCGGCACCGTGCACTCCGTGCCGCGGCTGATGGGCGGCCAGGGCTGCATCATCGGCGCCGGCGCGCTCGAGTACCCCGCCGAGTTCCAGGGCGCGAGCGAGAAGACCCTCGTCGACCTCGGGATCAGCAAGACGATCACCCTCACCTCCACCTACGACCACCGGGTCATCCAGGGTGCGGGCTCGGGCGAGTTCCTGAAGATCGTGCACGCGCTGCTGATCGGCGAGCAGCACTTCTACGAGGAGGTCTTCGCGGCGCTGCGCGTGCCGTCCGACCCGATCCACTGGGCGCAGGACGTCAACGTCGACCTCGCCGACAACGTCTCGAAGACCGCAAGGGTGCAGGAGCTCATCAACTCCTACCGGGTGCGCGGGCACCTGCTCGCGGACGTCGACCCGCTCGTCTACCAGCAGCGGATGCACCCGGACCTCGACATCCGCAACCACGGCCTCACCTTCTGGGACCTCGACCGCGAGTTCGTGGTCGGCGGCTTCGGCGGCCGGCGCTCGATGAAGCTGCGCGAGGTGCTCGGGCTGCTGCGCGACACCTACTGCCGCACGGTCGGCGTCGAGTACATGCACATCCAGGACCCGGTGCAGCGCGGCTGGTTCCAGGAGTCGCTCGAGCGGCCGTACAAGAAGCCGACGCACACCGAGCAGATGCGCATCCTCTCGAAGCTCAACCAGGCGGAGGCGTTCGAGACCTTCCTGCAGACGAAGTACGTCGGGCAGAAGCGGTTCAGCCTCGAGGGCAGCGAGAGCCTCATCACGCTGCTCGACACCGTGCTGCAGCGCGCCACCGAGGCCGACGCGCTCGACGCGGCCGCACTCGGCATGGCGCACCGCGGCCGGCTGAACGTGCTCACGAACATCTGCGGCAAGACCTACGGCCAGATCTTCCGTGAGTTCGAGGGCACCCAGGACCCGCGGACCGTGCACGGCTCCGGCGACGTGAAGTACCACCTCGGCACCGAGGGCGAGTACGTGTCGGCGAACGGTGCCACCCTTCCGATCGAGCTGGCGGCGAACCCGTCCCACCTCGAGACGGTCGACGGGGTGCTCGAGGGCATCGTCCGCGCGAAGCAGGACCGCGACCCCGTCGCGACGTTCCGCGTGCTGCCGCTGCTGGTGCACGGCGACGCGGCCATGGCCGGCCAGGGCGTCGTCGTCGAGACGCTGCAGATGAGCCAGCTGCGCGGCTACCGCACCGGTGGCACGATCCACATCGTCGTGAACAACCAGATCGGCTTCACGACCCCGCCGATCGACTCGCGCTCCTCGGTCTACGCCACGGACGTCGCGAAGACGATCCAGGCCCCGGTCTTCCACGTGAACGGCGACGACCCCGAGGCCGTCGCCCGCGTCGCGGAGCTCGCCTTCGGGTACCGGCAGGAGTTCCACCGCGACGTCGTCATCGACCTCGTCTGCTACCGCCGGCGCGGTCACAACGAGGGCGACGACCCGTCGATGACGCAGCCGCTCATGTACAACCTCATCGAGGCGAAGCGCAGCGTCCGCAAGCTCTACACCGAGGCGCTCGTCGGCCGCGGCGACATCACGCAGGAGATCTACGACGAGGCGCACCGCGACTTCCAGTCGCGGCTCGAGCAGGCCTTCGCCGAGACCCACGCCGCCCAGACCGGCACCATCCCCACCGTGCAGCAGGGCGGCGGCATCGGGTCCGACCGCTCCGGCGGCGAGACCGAGGACCAGGACCCCGATACCGCCGTGCCGGCGGAGGTGCTGCAGCGGATCGGCGACGCGTTCGGCGACTCCCCCGACGGCTTCACCGTGCATCCGAAGCTCCAGGCGGTGCTGAACAAGCGGGTCGAGATGACCCGCAGCGGCGGGATCGACTGGGCGTTCGGCGAGCTGCTCGCCCTCGGCACCCTGCTGATCGAGGGGCGCCCCGTTCGGTTCTCCGGCCAGGACACCGGCCGCGGCACGTTCACCCAGCGGCACGCGGTGCTGCACGACCGGGAGACCGGCGCCGAGTGGATCCCGCTCACGAACCTCGCGCAGGACCAGGCGCACTTCTGGATCTACGACTCGCTGCTGTCGGAGTACGCGGCGATGGCGTTCGAGTACGGCTACTCGGTCGAGCGGCCGGATGCGCTCGTCTGCTGGGAGGCGCAGTTCGGCGACTTCGCGAACGGTGCCCAGATCGTGATCGACGAGTTCATCTCGTCCTCCGAGCAGAAGTGGGGCCAGCGCTCGAGCGTCGTGCTGCTGCTCCCCCACGGGTACGAGGGCCAGGGGCCCGACCACTCCTCGGCCAGGATCGAGCGCTACCTCCAGCTCGCCGCACAGCGGAACATGACCGTCGCGCAGCCGTCGACCCCCGCGTCGTACTTCCACCTGCTGCGCCGCCACGCCTACGCCCAGCCGCGCCGCCCGCTCATCGTGTTCACGCCGAAGTCGATGCTCCGGCTCCGCGGTGCGACGAGCTCGGTCGAAGACCTGACGCAGGGCCGGTTCCAGCCGGTGATCGACGACGCGCGGATCCAGGACAGGTCGCAGGTGGACCGGGTCGTGCTCCACAGCGGCAAGATCCACTACGACCTGCTCGCCGAGGCCACGAAGCGCGACGACCTGCGGACGGCCCTCGTGCGGGTCGAGCAGTACTACCCGGTGCCGAGGCAGGAGCTCCTCGACCTCGTCGCCTCCTACCCGGAGCACGCCGAGCTCGTGTGGGCGCAGGACGAGCCCGCGAACCAGGGTGCGGCCCCGTTCGTGCAGCTACAGGCTCTGCACTCGCCGGTCGACCGGAAGCTGCGCCTCGTGTCCCGACCGGCGTCGGCGTCGCCCGCCGCGGGCAGCGCGAAGCGGCACGCCGCCGAGCAGGCCGACCTCATCCAGCGGGTGTTCGCGCGGGACTAGCCGTGTGACAGGAAGGGGCGCCGGGGTCGGCGCCCCTTCCTGGCCCGGGGCATCACCACCGGCCGGCCGAGGTGGGTGTTCCCCGCTGTCCGTCGGTCGCTGCGCCCGTGGGCGCATCCGTGGGCGTGGAGCGGATGGGTGTTCGGTGGGTTCCC
>NZ_JAODBE010000105.1 GCF_025463795.1 Amnibacterium sp.
GACCGCATCGTAGGCGCGGCCGACCGCGATGGAGATGCGGCGCCGTGCCAGGCGCAGCGCCTCCTCCGACCGCGCCCCGTCGTCCGCGACGAGGCGGAGCAGCGCGACGAGCTCGTCCAGCACGGCCGCGACCGCGAGCGGCGGCCGGTCGGGCATCGGCACCACGAGGGTCTGCACCAGGGAGAGCAGCATCGACCAGGCGGCACCGGAGACGACGGCGCCCGCGAGCACGAGCGGCGGCACGGCATGGGCGGGTCCGCTCGAGATCGCGAGGTAGACGAGCAGCTGCAGCCCGCCGAAGGAGAACTCCGCGTCGATGCCGGAGACGAGCGCGGACACGACGCCGAACAGCGCGGCGACCGGCACCGCGGCGAGGCCGGTGCCGAGCACCAGCCGGCCGACCAGCAGCCCGATCAGGCCGCCCGCCAGACCGATGGACGCGCGCCGGAACCGCCGGGCGAACGGGCCCCCCGCGTCGCCGAACGCACCGAGGAGCGCCCCCATCGCGGCGAAGCCGCCGACGCCGGCCTGGCCGGTGACCATGCCGACGGCCAGCGGCGTGGTCACCGAGACCGCCACGCGCACCATGTCCGCCCACGGCACCGGCGCCTGCTTCGGGGCGACGACCCGCACCAGCCAGTCCGGCGCGAGCGGCTGGAACCGGTGCAGGGTCGCGTCGATCAGGCGCGGACCCAGATCCCGCCGTGCCATCGCCCCTCCATCGGTCCGGGTACGACGCTAGGGACGACGGGTTGAAGGGGCCTGGACGGGCTCAGCCTCGCCGCTCCGCCGGATCCGCGAGCCGCACCAGCCGCGCGGTGCTGCTCTCGTCGAGGTCGACCAGGTCGCCGCGGCTGCGCAGGAAGTCGGAGAACGAGCGGTAGCCGAGCGCCCGCTCCGAGAACGACGGATCCATTCGCTTCATCTGCGTCTTCACCGCGGAGTTGTGCAGCCAGTCGGCGTCGTCCTTCTCCTGCCCGAGCCGGAGCGCCCGGTGGAGGAGGTCGGTCGCCGCGCCCTGCGGGTCCTCGTCGTCCTCCTCATCCGCCTGGGCGTCCTGCTCGGCGGACTCGGGCAGCGGCTCGTCCGTGGCGGGCGGCCGCTTCGACGAGCGGCGACCGGACCGCCGCGCGGTCCGCCGCTCCTCGCCCTGCGGCTCGTCCGCCGCGCTCGGGGGCAGGGGCACGCCGGGCAGAGCGTCGTAGGTCACGAGCTCGTCGCAGGCCGCGCCGAGCGACCGGCTCGTGGAGCCGGCGACGCCGATGCCGACCACGTAGCGGCCGAGCCGCTTGCAGCGCTGGGCGAGGGCGATGTAGTCCGAGTCGCCCGCGACGATCACGACGTGGGTCAGGTCGGGCAGCCGGAACATGTCCTCGACGGCGTCGACGGCGAGCCGGATGTCGGCGCCGTTCTTCGCGTACGCGGCGGCGGGGAACAGCTGCACGAGGTCGACCGCGCGGCCGACGAGCTGGTCCCGGTAGGCGGAGTTCACCGCTGCCGACCAGTCGGCGTACGCGCGGGTCAGCACGAGGGTGCCGAACGACGAGGCGAAGTCGATGATGGCGCCGAGGTCGACGGTCGCCTGCTCGAGGCGGTCGGCGAACTCGGCCTCGGCCGCGGCGTCGGTCGCGCGCGCCCGGTCGCGGTGATAGCTGCTGCGGCCGTGCACCTGGTCGTAGCGGCCGATGACGATGTTGTCGAAGTCGATGTAGACGGCGACGCGGGCGGCGGCCGGTTCGGCCATTGGGGCTCCTCAGGAGGACGGTGGACTGTGCTCAGTCTGCCGGAGCCGGAGGCATGGCCCCGGTTCCCGTGGATCGGCTGGGAACCGTCCACCGAGGGGATCGCCCCGGCACGCGGAGCGGTCGGCGTCCGACGGGCGTGCGAGGCTCAGCCGTTCCGCGCGCCGTCCCTGCTTCCGAGAGGCTCTCCGTGACCGACGCCCCAGCCGCCTCCGCCGGCTCCATCACGATCGAGCCGGCGCGCGCCTGGCGGGCGCTCGCGGTGCTGCTCGTCGGCATCTCGATGTCGCTCCTCGACGCGACGATCGTGAACGTCGCCCTCCCGACGATCCGCACGAGCCTGAACGCGTCGGAGTCGACGCTGTCCTGGGTGATCTCGGGCTACTCGCTCACCTACGGCCTCGCGCTCATCCCGTCCGGCCGCCTCGGCGATCGGTACGGCCACAAGTGGGTGTTCTTCACGGGCCTCGCGCTCTTCACGGCGGCGAGCGTCGCCTGCGGCCTCGCGCAGAACGACATGCAGCTGATCGTCGCCCGCGTCGTGCAGGGGCTGGCCGGAGGCATCTACCTGCCCGCCGTCTCCGCGTACATCCAGCTGCTCTTCACGGGCCGCGTGCGCGGCAAGGCGTTCGCGATCCTGGGCGCCGTCATCGGGGTCGCCTCCGCGCTCGGCCCGCTGGTCGGCGGTCTGCTCATCCAGGCGTTCGGCGAGAAGGACGGCTGGCGCCTCGTCTTCGGCGTGAACCTGCCGATCGGCGTGGTCGCGCTGATCGCCTGCGCGGTCCTCGTGCCGAACGACGTCGGACCCCGCAGGAAGGAGGGCGGCCTCGACCTGATCGGGCTCCTGCTCGTCTCCGCGGGTCTCACCGCGATCCTCGTGCCGCTCATCGAGGGGCAGGACCAGGGCTGGCCCCCGTGGACGTTCTGGACCCTCGCCGCCGGCGTCGTGCTGCTGGTGCTGTTCGCCTTCTGGGAGGTGCGCACGGCCCGGAGGGGGAGGAGCGCGCTCGTTCCGCCGCACCTCTACAGCCACCTGGCGTTCACGGCCGGCACGATCCTCGCGCTCGTCTACTTCGCGGCGTTCGTGAGCATCTTCTTCTCGATCTCGCTGCTCTGGCAGGCGGGCCTGCACCACACCGCGCTCGAGTCCGGCTTCGTGTCGATCCCCTTCGCGGCCGGCAGCATCGTCGGCGCCTCCCAGAGCGGCCGGCTGGCCGCGACCATCGGCCGCCGAGTGCTCGTGATCGGCGCGGGCCTCGTGGCCCTCGGCCTGATCGCGCTCTGGCTGGTGCTGCTGCTCGTGCCGTCGCCCGACCTCACGAACTGGGATCTGCTGCCCGCACTGCTGATCGCGGGCTTCGGCAGCGGCCTCTTCATCGCACCGAACGCGCAGTTCATCGTCGCGACGGTCGACCCGGCGGAGGCCGGAGCGGCGAGCGGCGTCATCTCGACGATGCAGCGGATCGGATCCGCGATCGGCATCGCCGTCATCGGCTCGGTGTTCTTCGGCACGCTGTCGGTGCCGACGGGCCGGCGACCCACCACGACGGACCTCGCGAACGCGTTCGGCACGAGCGCGGCCGCGGCGCTCGCCGTCAGCGCGGCGTTCGCGGTCGTCGCGTTCCTGCTCGTCTTCACGCTGCCGAGGACGGTCTCGCAGGGCGGCCGGCGGCCCGAGTCCCGGGAGCCGGAGCGGGCCGCCGCCTAGCGGCGCGCGGCCCGGCTCGCCGTCACCCGGGCTGGACCCGGAGCGCCTCCCTCGGCAGGATCCGCTCCGGGTCCAGCCCGTGCTCGACGAGCTCGATCGGCGTGTCGATGTCGGCGCAGAGGTATCCGAGCAGCTGCACCGGCCGGACGGTCAGCCGGGAGAGCAGGCCCTGCATCTGCCGGCCGAGCCGCCCCGCCTCCGCCCGCTCCGCGGCGAGCGCGCGACGGAGCGACTCGGTGCGGTAGACCGCGAGCAGGGGATGCCGGTTGCCGCCGTAGTCCATGGCGACCCAGCCGTCCACCGGCGCCTGCGGGCGGACCTCCTTCATGATCTCGGCGAGGGCGTCGTCCGCCCTCGGCTGATCCGCTGCCACGACGGCGGTCAGCTGCTCCGGCGTGTCGGCGAGGGCCCGCAGGCCGGCGTCGACGGCCACCTGCGTCCCGCCGTACCGGGGTTCCTCGAGCACCCGCGGGACGTCCCGCGCCCACCGCCGCTCGGGCCCGACGATGACGCGCGCGGACGCGCCCGCCGTGGCCGCCAGCGCGGCGTCCAGCAGCCGCCTGCCGCCGATCTCGATCGCGCACTTGTCGATCCCGCCGAGCCGCGCAGCGCGGCCTCCGGCGAGGACGATCGCGTTCCACTCCATCATGGCCGCCCACCTCCGTGCCTCGAGCGGTGGCCGCGCCCACGGCCCTCCCGTCGCTCCGTTGCGTCGGGAATCCGCCCACGGCTATGGGAGCACGTGCTCCCCGTCGTGCGGAAGGGGGTCGCGCTGCGAATCGCGGTCGGTCAGCTCGGGAGGTCGAGGCCGGCGGCGCGGGCGTCGGCGGGGGTGTCGACGTCCGCCACGAGCGCGGCGGAGACGAGGACGCGGACGAGCGTCAGGCGCTCGAGCACCCCGCGCAGCGGCGCACCGGCCGGTCCGCCGGGCAGCGCCGCCACCGCGGCCAGGAGCGGCGCGCGACGGTAGAGGCCGAGCAGCGGCTGATCACGGCCGTCCGGGTCGACCGCGATCCAGCCGTCGGCGGCGTCCGCGGGATCGACCTGCGCGAGCAGCGCGGGCACGGCCTCCTCGACATGCGGCAGGTCCGCGGCGAGGACCAGGACGGCCGTCGCGGCCGGGCCCGGGAGGGCGAGCGCCGCGGCGAGCGCGGCGACGGGGCCGCCGTGGCGCGGCGTCTCGGTGGTCCAGAGCACGTCCCCGGGTGCACGTCCCGCTGCGGGATCCGCGACGACGATGCGCCGGGCGGCGCCCGCCGCCGCACGCAGGGCGCGGTCCAGGAGGGTGTCGCCCGCGGCGCCGAGCGCCGTCTTGTCGATGCCGCCGAGGCGCGTCGCGCGGCCGCCCGCGAGCAGCACCGCGTCGACGTCCCGCATCAGCGGGCGACGAGCCGGTTCGCGCTCGTGGTCTGCGCCCGCGACGACCCGGTGCGCAGCGCGGTCACCCGCACGGCGAGGCGCGTGCCCCGGTCCGCGGCGTTCACGAGGTGGGTCCGGCCCGTGGCGCCGGCGATCGCGTGGCCGTTGCGCAGCCACTGGTACGTCAGCCTCGTGCCTGCCGCCCATCCGGTGGACCTCGCCGTCAGCGGGTGCCGCACGGACGCGGTGCCCGTGATCGTCGGCCGTGACGGCACGTGCAGCACACGGCAGGCGAGGTCGCTGTCGACGGTGTCGGCGAACCCCGTGTACTGCGCCAGGTCGATGCGGCCGCCGGCCGTCAGGGGCGCGTGCGTGCAGTTCTCCGCCGCGCCGGCCGCCGTGGTCGCGCCGGCGAGCCAGGTGTGCACTCCGTAGAGGGGACTCGTCGCCGGCACGGTGCCGACGATGCCGGTCCAGTCGCCCCGGGCCGCGTAGACGCCGACATGGGCGCCGGCCGCGTGCAGGGCCGCGGTCATCCCTTCGAGGACCGCGCGGTGCGCCGCCGTGGTGCCGCTCCAGGTGTTCGCGGACTCGACGTCGAGCCACCAGGTGGCGGTGGCCGGCGCGGGCAGGCCGGGCACGGCCAGATCGGCGCGGGCGAGAACGGCCCCGTACGCGTACGCACATGCGGGGCCCGCGTCGCCCGCCCGGCACTGCCCGTAGGGCGTGCCGGGGGAGCCGACCGACGACGTCGGCCAGCGCGCGGACGTGGGGCCCGGATCCGCGGTGTTCAGGTAGAGGTCCACGCGCCGATCGCGTGCCGGGGTGCCCGCCCAGGCGAGCTCGGTGCCGAGGCAGTCGTTGACCGTCGCCGCGACGCCCTCGTTCAGGCCGACGACGACGAACGACGACGACAGGGGCAGGGTGAGGATCGGGCCGGGGAAGCCGGGAAAGGCCGAGCACTGGGGGAACGAGACGTCCACTCCGACCGTGCCCTGCGGCACGACGGGCGACGCATCGGCCGGTCCGGCGAGCGCCGCGAGAGCCGCCGCGGCGGCGGCCGCGGTGACGACCAGGCGGCGGATCATCCGACCAGTCTGTCCGGCGAGGTGGCCGCACCGTCCTCGCCCCGCCGCAGGCGTCCTGCGAAACATGCTCGTAACACCGAGGACACGCGGAACGGGGCGATCAGGGCCAGGATTGCGCCGACCGACACGGAAAGGCGGCAGGCATGGCTCTTGCGACGTCGACGGCAGCACCCGCGGACGCGGAGCGGCTGAAGCTCCAGCGGCACTTCGGGCGCTTCGACATCCTCTTCTTCCTCATCTGCACGATCGTCGGGGTCGACACGATCGCCTCGGTCGCCTCGAGCGGCGGCGAGGCGTTCACCTGGATGCTCCTGCTCGCCGTCGTGTTCTTCGTGCCGCAGGCGATGCTGTTCGCCGAGCTCGGCACCGCGTTCCCGCAGGAGGGCGGCCCGTACCTCTGGACGCGTCTCGCGTTCGGCCATCTCGCCGGCGCGATCAACAACTTCATGTACTGGGTCACCAACCCGGTGTGGCTCGGCGGCACGCTGGCGATCACCGCCGTCGCGGCGCTGCAGACCTTCTTCAACGACGGCACCGCCTACCCGACGGTGTGGGTCTACGTGATCTCGCTCGTCTTCATCTGGGTGGCGGTCCTCGCCGCGGTGCTGTCGTTCAAGCTCGGCAAGTGGATCACCACCGCCGGTGCGTTCGCCCGGTTCCTGCTGCTCGGTCTGTTCACGGTCTCCGTCGTGATCTACGGCCTCGAGCACGGCGTGCACGGCCTCGGCGCCGGGGACTTCGTGCCCACGGCGGGCGGATTCGTCGCGCTGGTCGGGGTGCTGCTGTTCAACTACGTGGGCTTCGAGCTGCCGAACAGCGCGGGGGAGGAGATGAAGGACGCCGCGGGGGACGTGCCCTTCGCGATCGCGCGGTCGGCCGTCGCGTCGTTCCTCCTGTACGCCGTGCCGATCCTCGGCATCCTGCTCGTGCTCCCCGTCACGCAGGTCACGAACTTCGGCGGCCTGGTCGACGCCCTGAAGACCGTCTTCACGGTCTACGGCGGCTCCGTCAGCCACGGGACCCCGACCCTCACCGGGGCGGGCGCCGTGCTCGGCGACGCGGGCGCGCTCCTCTTCGTGATCTGCGTGCTCACGTCGGGCATCACCTGGATCATGGGCTCGGACCGGGCGCTCGCCGTCTCCGGCTACGACGGCGCAGCACCCCGGTTCCTCGGCGTGCTGCACGACCGCCTGGGCACCCCGGTCCGGGTGAACATCTTCAGCGGCATCGTCGCGAGCGGCGTCCTCGTGCTCGCGCAGCTGATCACGCAGGGCGACGCGGCGAAGTTCTTCGGCGCCGTGCTCGGCGTCACGATCTCGACGACGCTGATCAGCTACCTGCTGATCTACCCCGCGCTCTGGAAGCTGCGCTCCAGCCACCCCGACATCGTCCGGCCGTACCGGATGCCGTGGCACCGCGGCCTCACGATCGTGCTGATGATCCTGCTCGCCTTCACCGTCGTGCAGCTCGTCGCGCCCGGCGCCGGCTTCGACTGGTTCGGCACCGGCTTCCGGCCGGACGGCTGGAAGCCCTCGGAGGCGTGGCTGTACCTCGCGACCGAGCTGATCCCGCTGCTCGTCTTCATCGCCGTCGGGGTGCTGTTCTGGCGGCTCGGCAAGCCGACCCGCATCGCGAACGCCGCCGCGCTCGCCGAGCAGCCCGTGGACGCGCGAGAGCCCGCCCTCGACTGAGGACGGGCTCTCGCCTTCGCGGGGGGCGGATCAGACGAGCGGGCCGTCCGAGTCGGCGGTCTGCCGCGTGACGCGCTCGCCGGATGCGGCGTCCACGCCGGTCCGGGAGGTCGTCACGGACCGGCGGCCGCGCAGGGCGAGCACCAGACCGACGACGAACACGACGACACCCGCGACCATCAGGATGATCCCGACGGTGGACAGGCTGATGAAGCCGACCGAAACGTGCACGGCGAACGCGAGGATCGCGCCGATGACGAACAGGACGGCGCCGGTGCCGATACTCATGGATCTGTCTCCTTCGTTACTTCTGCTGCCGCATGGGTGACGCGGCGCCCTCGCCCGGGTCGGACGAGGGGGTTCCTCAGACGCGACGCCCGGTGAGCGCTCGCACGAGGAAGATGATGATCGCGACCACGAGCAGGATGCCGCCGATCCACAGCAGGAAGCTCAGGGCGTGGGCGACGCCGCCGGTGATGAGCAGCACGATCGCGACGATGGCGATGATGATGAGCAATGCGTTCATGAGGTCCTCGTTCTCCAACAGTCGTTACATCCGGACGCGAAACGGAGGGCTCCGCGGCGGTGCCCGTTTCTACCGTGCCTGACTGAGTACATCCAGGGAGTTTCCGGACACTTCGCAGCAAAGGGGGCGAGCGGGCTCCCGGGCCGCTCCGAAGAGCGGTACGGATGGTGCAGGAGCATCGAGCACGTCGGGAGGTGCGCATGGGCTGGATCCTGCTGCTCGTGCAGCTGCCGTCGGACCCGTCCCGCCACCGCGTCGCCGTGTGGCGCGAGCTTCGCCGCGGGGGAGCGGTGCCGGTCGGGGCGGGCACGTGGGCCCTGCCCGCATCGCCCGCGTTCCAGGCCGCGATCGACCGGGCCCGCACCTTGTGCGCGCGCGGCGGCGGCACGTTCGCGATCCTCGACGCCGTGCCGCGCGACGAGGAGTCCGACCGTGTGCTCCGCGACGCCTTCGTCTCGGCCCGGCTCGAGGAGTGGGCGGAGTTCGAGCGGGACTGCGGTCGCTTCGAGCAGGACATCGCGGACGAGACGGCCAAGGGCACGACGACGTTCAGCGAGCTGGAGGAGCAGGAGCAGAGCCTCGACCGCCTGCGTCGGTGGTACCGCGACCTCCGCAAGCGCGACGTCCTGCTGCTTCCCGAGGCCCGGAACGCGGAGCGGCGCCTGCGGAGCTGCGAGGGGCTGCTGAACGACTTCGCCGAGCGCGTCTACGAGGCGGTGCGGCGCAGCGACACCTGGTCCGGCGAGCACCGGGTGGTGCGGCCGGCGGAGCTGGGCTGAGTCCCGCCGCCCGCTGGCAGGATGCCGGGCATGGACCCCCGAGCGCTCCAGGAGCGGTTCGCCGCCGTCACCACCGCCCACATCGCCGACGGCTGCCTTCGCGCGGACGTCCCGGTGCGCTGCGGGCCGACCGGGCTGCAGGCCGTCGAGCCCGGCATGCGGCTCGCCGGCCGCGTGGCCCCCGCCCGGCATGCGGGCAGCGTCGACGTGTTCCTCGAGGCCTTCGAGCGCGCCGAGCCCGGGGACGTGCTCGTCGTCGACAACGGAGGGCGGCTCGACGAGAGCTGCGTCGGCGACCTGGTCACCCTCGAGGCGCAGGCGGCCGGTCTCGCGGGGATGGTGATCTGGGGGCTCCACCGCGACACCGTCGAGCTGCGCCGGATCGGGCTGCCCGTCTTCAGCCTCGGCCGCATCCCGACCGGCCCGCTCGACGCCGCGCCGAACCGCCGGGGCTCGCAGACGCCGCAGTCGACCCGGCCCGCGGAGGTCGGGGAGTGGACCGTCGACGACGGCGACGTCGTGCTGGGCGACGACGACGGCGTGCTCTTCGTGCCCGCGGACCGGCTCGACGAGGTGCTCGGGCACGCGGAGCGGATCCGGGACACCGAGGGCGCGCAGGCGGAGCGGATCCGCGGCGGGCGCACGCTCCGCGATCAGGTGGGTCTGCGGGACTACCTCGAGCGCCGCGCCCAGGATCCGGACTACACGTTCCGGCGGCACCTCCGCGAGGTCGGCGGCGAGATCGAGGTGTAGCGCATGTCCGGCGAGCTCCGCGTCTCGGTGGTGCTGCCCGTGCGCGACGACGCGCCGGCGCTGCGCCGGTGCCTCGAGGCCCTCGCCACGCTCACCGACGCCCCGGACGAGATCGTGGTCGTCGACAACGGCTCGAGCGACGACACCGCCGACGTCGCCCGCGCCGGCGGGGCGCGGGTGGTGTTCGAGCCGGTCGAGGGCATCGCCAGCGCCGCGGCCGCGGGCTACGACGCCGCGACCGGCGACGTGCTCGTGCGGTTCGACAGCGACGCGGTCCCGCCCGTCGACTGGATCGCCCGGATCCGCGCCGCCTTCGCCGCCGATCCCGGGCTCGCGGGGATGACGGGCCCCGGCGTCTTCACGGACCTGCCGTGGCCGGCACGGCTGCTGGCGGGCCTCGGCTACCACGGCGCCTACTTCGGACTCGTCGGCACCCTGCTCGGCCGTGTGCCGCTGTACGGCTCGAACCTGGCCGTCCGGCGCACGGCGTGGCTCGAGGTGCGCGACCGGTTCCACCGGCAGGACCCGATGGTGCACGACGACCTGTGCCTCACGGTGCACCTCGGCGACCGGCGCCTGCGCTTCGATCCGCGCATCGGTGTCGCGGTCTCCGCCAGGGCGGTCACGCCCCGGCGGCTCGCGACGGCCGCCGGAAAGACCCGGCACACCGTGCGCGTGCACGCGACCGCCTTCCGGGCCACGACCGCCGGACGCCTGCTCGGCCCCCTGCTCGGCGGGGGACCGCCCCGGTAGGCTCCGCCATCGTGACGGAGCCGGTCGGGATCGTGATCGTGGGCGGCGGTCACAACGGCCTGACCGCCGCCGCCTACCTGGCCCGGGCGGGCCGGTCGGTCGTCGTGCTCGAACGGGCGGCGAGCGTGGGCGGCGCGGCCGTGTCGGCGGCACCGTTCCCCGGGATCGACGCCCGGCTGTCGCGCTACTCCTACCTGGTCAGCCTGCTGCCCGCCCGCATCCGGGACGACCTGGGCCTGCGGCTCGAGCTGCGCCGGCGGCGGTACGCCTCCTACACCCCGCTGCCCGGGTCCGACCGCGGTCTGCTGATCGACACCGCCGACCGGCCGGCTACCGAGGCCTCCTTCGCGGCGGTCGGCGCAGCGCCGGACGCCGCCGCCTACGGCCGCTGGCTCACCGACACGGCCGCGCTCGCCGCAGCCGTGTGGCCGACCGTGCTCGAACCGCTGCCGTCCGAGTCCGCGGTGCGGGAACGGGTGGACCCCCGGATCTGGCACGACCTCGTCGCGACGCCCATCGGCGCGACGCTCGCTGCCCGGTTCACGTCCGACCTCGTCAGGGGCATGGTGGCCACGGACGGGCTGATCGGGACGTTCGCGTCGCTCGACGACCCGTCGCTGGCGCAGAACATCTGCCTGCTCTACCACGTGATCGGCGGCGGGACGGGGGACTGGGACGTCCCCGTCGGCGGGATGGGTGCCGTCACGGGCGCTCTCGAGCAGGCCGCGAGGCGGGCCGGCGCGACGATCCTGACCGGTGCCGAGGTCGGCCGGATCACGCCCGACGGCGAGGTGACGGCGCGCATCGGCGACGCGGAGCGGACGTTCTCGGCGGGAACCGTGCTCGCGAACGTGGCGCCGGCGGTGCTCGAGCGCCTCCTGGGCCGCGAGGCGGACGTACCGGAGGGCGCGCAGGTGAAGGCGAACCTGCTGCTCACCCGGCTGCCGCGGCTGCGGGACGGCTCCGTCGCCCCCGAGGCGGCGTTCGCGGGCACCTTCCACGTGCACGAGGCCGCCTCGGAGCTCGACGACGCGCACGCCCGCGCGGCCGCGGGAGCGCTGCCCCGGCCGCTGCCGCTCGAGACGTACTGCCACTCGCTGACGGACCCGAGCATCCTCGGCCCGTCGCTGCGCGCGGCCGGGGTGCAGACGCTCACCGTGTTCGGGCTGCAGGCGCCCCACCGGCTCGGGCTCGACCGGGAGACGGCGCAGGCGGCGGTGCTCGCCTCGCTCGACGACGTGCTCGCCGAGCCGATCGAGGGACTGCTCGTGCCCGACGCCGACGGCCGGCCGTCGATCGAGGTGCGCACGACGGCCGACCTCGAGTCGTCGCTGGGCATGCCGGGCGGGCACATCTTCCACGGCCCGCTCTCGCCGCCGTGGCGCGCCGACGACCGCCCGGCCAGGAACGCGGCCGAGCGGTGGGGCGTCGCGACAGCCGACCCGCGGATCCTGCTGTGCGGCTCCGGCTCGGTGCGCGGCGGCGCGGTCTCCGGACTCGGCGGCTACGCGGCCGCCAGGGCCGTGCTCGAGGGCTGAGGCCTACGCGAGGCGGAAGGCGGCTGCTGCCGGGCAGTCGAACGGGTCCGCCTCGCCGAGACCGACGCGGTGGATGTAGGTGACCACGATCGCCCACGACTTCGGCAGCGTCGTCTCCGTGTAGGGCACCCCGACCTCGGCGCAGTACGCACGCACGATGGGGCGCGCCTTGTGCAGGTTGATGCTGGGCATGTTCGGGAAGAGGTGGTGCTCGATCTGGTAGTTGAGCCCGCCCATGCCGAGCGTGACGGGCCAGCCGCCCGTGATGTTGCGGGAGGTGAGCACCTGGCGGCGCAGGTAGTCCACCCGCTGCGACTCGTCGATGAGCGGCATGCCCTTGTGGTTCGGCGCGAAGGCGGACCCCATGGTGAAGCCGAAGACCAGCACCTGGACGAGCAGGAACGCGGGGGCGATGACCGGTCCGGCGACGACGACCGCGAGCGTGGCGAACC
>NZ_JAODBE010000116.1 GCF_025463795.1 Amnibacterium sp.
TTCCCGGTCGGCGTCGTGCCGCTGCTCCTGCTCGACGTCTGGGAGCACGCGTACTACCTCGACTACGCGAACGTGCGGGCCGACTACGTCAAGGCCTTCTGGAACATCGTCGACTGGGCGAACGTGGAGCGGCGCTTCACCACCGCCCGGGAGCGCGCCAACGGCCTGCTGCTACTGTCGTAAAGGCCCGCGCGCCCGAGGTCGTGCGCTGCGAGTGCCGCATTCCGCAACCACCCTCGGAGGACCTACGTGACCGTCAGAGTCGGGATCAACGGCTTCGGCCGGATCGGCCGCAACTACTTCCGGGCCGCTCTGGCCAAGGGCAGCGATCTCGAGATCGTGGCCGTCAACGACCTCACGGACAACCGCGCGCTCGCGCACCTGCTCAAGTACGACTCCACCGCCGGCAGGCTCGCGCAGTCGGTCGAGCTCGAGGGCGACAGCATCGTCATCGACGGCAAGCCGGTGCAGGTGCTCGAGCAGCGGGACCCCGCTGCTCTCGGCTGGGGCGACCTCGGCGTCGACATCGTCATCGAGTCCACGGGCCGCTTCACCAAGGCAGCGGATGCACGCAAGCACCTCGATGCGGGTGCGAAGAAGGTCGTCATCTCCGCGCCCGCCAGCGGCGAGGACGGCACGTTCGTGATGGGCGTCAACGAGGGCACGTACGACGCCGACACGATGCACATCCTCTCGAACGCGTCGTGCACGACGAACTGCCTCGCGCCGCTCGCGAAGGTGTTCAACGACGCGTTCGGCATCGAGAACGGCCTCATGACGACGGTGCACGCCTACACGGCCGACCAGAACCTGCAGGACGGTCCGCACAGCGATCTGCGCCGCGCCCGCGCCGCCGCGCTGAGCATCATCCCGACGTCGACGGGCGCCGCGAAGGCCATCGGCCTCGTGCTGCCGGAGCTGAAGGGCAAGCTCGACGGCTTCGCGCTCCGCGTGCCGGTGCCGGTCGGCTCGATCACGGACCTCACGGTCACCGCGAGCCGACGGGCCGGCGTCGATGAGATCCAGGCGGCCTATCGCGAGGCCGCCGACGGGCCGATGAAAGGCATCCTCAAGTACGTCGACGAGCCGATCGTGTCGGCCGACATCGTCGGGGACCCGCACTCGTCGCTGTTCGACGCGGAGCTGACCCGCGTGATCGGCGACCAGGTGAAGCTGTCGGCCTGGTACGACAACGAGTGGGGCTACTCCAACCGGCTCGTCGACCTCACCGACTACGTCGCCGCGCGGCTCTGATCCGGTGACGCTCCGCACCCTCGACTCGCTCGGGGCGCTCTCCGGGCGGCGGGTCGTCGTCCGGTGCGACCTCAACGTGCCGCTGAACGCCGGCGTCATCACCGACGACGGCCGGATCCGGGCCTCGCTGCCGACGTTGCACCGCCTGCTCGACGCCGGCGCGTCGGTGACCGTGGTGTCGCACCTCGGCCGGCCCGACGGCACGCCCGACGAGCGGTACAGCCTCCGCCCCGTCGCCGCCCGCCTCGGCGAGCTGCTCGAGCAGGAGGTCGCCTTCGGCGCCGATGCCGGCGCTGCGGTCACGCTGCGGGAGAACCTGCGGTTCGATCCGCGGGAGACGTCGAAGGACGCGGGGGAGCGACGTGCGTACGCGGAGGAGCTCGCGGCCGGCGCGGACGCCTTCGTGTCCGACGGCTTCGGCGTGGTGCACCGCAAGCAGGCCAGCGTCTACGAGCTGGCTCAGGTGCTGCCGAGCGCCGCGGGCCTGCTGATCGCCGCGGAGCTCGGCGTGCTCGAGCGGCTCACGACGGACCCGGCGAAGCCCTACACGGTGGTGCTCGGCGGCTCGAAGGTCAGCGACAAGCTCGGGGTCATCGACCACCTGCTGCCGCGGGTCGACACGCTGCTCATCGGGGGCGGGATGCTCTTCACCTTCCTCGCCGCCCAGGGCCATGCGGTGGGCAAGAGCCTGCTGGAGCGCGACCAGCTCGACGTCGTGCGGGAGTACCTCACCCGCGCCGAGACGCTCGGCGTGCGGATCG
Organism: Amnibacterium sp.; assembly: GCF_025463795.1. Lineage (GTDB taxonomy): Bacteria > Actinomycetota > Actinomycetes > Actinomycetales > Microbacteriaceae > Amnibacterium. The sequence goes on from NZ_JAODBE010000116.1 coordinate 2,016, forward strand.
TGCTGCCCACCGACGTCGTGGTCGCGGACGCGTTCGCGGCCGACGCGCGTTCCGAGACGGTCGCCGCGGACGGGATCGAGGGCACGGCGTTCGGCGCCGACGCGATCGGCCTCGACATCGGACCGGCGACCGCGCAGACGTTCGCCGAGGCGATCGCCGCGTCGAGGACCGTGTTCTGGAACGGTCCGATGGGCGTGTTCGAGTTCCCGGCCTTCGCCGCGGGCACGAAACGCGTCGCCGAGGCCCTGACCGAGGTCGACGGCCTGTCGGTCGTCGGCGGCGGCGACTCCGCAGCGGCCGTCAGGGCGCTCGGCTTCGGCGAGGATCGATTCGGCCACATCTCGACCGGTGGCGGCGCGAGCCTCGAGTTCCTCGAGGGCGAGCGGCTGCCCGGCCTCGAGGTGCTCGGCTGGGAGGGGGAGTCCTGATGGCGCGCAGACCGTTCATCGCCGGCAACTGGAAGATGAACCTCGACCACCTGCAGGCGATCGCGCTCGTGCAGAAGCTCGCGTGGACGATGAAGGACGCGGGCTACGACCCGAAGGGCGTCGAGGTGGCGGTCTTCCCGCCCTTCACCGACCTCCGCAGCGTGCAGACCCTCATCGCGGCCGACCGCTTCCCGCTCGCCCTCGGTGCGCAGGACGTGTCCCCGCACGAGGCGGGCGCCCACACCGGCGACGTGTCGGCGGCGATGCTCGCGAAGCTCGATGCGCGGTACGTGATCATCGGTCACTCCGAGCGGCGGGCCGACCACCGCGAGGACGACGCGCTCGTCGGTGCGAAGGTGCACGCCGCGCTGCAGCACGGCCTGGTGCCGGTGCTGTGCGTGGGCGAGACCGCGGAGGACCTCGAGCGACACGGCGCGAGCGCGGTGCCCGTCGGGCAGCTGAAGGCCGCGCTCGAGGGCGTCTCCGCCGATGCCGAGCTCGTCGTCGCCTACGAGCCCGTCTGGGCGATCGGCTCGGGCACGCCCGCCACGGCGGAGACCGCCCAGGAGGTCGGGGCGGCCCTGCGCCGCGCGCTGGCCGAGACCCTCGGCGAGGACGCGGCGGAGCGCACCCGCATCCTGTACGGCGGGTCGGTGAAGAGCGGCAACATCGCCGGCTTCCTGCGCATGCCCGACGTCGACGGCGCGCTCGTCGGCGGCGCGAGCCTCGACCCCGCCGAGTTCGCCGCGATCGCGCGGTTCGAGAAGCACGTCGGCGTCTGACGCCGAGCCACCCGTGCGCGGGGCGGCCGCCCGGTTATACTTGCCGTCGCTGGATTCCGGCTGGAAGCCGAGGAAGGAGGAGGCATGGCGATACTCGAAGTGGTGATCGAAGTGGTGCTGGGCATCACCAGCCTGCTCCTGACGCTGCTCATCCTCCTGCACCGCGGCCGCGGAGGGGGCCTCTCCGACATGTTCGGTGGAGGCGTCACGTCCAGCCTCGGGGCGTCCGGCGTGGCCGAGCGCAACCTCAACCGGATCACCGTCATCCTCGGACTCATCTGGTTCGCCTGCATCATCGTGCTCGGCCTGATCACCAGGTTCACCTCGGGCGCGTGAGCGTCCTGCAACTCGAAGCGAGCACCCCTCATGGCATCTGGCGGTAGCGCCATCCGCGGTTCCCGAGTGGGCGCCGGCCCGATGGGCGAGCAGGATCATGGACATCACGCGGAGCGGATCGCGGTCTCGTACTGGGACGCCCTCGGCAACGAGACGGTCAGGTACTTCGCGGCGAACCTGCCGGCGGAGGAGATCCCGGCCGTGATCGACTCCCCGTCGAGCGGCCTGCCCGCCGGCCGCGACCGGGCGAACCCGCCCGCGGTGGCGAAGACGGAGCCCTACAAGACGCATCTCGCCTACGTGAAGGAGCGTCGCACCGACGAGGAGGCGGCCCAGCTCCTCGAGGAGGCGCTCAAGCAGCTCCGCATCCGTCGCGGCAAGATCCCCGCCGACAGCTAGACCTCCTCACCACCCCGGCCCGGGGACGGCGGCTCGATCAATAGCTCTGCGCGATGAGGTTCGGCGGCACGTTCTGGGCCGCCGCGCTGTCGACGAAGAAGACCGTGCGCTTGCGGCCCTGCACGCCGGCCACCGGAACCTCGTCCTCACTCGCGCCCGCGAGCGCGAGGCCCAGCGCCGTGGCCTTCTCGGCGCCTGCGGCGACCATCCACACGCGGTGCGACGAGTTGATCGCCGGCAGGGTCAGGCTCAGCCGGTCCGGCGGGGGCTTCGGGGCGTTGCGCACGGCGATCACCGTCGCCGGGCCGTGGCCCTCGCGCTCCGGGAACAGCGAGGCGATGTGGCCGTCGGGGCCGACACCGAGGAACGTGATGTCGAAGCGGGGCACCGATGCGCCGCCCTCCGCGTGCTCGAGGAGCACCTCCGCGTAGGCCGCGGCGGCGCGGTCGATGTCCTCGATCTCGTCGGAGGCGGGGAACGGGTGGATGTTCGCCTCGGGCACCGCGATGCGGTCGAGCAGCGCCTCGCGCGCCTGCACCTCGTTGCGCTCCGGGTCCTGCTTGGGCACGAACCGCTCGTCGCCCCACCAGAAGTGGACGCGGCTCCAGTCGATGGTGTTGCGCATCCCGGACGTCGCGACGGCGCGCTGCGTACCCGCACCCACGGTGCCCCCGGTGAGGACGACGTTCACGGTCGTGTACTCGTCGAGCAGGTCGACGAGCTTGGTCAGGAATCGGGCTGCGACCGCGGCCGTCAGGGCATCGACGTCCGGGTGCACGAGCACGCGTCTCTCGTTGGTCACGGTCCTCCAGTCGCGCTTCCTCAGGCCGGCTGTCCGGGCAGCGCGGCGAGGCCTTCGGTCAGCACCTCGCCGAACAGGTCGTCCGGGTCGAGGCGCCGCAGTTCTTCCGCGAGGCAGTCTCGCAGACTGCGCCTGGGCAGGGAGACCTGATGCGTCGGCTGACCGGGCTGGGACAGCGTGGCGATGTTCGGGACCGTGCGCTCGAGGTCGATCGTTCCGCTGTCGCGGAGCAGCCGGACACCGTGGATGCCGGTCGAGCGGTCCGAGAGCTCGATGCGGACGGGCACCCGCAGCTGCAGCCCGAGCCACGCGCCGAGCAGCTCCGTGGAGGGGGAGTCGGCGGCACCGGCCACCTCGACCGCGGTGACGGGCTCGTACGGCGGCTGGTCGAGCACCGCCGCGAGGATGGCCCGCCAGAGCGTGAGGCGCGTCCAGGCGAAGTCGGAGTCGCCGGGCCGGTAGCTGGCGCCGAGGTGCGCGAGCGCCGCCTGCGGGTCCGCCTGCGTCGACGCGTCGGTGATGCGGCGCTGCGCGATGCGGCCGATCGGCGACTCGCTCACCACGGCGGGCGCCGTACCCGGCCACCAGGCGACGACGGGGGCATCCGGCAGCAGCAGCCCGGTGACCAGGCCCTCCTCGTCGCTGCCGGCGTCGCCGAACGCCTTCAGCACGACGACCTCGCTCGCCCCGGCGTCGCCGCCGACCCGGATCTGCGCGTCCAGGCGGGCCGCGCCGCCCGCGGTAGGAGGCCGGGACACGACGATGACCCGCATCGGATGCTCGCGCGAGGCGTCGTTGGCCGCCTCGATCGCCTCCTCCTCCGCGCCCAGCCGGGTGGCGATGACGAGCGTGAGCACCCGGCCCAGAGCCACGGCACCGCCCTCGGCACGGATCTTCACGAGCGCCCGCTGCACGCGGGACGCGGTGGTGTCGGGCAGGTCGACGATCACGGGCGCCTCCAGGTGCGGCCGTCGCGGGTGAGCAGCGCATCGGCGGATGCGGGACCCCAGGTTCCCGGCCGGTACGGCTCGGGCCGACCGGAGGCCGCCCAGAACTCCTCGACGGGGTCGAGGATCATCCAGGAGAGCTCCACCTCCTCGTGCCGTGGGAAGAGCGGCGGATCGCCGAGCAGCACGTCGAGGATCAACCGCTCGTAGGCCTCGGGGCTGGCCTCGGTGAAGGCGTGCCCGTAGCCGAAGTCCATCGTCACGTCGCGGACCTGCATCCCGGCACCCGGCACCTTCGACCCGAACCGGATGGTCACGCCCTCGTCCGGCTGCACCCGGATGACCAGCGCGTTCTGACCGAGCAGCGACGTCTGGCTCTCGGCGAACAGCTGGTGCGGCGCCCGCTTGAACATGACGGCGATCTCGGTGACCCGCCGGCCGAGCCGTTTGCCGGCCCGGAGGTAGAACGGCGCGCCCGCCCAGCGGCGGGTGCCGATCTCGAGCTTCAGCGCCGCGTAGGTCTCGGTGGTGGAGGCGGGCGCCATCCCGTCCTCCTCGAGGAAGCCGAGCACGTGCTCGCCGCCCTGCCAGCCCGACGTGTACTGGCCGCGTGCCGCCGCCGCGGCGAGGTCCCTCGGCACGCGCACCGCGGACAGCACCTTCTCCTTCTCCGCACGCAGGTGCACGGCGTCGAACGACACCGGCTCCTCCATCGCGGTGAGCGCGAGCAGCTGGAGCAGGTGGTTCTGGATGACGTCCCGCGCCGCACCGATGCCGTCGTAGTACCCGGCGCGGCCGCCGACGCCGATGTCCTCGGCCATCGTGATCTGCACGTGGTCGACGAAGTTCGCGTTCCAGATCGGCTCGAACAGCATGTTCGCGAAGCGGAGCGCCAGGATGTTCTGGACCGTCTCCTTGCCGAGGTAGTGGTCGATCCGGAAGACGCTGTCCGCCGGGAAGACGCTCTCCACCACGTCGTTCAGCTCGCGCGCGGTCTTCAGGTCGGACCCGAACGGCTTCTCGATCACGACGCGTCGCCACTGGCCCGGGCGCGGGTCCGCGAGACCGGAACGCTTCAGCTGCTCGGTGACCTGCGGGAACGCCTTGGGCGGAATCGACAGGTAGAAGGCGTGGTTGCCCATCGTGCCCCGCTCCACGTCGAGCGCCTCGACGGTCTCGCGGAGCCGCAGGAACGCCGCCTCGTCGTCGAAGGTGCCCTGCACGAAGCGGATGCCCTGGGCGAGCTGCCGCCAGACGTCCTCGTGGAAGGGGGTGCGGGAGTGCTCCTTCACCGCGTCGTGCACGACCTGCGTGAAGTCCTCGTCCGCCCAGTCGCGACGGGCGAACCCGACGAGCGCGAAGCCGGGCGGGAGCAGGCCGCGGTTCGCGAGGTCGTACACGGCGGGCATGAGCTTCTTGCGCGCGAGGTCGCCGGTGACGCCGAAGATGACGAGGCTCGACGGTCCGGCGATCCGGTTCAAGCGCCGGTCGCCGGGGAGCCGGAGCGGGTTCAGGCCGGGTCCGACGGGGGCGGGATCGCCGGGCACGACCGACCGCGGCGGGGACTCGAGGTCGGTCACGCCGACTCCTCACTGAACGGGTCGGCGCCGCGCAGCCAGGCGGCCACCGCGGCGGTGTACTGGAGGGCGAGGATCAGCTCGCCGAGGGACCCGCTGAGCCGGATCTCGTGCGGGGCGATGCGGGCGGGCGCGTGCGCGTCGTCGACCAGTCGGAGCACCTGCAGCTGCACCGACGCCTCGACGAGCTCGGGCGCGTCGCGCCGGAGGGCGCGGGGCTGGAGGCCGGCGCCCGCGAGCAGGTGGGCGGCCCAGCGGTCGGCGCCGACGAGGTGGGTGCCGTCGGTCACCACGGCGACGCCGGCGGGGCGGGATCCGCCCAACGCGGCGCCGAGGCGCAGACCGTTGTTCGCCCGGTCGTCGATGGCGAGGTTCAGCTCCTCCGACTCCGCCTCGTCGAGCAGCTCGGCGAGGTCGGCGCCGGCGAGCCCGGCCGCGACGAGCGCCGGAGCGGACAGCGCCGAGAACCGGTCGCCGACGCCGCGCTCCCAGGGCACCGTGGTGAGCCGCGTCGCCCGTGCATCGGCATCGAGCGAGGAGCCGGCCCTGGCGACCACGACGACCCGGCGGGCGGGGTCGACGCCGAGGTCGTGCACGGTCCGCACGACAAGCGCGAGCACGGCGGCGTCCGCTCCGGCCACGACGACCACGGTGTCCGCGGCCTCCTGCAGCGCGCTCCGGACCGCGGCCGGATCATCCGGCTCCACCACCGCCAGGTCGACGCCCTGCGTACCGGCGATCATGGACGCGGCTCGTGCCGCACCGGCCGGGGCGAGCAGCAGCACCCGGTCCGCTCCGGCCCGCCGCAGGTCCCGTCGCAACGCGGTGATCGGCGCGACGAGCTCGCGGCTCGCGGCCACGGACTCGGTCCACCCGAGCCCGCGCGCCGCGTCGGTCTCCGCAGCCGCGCCCCAGAGGGACGCGTCCTGCCCCGTGATCCCCGAGGCGACCTTCTCGTCGACGAGCCGGGGAAGCACCCGGCCGACGGCCTCCTCCGCGGCACCGCCAAGGGCGATGCGGACGCTCACCGCGCGGCGGCGTCGAGGGCGGCCGTGACGGTGTCGGTCAGCTCGTGCCAGGAGGCGATGAACTTCTCCACGCCTTCGCGCTCGAGCAGGGCCGTGACGTCGTCGATGTCGATCCCCACCGCAGCGAGGCGGTCGAGCACCTGCTGGGCGTCGTCGTAGTTGCCGACGACGGTGTCCCCGTCGACGGCGCCGTGGTCGGCGACGGCCTCGAGCGTCTTCTCGGGCATCGTGTTGACGACGCCGTGGGTGACGAGCTCGGTGACGTACAGGGTGTCGGGCAGGTTCGGGTCCTTCACGCCGGTGGAGGCCCACAGCGGCCGCTGCCGGTTGGCGCCCTGCTCCTGGAGCGCGATGGCGCGCTCCGTCGCGAAGCGCTCGACGAAGAGCTTGTAGGCGAGGCGCGCGTTGGCGATCGCCGCCTTGCTCTTCAGCGCCGTCGCCTCGTCCGAGCCGATCGCGGTCAGTCGCTTGTCCACCTCGGTGTCCACGCGGGACACGAAGAACGAGGCGACCGAGTGGATCGTCGACAGGTCGATGCCCGCCTTCGCGGCCTGCTCGAGGCCCTCGAAGTACGCGTCGATGACGGCGGCGTAGCGCTCGAGGCTGAAGATCAGGGTGACGTTGACGCTGATGCCGGCACCGATCGCCGCGGCGATCGCGGGGACGCCCTCGACCGTCGCCGGGATCTTGATCATCACGTTCGGCTTGTCGATGGTCGTCCAGAGGCGCTTGGCCTCGGCGACGGTGGCCTCGGTGTCGTGCGCGAGCTCGGGGGAGACCTCGATGGAGACGCGCCCGTCGTAGCCGGCGGACTGCTCGAAGACGTCCTTGAAGATGTCCGCGGCGTTGCCGACGTCCGCCGTGGTGATCTCGAAGATCGCCTCCGCGACGTCCTTGCCCGCGGCCGCGATCTCGCGGACCTGCTCGTCGTACGCCTCGCCCTTCGAGAGGGCGGACGCGAAGATCGTCGGGTTCGTCGTGACGCCCACGACGTCGCGCTCCGCGATCAGCTTCTCCAGCCCGTGGCCCTTGATGCGCTCACGGGAGAGGTCGTCCAGCCAGATGCTCACGCCCGCCGCGGAGAGCGCGGCGGTGGGGGTCTCGGCCTTGGTGTCGGTGATGCTCATTGCGAAGCTCCTTCTGCCGGTGGAACCGCGTCAGCGGCCCAAAGATTCCTTGGCGGCCGCCACGGCGTGCTCGGTCGTGAGGCCGTACTTCTCGAACAGCGTCTGGTAGTCGGCCGATGCGCCGAACGTCTCGACGGAGACGCTCCGTCCCGCGTCGCCGACGTAGCGGCGCCAGCCGAGCGACACCCCCGCCTCGATGGACACCCTGGCGCGGATCCCGGCCGGGAGCACGGACTCCTTGTACGCGTCGTCCTGCTCCTCGAACCATTCGAGGCACGGGGCGGACACGACGCGGGCGTTGATGCCCTCGCCCTTCAGCTGCTCCCGCGCGTCCACCGCGATCTGGAGCTCGGACCCGGTCGCCAGGAGGATGACGTCCGGCGTGCCGCCTGGCGCCTCCGCGAAGACGTACGCGCCCTTGGCCGTGCCCTCCGCCGAGGCGAAGGTGTCGCCGTCGGCGGCGCCCGAGCCGCGCTCGTACACGGGGATGTTCTGGCGGGTCAGCGCGAGACCGGCCGGGCCCTTGCGCCGCTCCAGGATCGTGCGCCACGCGACCGCGGTCTCGTTCGCGTCACCGGGCCGCACCACGTCGAGCTGCGGGATCGCGCGGAGCGCCCAGAGCTGCTCCACCGGCTGGTGCGTGGGGCCGTCCTCCCCGAGGGCGATCGAGTCGTGCGTCCAGACGTAGATGGTGGGCGCCTTCATCAGGGCCGCGAGACGGACCGACGGGCGCATGTAGTCGCTGAAGATGAGGAAGGTCGCACCGAACGGCCGGGTGTTGCCGTGCAGCACGATGCCGTTCAGGATCGCCCCCATCGCGTGCTCGCGGATGCCGAAGTGCAGCACGCGGCCGTACGGGTTCGCCTTCCACATCTTGGTGCCGCGCTCGGGCGGCAGGAACGAGCCCGCCTCCTCGATCGTCGTGTTGTTCGACTCGGCGAGGTCGGCGGATCCACCCCAGAACTCCGGCAGGTGGGGCGCGATGGCGTTGATGACCTTGCCGGAGGCGACGCGGGTGGAGACCGCTTTGCCGGCGGGGAAGGTCGGCAGGTCGACGAAGGCGTCGTCGGGCAGCCTGTAGTCGACGATGCGGTCGAGCAGCTGCTTGCGCTCGGGGTTCGCCTGGGCCCACCGCTGGAGGCGCTCATCCCACTCTCGGTGCTGCGCCTGGCCGCGGTCCACGGCCTTGCGGGTGTGGGCGAGGACCTCGGGGTCGACGTCGAACGTCTTCTCCGGGTCGAATCCGACGGCCCGCTTCAGCCCGGCGACCTCGTCGGTGCCCATGGCGGAGCCGTGGATCTTGCCGGTGTTCTGCAGGGTCGGCGACGGCCAGCCGATGATCGTGTCGACGACGATGAAGGACGGCTTGTCGGTGACGGACTGCGCCTCGAGGACGGCGGCGTGCAGCGCCTGCACGTCCTCCTTGTAGGAGCCGTCCGGCTGGATGAAGGACACCTCCTGCACGTGCCAGCCGAGCGCCCGGTAGCGGGCCGGGGTGTCCTCGGAGAGGGCGATGTTCGTGTCGTCCTCGATGGAGATGCGGTTGCGGTCGTAGAAGACGATGAGGTTCCCGAGCTGCTGCGTGCCGGCGAGGGAGGAGGCCTCGTTGGTGATCCCCTCCTCGATGTCGCCGTCGCTCGCGATGCAGTACACGAAGTGGTCGAAGGGGCTGGCGCCGGTCGCCGCGTCGGGGTCGAACAGTCCACGCTCGAAGCGGGACGCGTAGGCGAACCCGACCGAGGAGGCGAGGCCCTGGCCGAGCGGGCCGGTCGTGATCTCGACGCCGTCGGTGTGGCCGTACTCGGGGTGGCCGGGCGTCTTCGATCCCCACTTGCGGAGATGCTGCAGGTCCGGGACCTCCAGGCCGTATCCGCCCAGGTAGAACTGGATGTACTGCGTCAGCGACGAGTGACCCGCCGAGAGGACGAATCGGTCACGGCCGATCCAGGTGCTGTCGGAGGGGTCGCGGTGCATCACCTTCTGGAACAGCAGGTACGCGAGCGGCGCGAGGCTGATCGCGGTGCCGGGGTGGCCGTTGCCGGCGTTCTGCACGGCGTCGGCCGCGAGGACGCGCACCGTGTCCACGGCCTTCTCGTCGAGCGGCCCCCACTCGAGCTCGCTCGACTGGCGCGTTCGGACGTCCGTCACTTGGATCCCCTTCCACCGATGGAGTTGAGAGCGGGCCGTGTGCGAACCCATGGCGAGTCTAGGGATTCCTCCCTCGCAATCCTCCTGCCGGAGGCGGCTACTCGGCGAAGGGTCGAAGTCGATTCACATAGAATCCTCACCAGTGAGCACGGCAGTCTCGGCTGCCGGCGGCCCGTCGGCCGTCGGCCAGGGCCCAACGGATCCGCCGCGCGGCCGTCGGCTGCGCGGCTATGTCGCGCTGATGAAGCTGCGGGTCGTCGAGCTACTGCTCGTGACGACGGTGCCGGTCATGATCCTCGCCGCGCACGGCGTTCCGAGCCTCTTCGTGGTCGCGTGCACCCTCGTCGGCGGCACCCTCAGCGCCGGTGCCGCGAACGCGTTCAACATGGTGCTCGACCGTGACATCGACCGGGTCATGCACCGCACCCGGCACCGTCCGCTCGTGACCGGTGCGCTCACGCCGCGGGAGGCCGTGGTCTTCGCGTCCGCGCTCACCGTGCTCTCGACGCTCGTCCTCGGCTTCGGGACGACGTGGCTCGCAGCGGCGCTGTCGCTCGCCGCGATCGGCTTCTACGTCTTCGTGTACACGCTGTGGCTGAAGCGGCGCACGACGCAGAACATCATCTGGGGTGGCCTCGCGGGCTGCTTCCCGGTGCTCATCGGGTGGGCCGCCGTCACCGGCTCGCTCTCGTGGGCCGCGTGGGTGCTCTTCGCGGTGATCTTCCTGTGGACGCCGCCCCACTACTGGCCGCTCTCGATGCGGTACAAGGAGGACTACGCCTCCGTGGGGGTGCCGATGCTCGGTGCGGTCGCGAGCAACACGAAGGTCGGCCTGCAGACGGTGCTGTACGCCTGGGCGACGCTGGCGTGCTCGCTGCTGCTCGTGCCGGTGGCGCACATGGGGCCGCTGTACACCGCCGTGGCCCTCGCGGCGGGCGGCTGGTTCGTCCTCGAGACGCACCGCCTCTACGCGCGCGCCGTCTCCGGTGGTGAGGCCGCGCCGATGCGCGTCTTCCACGCCTCGATCGGGTCGCTGTCGCTGCTCTTCCTCGGCGTCGCGATCGACCCGCTGCTCTTCCACTGAGCGCCGGCGCTCGAGACGCAGCGGATCGCTCGGCCCCGTGTGCGCCGATCCTCAGGAGACGGCCGCGAGCAGGCCCTTCAGGTGATCGGCCAGGCGGACGGCGAGGGCGACGATCGTCTGGGTCGGATTCGCGTGCCCGCCGGTCGGGAAGACCGAGCTGCCCGCGACGAACAGGCCGGGGACGCCGAACACGGCGCAGTCCGGGTCGACCACGCCCGCGTCGGGGGTCGCGGCCATCCGCGTCGCTCCCATGGGATGCGCGACGTCGGGCAGGTCGAACGGTGCGGCGTCGTCCGTCACGAAGGGGAGGAGCGCGGGGGCCGGCACGCCTCGCGTGCGGCAGAGCGCGACGAACCGCTCGGCGGTGCGACGGACCGTCAGCCGTTCGAGCCCGCCGACCCGCGACGCGATCCGGCTGATGGGCATGCCGAGCGCGTCCACGCGGTCGCTGAGGGTGATCCTGTTCGCCGGATCGGGCTGCTGCTCGACGATCGCGTGGAGCTCGAGGCGCTCCAGCAGCCGAACGGGTGCACGCCGGCGCACGACCATGCGGAACGCGCCCTCGGCCAGCAGCAGCGGATGCCGGACCGCCGCTGCGGCGGCCGCGGCGGGTGCCCGGCGGGCGGCCGCCAGCGCGGTCCACGGATCGTCGGCCCGAGGGATCGCGAACAGCCAGATCGCGCAGTTGAGCAGGCGCTCCTCGGCCTGGACCTCGGCCGAGAGGGCGTAGCCGGGTGTGGCCCTCCCGCCGAGCAGGTACCGATCGCCGAACCGCCGCTGGAGCCGCCCGTGGTGGCGCGGCTCGTAGACGGCGATCGGCCCGCGCAGGTGATCCATCAGCGAGCGACCGATCGGGCCGTCCGGATCGGGCGCGTCGGGCAGGGCCGCGAGCAGCAGCCGGGCGTTCTCGATGCCACCGGCCGCCAGCACCGCGAACCGCGTCGCGACGGTCCGGACGACCCCGTCCCGCCCGGTCGCCTCGACGTGCGTCAGCCCGTGCTCGTCGGTGGCGATGCGGGTGACGGTCGCGCCGGTGAGGACCCGGACGCCGGGCAGCGGTTCGCGCAGCGCCCGCCGGCCGAAGCGCATGGACTCCGACGGGTCGAGGGCGTCGCGGGAGAGGGACCACGCGTAGCGCCCGAGTCCGGAACCGGTGGGGTCGGGGGTCCGGCCGGCGACGGCCCGGACGAACCCGGGTGCGTGGTTGTCGGCGACGATCGCGCCGAGGTGCTCCGTCGTGCGCGGCAGGTACTGCTGCACGACCTCCTGCTGGATGGGCCAGCCGGAGCCCGGCACCCAGTCCCGCCGGCGGTAGTCGATCGCGTCGAGCGCGGCGACCCGGCCGGACCAGATGTGCGAGGTGCCGCCGAGGATCCGGCTGCGGACCAGCCGCTGGTCCAGCACCCGTGGACCGCCGACCACCTCGATCTCGTCGAGCGCGTCGGCGAACGCGTCGGGTTCGACCAGCCCGCTCTCGAGCACGAGCACGTCGTGCCCGCTCCCGCTGAGTTCGCGCGCGAGCGTCAGCCCCGCCGGTCCGCTCCCGACGATGCACAGATCGGCCCCGAGGGGCGCGTCGGGAGCGGACGCCGAGAGCTCGTCGATCTGCATCCGCCGATTCTTCCGGTCAGGGCGCGGTTCCCGCCATCGCCGCTGCCCTGGGTTCCGGACGGGGCCCTGGCCAGGGCGGCTGCCAGCCGCTAGTCTCCGGGCACCCCTCCGCCCCCCCATCGGAAGTCGGTCCCGCATGCGCGGAACGTCGTCACGTCTGCTGCGCCATGAGGTCGCCGGCGTCCCCGTCTGGCTGCTCGTCCCCGTGGTCACGGTGATCGTCGTGCTCGTCGCCGCGATCGCGCTCCGCGGTGGCCGGCCCCCCGAGCCGGTCGCGTTCCGCGACGTCCCCGTCCCCTCGGCGTCATCGACCGCGCGTGCCCTGCCCGCGCACCCGCGCCTGCTCATCTTCGGCGACTCCTACACCTACGGGTCGATGGCCGATCCCCTGACGAAGGGGTACGCGTACCTGGTCGCGAACTCGCTGGGGTGGCAGCACCGGATCGACGCGCTCCCCGGCACCGGCTACGTCAACGGCGGTCCGAACGGACTGAAGTCGCCGTACGGGGTCCGGCTCACGAAGCTGATCGCCGACCATACGTTCCGGCCCGACGTGGTGATCCTCGAGGGCAGCCAGAACGACTACGTCGGGGTCGCCAAGGTCCGTGCCGCTGTCGACTCCGTCGTCCGCCAGCTGCGCCACGCCTATCCCGGCGTGACGGTGGTGCTCTTCGGGCCGGCGGCGCCGCAGCCCGGGCTGAACACGCTCGTGGCGATCGACTCCCAGATGGCGGCCGCCGCCTTCGACATGGGCGTGCCGTACATCAGCCCGTACGAGGAGCAGTGGTTCACGACGGCGAACACGCCCCGGTACGGCGCGCCGGACGGGGCCCACCTCTCGACCGCGGGCCACGCCTACCTCGCGAAGCGCTTCCTGACGGACTTCAGGCACCTCTTCGGCCTCTGATCGAGGCGATTCAAGGTCCTTCCAGCGGACGCCCAGAGGGTCGCTCTACCGTCCGGGGACGTCCTTGCGGACTCCGGCGCGCGATTCGAATCGCACGGCACCGCGCGGGCGCGTTCCGGGGGGAGGACGGCCATGCGCCCGCGCCGTCGACGAGCACGCGACGACGACCGCGTCTTCCTCGTGGAGGACCCCGAGACCGGCGGCATCGCGATGGTGCGGGTCGCGGCCGCGGACGTGCCCGCGTTCGAGGCCTCCCTGCAGCCGGTCGGCCAGGCCGAGGAGGACGGACCGGTCGTCAGCGACGGATCCCCGGACGAGCCGCCGACGCCCTGACCCGACCGCGGGCCCGGCGTCCCGGCACCGTCGTCGTCGGGATCGCGGTTCCCAGCACCGCGCCGAGGCACCACCAGAACGGCACGGCCGCGAAGGGGGACTCGAGCACGACGCCGAGCGACGCGGGCACGATCAGGCTCAGCGGGACGAGGATCAGCAGGAGCGTCGCCGGATCGAGCGTCGCGCTCCTGCGCAGCCGCCAGCTCCGGACCAGGAACTGCACCACCGCCGCGAGGATCAGGGCCAGGCCGATCAGTCCCATGCGGGCGAGGGTGCCGAGCCAGTAGTCGTGGGGTGACCTCGGGCGCACGTCGTCATCGATGGCGTCCCCGACGAGGAGGACGCTCGCGCCGGACTGGGCCAGGAAGTCCGGGCCGTAGCCGACGCCGATGATCGTGCGCTGCTGGTCGGCGAACGTCCACTGCACGAGGCGGTCCCAGGCGTTCGACCGGGCGCGCGTCGTGCCCTCCGCCCCATCGGCGACGGCGTTGCCCGTGACGGCCGAGGGAGCCACCGTCGCGATCAGCTTCGCGCCGACGCCGGTGAACGACACGGCGACGACCCCGGAGATCAGCACGATCGGCACCACCGCGACGATCAGCAGCTTGCGGTGAGGGCTGCGCCCCCGCTCGGACAGCGTGGCGAAGACCACGTAGGCGCTCGCCACTACCGCACCGAGCAGCCCTGCCCGCGTGAACGACGCCGCCACCGCGGCGAACGTGCCGGCGTACGCGAGCCCGAGGAGGACCGGATGGCGTCCGCCGTGGAGCATCCGCCACAGGATCAGGGCGCCGAGGACGCCCACCAGCGTCGTATCCACGTCCGGTCGCGGCGTGAACAGGTGGACGCCCTGCGTCGCGTTCAGGGTCGGGAGCAGGTAGGGCAGGGCGGGCACCGCCTCCTGCGCGACGAACCAGACCGCGTGGAAGATCAGTGCCGCGACGAACACCCGGAAGGTGTTCCGCCTGCCGGCCTCCCCGGTCCGGCGCACCGCGTAGAGCGCGAGGAGCCCCGCCGCCGTGTACACGTAGGGGAACGCGTCGCGCAGAGCCACCAGGGAGAGGTCCCCGCCCATCACGAGGCGGAGGAGGACGAACGCGAGGGCCGCCAGCAGGGGGAGCGGGGAGCCTCCACGCCCCGTGCGCAGGAACACCTGGTCCGGGCGCCGGATCGCTCGCGTACCGATCAGGTAGACGGCGAGCAGGAGCAGGACGTCGGTGAGGAAGATCGGGTTCACCCCGATGTAGCTCGCCCATCGCGTGCCGGCGAGCAGCAGCGCGACGGAGGCGGTGCCCGCGACGGTGAACGGCCGCGCGTCCCGGGTCAGGAGGGGCTCGCGGCGAGGGGTGCGCCGGACGGCCGTTCCCACGGTGCGGGTCATCCGTGCACCGCCGACGCGATGAACGACCAGATGTCGGCGGTGATCGTGGGGCTGTGCGCGGCGATGTCGATGCCGTGGAAGTCGCCGGGGCCGATCACCAGCCGGTGGGGAACGCCCTTCGCCTTGAGCTGCGCCACGAACCGGTCCGCCTGGGATCGAGGCACGAGCTCGTGCTGCGAGTTGATCACGAGCATCGGCGGATCGCCGTGATGCACGGAGTTGATGGCCGAGGCACGCGCGACGGCGGTGCAGGGGCTGGTCGTGCCGCAGCCCAGGTACTGGTCCTCGATCCCGCGGAGGGAGTCGGTGAGGTCGGATGCGCCGAAGTCGTACGCCCCGGACAGGAGCACCGCCGCCGAGAACGTGCTCGCCGGCAGCGGCGAGTCGGGCACGCCGACGGCCAGCTCGCTCGCCAGCACGGCACCGGCCGACTCGCCGAGCAGCACGACCCGGCTGCGATCGGTCCGGAAGCGCTGCACCTGGGCGTCGGCCCGGAGCCACGAGACCGCGGAGGCCACGTCCTCGAGCTGCCCGGGGAACCGGACCGGCGTGGTCCCGGACTTGTACTGCACGAGCCGGTAGTCGACCGAGAACGAGGCGTAGCCGTGGGCCGCGCCGTCGAGGCACGCCTGCCGCAGCATCGTCCTGCTGCCCGCCGTGAACTGGCCGCCGTGGACGAGGACGAGCATCGGGAGGTGGCTGCCGCTCGTCGGGACGCAGGCGTCGAGCCGGAGGGGCGTCCCGCCCGGCGCCGCGAACTGCAGGGTGATCGACCCGTCCGGCGACGCCGACGGTGTGGGCTGCGGTGCCGGAGAGCTGCACGCGCTCACGGCGACGAGGACGGCGGCGAGCACGGCCGCGAACAGGATGCGCACGCGGTTCAGACGACGGCGGGGCCGATGCCCGCCGCCACCTCGCGCTCGGCGAGCTCGGCGGCGAGCGCCTCGGCCAGCGTCCGGTCCGAGACCTCGAAGAGCCCGGACTCGTCCCAGGCCGAGATCTGGTACTCGTCCCCGGCGGCCAGCAGGGACAGGGCGGTGCCGGACGGCCATGCCGACACCGTCGCGCCACCGATCCACGGCGAGGCGCCCTCCCGCCAGGCGGCGCCGAGGAACGCCTCGGAGAGGCCGAGCATCGGGACGAACACCGCAACGGTTCCCGGGCCCGGGCGGGGGGAGCGGCGCAGCAGCGTCTTCGGCCGATGGGCGATCCAGCGCGCGAGGGCGTGGGCGGTGCTCACCATCGCGCCGCCGCCGCGGAGCGCCGCCTTGCTGCGCGCCGCGATCGCCGCGGGCGACCAGTCGGAGGCGAGGAGGGCCGCGGGCGCGGCAACGCCCATGAAGTTGCCGAGCACCCTGGCGTTCTTGACGAACCGCCGGGAATCGACCGGCACGATGACCGGGACGTCGCGCTCGCCGGTGTACAGGCGGCGCGCGGCGCCGACCGCCAGGCTCGCGACGCGGCTCATCACGGTCGTCGGGCCGCCGGCGGGCAGGGCGATGAGGCGCCGCAGCTCGTCGGGACCGAGTGTCGCGTGGCCGAAGCGCGCGGTCTCCAGCCGCAGGTCCGCGTCTGTGGGGCTGTGCGTGAGCACCGGTTCGGGCTGCGGCGTGCGCCGGTTCGCGCGGAAGTCCTCCAGGCCGGCTCGGCCCACCTTGCGGAGTCCGTGCACGAGGGGGAACGCGAGGGGGGTGCGGGTGTCCCGCTTGCCGTCGGCCCCGCTCGAGACGGACACGAGCCAGGTGACCAGCTCGAGGATCGCGCCGCCGTCCATCACGCCGTGGTGCACGTTGACCACCAGCGTGCCGCCGGCGATCACGACGCGCACCGGCAGCCGGCCGTAGCCGAGCGCACGGGCGCGAGCGATGAGGTCGCGGACGTCGGCGTACCGCTCGATCCGGACGACCGCCTCCTCGACGGCGGCCGCGACATCGCTGTCACGCGGCGCACGGCCGAGCGAGTCGCGGACCTCGATCGAGGCGGGGTGCAGCACGTAGGCACTGAGCGCTTCGGGGAGACGATCGAGTGCGGCGTCGGCGAGGCCGTCGACGACGTAGATGACGCTCGCGCCGGCGTAGGGGCGGTCGCGGAGGCGCATGGTCGGGAGCTCCTCGGTGGGGACGGGTGGCGATGCGGCGCCGACCGCATCGAACGCCGGGGGCGCCCGCATCGTGGCGTCACTGTAATCGTGCGCCTGCCGGACCTCAATGAATCAGCGGACCCCGGAACTGGGGTGTTTCATTCACGTGAAATCCATTGTCCAGTCGACGCGCCGAGTTTACAGTGGTTTCGCGGCACTTCAGCCGGGGATGTCCACCCAGACCTCGTCCCCGCTCACCCCTCTCAGCCGCTACCCACCCTCATCCCTGAAAGCGGCCCGCGTGGAGATCCACGATTACGTCTCAGTGCTCCGACGCGGCTGGTTGCTGCTGCTCCTCCTCGCGCTCCTCGGAGCACTCCTGGGCTGGGGCCTCGCGCTCGTTCAGCCCCCCAAGTACTCGGCCGTCGCGAAGGCCTACGTCTCGACGCAGGCGGCGACGAGCATCGGTGACCTCTCCCAGGGCACCGCGTTCACGCAGCAGGTGATCACGAGCTACGCGGACATCGCCACGACCGCGTCGGTGCTCGACCGGGTCCGGTCCGACCTCCACCTCACGCTGACGCGGGCGAAGCTCGCGAAGGAGATCACGGTGGTGCCGGCGACGAACGAGACCGTGCTCACGATCTCGGTGTCCGACGGGTCGCCGACCAGGGCCGCCGCCATCGCGAACTCCGTGTCGCGGAACCTCTCCCTCACGGTGGACGCGCTCACGCCGCGCGCCGTGGGGACGAAGGCGCCGATCAGCATCGCCCAGGTCGACCCGGCGGTGGCGAACCGGATCCCGGACAGCCCGAAGCCGCTCCTCTACGCGGCCTTCGGCGCCGTCGGCGGCCTGCTGCTGGCGTTCCTCTTCTCCGTGATCCGTGAGCTCAGCGACACCCGGGTGCGCGACATCGACGACGTCGCGCGGGTGACCGACGTGCCCGTCATCGGGACGACCGAGCGTCGCGGCCGCGGTCCCGCCGCGCCGCAGCTGCCGCGCGAGCTCCGGCTCGCACGCATGGAGGCGTACCGCTCGCTCCGCAACAACCTCCAGTTCATGGAGCTCGGGGCCACGAAGCGGTCCCTCGTCGTGACCTCCTCGATCAGTGCCGAAGGCAAGTCGACCTCGGTGGCGAGCCTCGGGCTCGCGCTCGCCGACGTCGGCGAGCGGGTCGTCCTCGTGGACGCGGATCTGCGCCGACCCACGCTCGCGGGGCAGTTCGGCCTCGACGGCTCGGTCGGCCTGTCGGACGTCCTCATCGGGCGCGTGTCGCTGGACGCCGCGCTGCAGACGTGGGGCGACGACGAGGTCACCGTCCTGCCGGGCGGCGAGGTGCCGCCCAACCCGAACGAGCTGCTGCAGACGGAGGCGATGGCGGCGCTGATGGCGACGCTCTCGGAGCGGTTCGACACCGTTCTCTTCGACGCGCCACCGCTCCTGCCCGTCTCGGACGCCGCGCTCCTCGCCCGTCGCACCAGCGGGGCGATCGTCGTCGCGGCAGCGGGGGAGGTGCGCCGCGGTCAGCTCGACGAGGCGCTCGTCTCGCTGGAGCGGGCGAACGCGCGGGTGCTCGGCCTCGTGCTCACCAAGGTGTCGCGCCGCTCGAATTCCGTCTACACCTACGGGGCGGACCGCGGTCGCCGGCGCAGGCCCGTGAAGCGGCGCCGGGACTCGGTCCGCTCCACCTCGCCCTCCGCATCCTTCGAGGGGCTGTCGTGATGACCGTCCAGCCGATCGGCGGCGTGGAGGCACCGGCCGGCGGCGACCGGCCGCTCATCGAGCAGTGGGGACCGCGACGGCAGACCGTGGGCGGACTGCGGTTCGTCGCGACCACCCCCGTGGACGCCGTGCGCGTCGTCGTGGCGGAGGCCACCCGGCCGGGGCGCACCCGTGGCGAGCACATCCACCTCGCCAACGCCTACAGCGTCGCCCTCTCCTCGAAGGACCGGCGGCTCGGGGCGAGGGCGTTCCGCGGCCGTGCCTGGAACCTTCCCGACGGCAAGCCGCTCGGGTGGGTCTCGCACTCGCGCGGCCACAGCCCGAGGCTGGCGCAGGTGCCCGGCCCCCACTTCTTCCTCGACGTGTGCCGCGCCGGCACCGAGCGGCAGCTGCGGCACTACCTGCTCGGCGGCGCTCCCGAGGTGCTGGCGACGCTGGAGACCCAGCTCCGGGGGCTCGCGCCCGGGATCCGGATCGTGGGCGCGGTCAGCCCGCCCTTCCGGGAGGCGACGCCCGCCGAGCTCGCCGACCGCGACGCCGCCATCCGGGACTCCGGCGCACAGGTGGTGTGGGTCGGCCTCGGCACGCCCAAGCAGGACATCGAGGCGGCGAGGATCGCCGCCTCCCTCCCGGTCATCGCGATCGCCATCGGCGCCGGCTTCGACTACACGGCGGGCACCCTCCGGCACGCTCCCGAATGGATGTCGGCGGTCGGCCTCGAGTGGTTCTTCCGCTTCCTGATGGAGCCTCGCCGCCTGTGGCGGCGCTACTTCTTCGGCAACCTCCGCTTCGTCGGCGCGGTGCTGCAGGACCTGCGCCGCACGACGCGGTAACCGGATGTCCGCGACCGCCTTCCAGGCAGGCGCGGGGGTACTCGTCATCAGCCAGGTCCCGCCGCCCGTCCACGGTTCCACCGTGATGACGCTGCGGCTGCTCGAGACCCTCAGCGGCTTCGGCAGGGCGACCCTGGTCGACCGCCGGTTCTCCCGCACCGTCGACGACGTGGGCCGGGCGCGGCCGGGGAAGCTGCTCGCCGTGCCGTCTCTCGTGGCCCGGGTCGCCGCAAGGGTCGCCGTCCGGCGCCCGGGCGCCTGCGTCTTCTTCCTCACGAACCGGCCGGGATCGTTCCTCGTCGACGTCGTGCTCCTCGAGCTGCTCCGCGTGCTGCGGGTCCCGACCGCCCTCTACCTCCACACCAACGGCTACCGCGAGCTGGCCCGCCGCGGCCCGCTGTGGCGCGCCGCCGTCGGACGGGTGCTGGGCGGTGCGGATCGCGTCGTCGTGCTCGGCCCGCGCATGGCGGAGGACGTTCGGCCGTTCGTCGCCGAGGAGCGCATCGCGGTGATCGCGAACGCGCCGGGCGACGCGCCCTCGCCATCGGGCCCGGTGGGCGGCGACGAGGACTTCCGCCTCCTGTTCCTGGCCAACCTGCTGCCCGAGAAGGGCGCGGACGCGTTCGTCCGCCTCGCCGAGCGGCTCACCGCCGACACCGGGCGACGCTGGCGCTTCGACATCGCGGGCGCCGGCGCCCGCGACCGCATCGCCGCGCTCCGCGCCGCCGTCGAGGACGCCGGCGTCGCCGCTTCCGTGACCGTGCACGGGGCCGTCACCGCGGACGAGCGCTGGCGGCTGCTCCAGGACGCCGACGTCCTCGTGCTGCCCTCCACCTATCCGTTCGAGGCGCAGCCGCTCGTGGTCGTGGAGGCCCTCGCCACCGGAACGCCCGTCGTCGCGTACGACGTCGGCGGGGTGGGCGACCTCGTCGTCGACGGCGAGACCGGCCTGCTGGTGCCGGTCGGGGACGAGGACGGCCTGCACCGGGCGGCCCGTGCGCTCGCCGAGGATCCGGCGCTGCTCGCCCGCTGCGGGGCGGGAGCGCGCGAGCGGTACGAGCAGCACCACTCGCCGGCGGCCTACGCGGCGGCCTGGCGACGGCTGCTCGGTGCGCCGGACCCGCGCCCCTCCGGGGACCTCGACTTCGCGGGGACCCCTGCCGCGTTCCTGGCACTCGTCCGCGAGGACTGGCGCGCCAACCCGCGTGACGTGAAGTCCCGCGCCATCCTCGTCGGCCTGCGCCTCGCGCAGCTCGCGATGGGCTCCCCGGACCGGTTGCGCTTGCGCGCGGTGATCCCCGTGGCCCTCTACCGCGGATGGACGGAGATGCTGCTCGGGCTGGAGCTGCGCCCGAGGACCCGCATCGCAGGAGGCCTCACCATCTACCACGGCTACGGGCTCGTGGTGAACGATCACGCGCGCATCGGCCGGGGCGTGACGCTCCGCAACGGCGTCACGATCGGCCACCGCGAGGAGGGCGGCCCGTCCCCGGTGATCGAGGACGGCGTCGTGCTCGGCGCCGGAGCGATCGTGCTCGGCGGCGTCACCATCGGCGCAGGCGCCCGCATCGGCGCGGGCGCGGTCGTCCTCCACGACGTCCCCACAGGCCGGACGGCCGTCGGCAACCCCGCCCGACTCCTCGAGGAGCGTTCCGCATGAGAAGTTCCCGCAAGCTCGCGGCAGGGCTCGCCGACGCGTCGCTCGCGGCCCTCGGCACCTTCCTCGCCGGCATCGTCGCGGTCCGCGAGCTCGACACGCGAGCGCTCGCCGTCTACGCCGTGCTCTTCAGCGCGACCGTGCTCGGGATGCTCCTCCCGCGCCAGCTGCACTACGTGCCCGCGCAGCTCGGCGCCAACCTCGAGGCCGACCTCCGGTCGCCGCTCGTCGGCCGGGACGCGCGACGGGCGAGGATCGTGAGCGCCGGCACCTTCCTCATCGCCGTGGCGAGCGGCCTGTCGCTCGTCGGCTCCGCGCCCGTCGCGGTCTGCCTCGGGATGGGCCTGATGGCGGGGCTCTACGCCGTCGTCTCACCGCTGCAGGACCACATCCGCGCGGCGCTGCACCTCGTCGACCGGCACGTGTCCGCCGCGATGTGCTCGGTCGTGCTCGCGGCGACGGTCGGCCTGGGCACCGTCTTCGGGCTCACCCATCACGGAGCTCCGGGACTCGAGCTGCTGCCGTTCGGCGCGCTCTTCGCCGGGAACGTGCTGTCCATCGCGGTCGGCGTGCTGCTGCTGCGCGGCGCGCCCCGCCACCACGACTACGTGCAGCAGCCGCTGCCCGACCGCACCCGCCTGCTCTTCTCCGAGGTCGCGGTGCAGGGCGCCTGGTTCGCCTGCAACTACGCGATCCTGCTCGTGCTCGGCGGTGCGGTGCTCGCGCACCTCGAGGCGGCTCGTGTCGTCGCGTCGCCGATCACGATCCTGACGGCGGCCCTCGTGACCTTCATGGGTCCGGCGGTGCTGCGGAAGCTCCGCGCGACGCCGGACAACCCGCACGGCCCACGCCGGGACGTTCTCCTCGTCAGCGGCATGGTGGCGGTCGGCGGTGCGCTGTACATCGGCGTGCTCGCGCTCTTCGGGCCCGTGGTGTCCGCGATCCTGAACAAGCCGCTCGACCTCGCACTCGCGTCCGCGCGCATCGGGGAGTACGTGATCGAAGGCGTCTCGACCGTCGTGACGCTCGTGGTCTTCGCGATGGGGCGGACCCGGCTGGCGCTCGGGAACAGCGTGGTCGCCGGTGGAGTGGGCTTCGTCGGGACCCTCGCGCTCGCCGTCCCGCTCGGGCCGTTCGCCCTGCCCGCCGCCCAGACGCTCGGCATGGCGGCCCGGCTCGTCAGCTCGGCGACCGGCATGGAGCGGGGCACGAAGGCCTCGGCACCCGAACCGGAGCCGGCCGTCGCCTGACGTCAGATCGAGCGGAGCCGCTCCGCGAGCACGAGCCGGTCGAACGGCCGCAGGCCCCGCGCCTCGCGGCGGATCCAGTCCCGCAGGCGCCGCCACGCCGCCGCCGACTGCTCGTCGTCCCGCCGCCGCGTGACGGCGCTGTGCCGCAGCACGGGCGTCAGTTCCCGCAGATGCTCCGGCAGCAGGCGCGAGTAGCGCTCGTCGAGGAGCGCGTCGGTCGCCGCGGGCGCCCACGTCCGGGTGATCTGCGCCGGATGGACCCGGTAGCGCAGCACCGGGCGCACCGTCTTCCGGAGGCGCAGGCCCGCCGC
The DNA here is from genome assembly GCF_025463795.1 of Amnibacterium sp. Lineage (GTDB taxonomy): Bacteria > Actinomycetota > Actinomycetes > Actinomycetales > Microbacteriaceae > Amnibacterium. The sequence goes on from NZ_JAODBE010000116.1 coordinate 24,760, forward strand.
CGCGGCTCGGAGCCACAGCTCGTAGTCCTCGACCACGATGTCGGCGTACCCGCCGAGCGACTCCATCGCCGAACGCCGGCAGGACATCGTGGGGTGCGACAGGAAGTTGCCGACCAGCAGGTGGTACCGCGCCGCCGCCGGCGTGATCGGCAGCGGGGAGGCCGCGCCGCGCAGCCGGCCGGCGGGATCCGTGAGCAGCATCGACCCGAACACGAAGTCCGCGCGATCGAGGAGCGCCGTCTGCGACCGGAACCGCCCGCGAGCGCAGACGTCGTCCGCGTCCATCCGGCCGACGAGCTCGCTGTCCGAGTGCCGGAGACCGTGGTTCAGGGCCGCGGCGACCCCCGACGACGCCTCGCGTCGCATCACGCGCACGCGTCGATCGCCCTCGGCGGCGCGCGCGAGGATCGCCGGCGTCGCGTCGTCGCTGGCGTCGTCCACCACGACGAGCTCCGCATCCGCCGGCAGCGCGGCGACGGTCGAGGCGAGGGCCGCAGGCAGGTGGGCCGCCCCGTTCTTCACCGGGAGGAGCACGGACAGCCGGGGCATGGGGCTCCAGGGGGCTCGGGGGACGGTCCGGAGGATAGCCGACCGCCGGGTCAGGCGCCCTGCCCGGTCGGTGCGCCCGACGGTCCCCGGGCGGCCAGCACGACCGCGGTCGTCGCGGCCGTGAGCACCGCGGCGAGGAACACGTGCACGACGACGAGGCCGGCCGCCCAGCCCAGGGCGACCTGGGTCACCCCGACGACCAGCTGCACGACCTCGATGCCGACGAGCAGCGCCACCGGCCGGACCCTCGCTCCACCGCGGGCCGCGACGACCAGCAGGACGGCGCTCGTCAGCAGGAGCAGCCAGGCCACCGACTCGTGCACCTGCTGCAGCACGACGGGGTCCAGTCCGTTGCGGGGGGCCGTCGCGTCGCCCGCGTGCGGACCCGATCCGGTGGTGGTGACGCCGAGGACCACGGTGACGGCCGCGAGGACCGCGACGACGCCGGTGAGCACGACCGCGACGGGAGCGGCCGCGACGGGAGCGGCCGCGCGGGCGCGCGGCCCGGGGAGCACCGCGGCGCGGTGCACGAACACGGTCATCAGCACGACGAGCGTCAGGGAGAAGAGGAAGTGCGCGGCCACGAGCCAGGGGTTCAGGTGCGTCAGCACGGTGATGCCGCCGAGGACGGCCTGGACGGGGATGCTGAGCAGCTGCGCGAGCGCCAGCCCGACCAGGTCCTTCCTGGTCCGCCACTGCCGCAGGACCACCGCGAAGGCGGCGAGCGCGACGACCACCAGCACGAAGGTGAGGAGGCGGTTGCCGAACTCGATCACGCCGTGCACCCCCATCGCCGGTGTCGTGGTGAACGAGGCGACCGTGCAGCGGGGCCAGGTGGGACAGCCGAGGCCGGAGCCGCTGAGCCGGACCGCCCCACCCGTGCCGACGAGCAGGATCTCGGCGACCAGCGACGCCCGGGCGGCGATCCGGATCACCGGGGAGGCGACCAGCGGGACGGCGGCCGGTCGCGGTGCCTGCTCGTCGAGCCTGACCGTCATGGATCCGTCCTCCGGGGTGCATGGGGGCGGCGGCTAGGATGGGCCGCCGGGTCGAGTGCGGCGCCGACGTGCCGTGGAGCAGCGGATCGGCCCGCCGCCCGATCGGGCGCCGCCCGCCGTCTCGCACCGGATTGTAGGCGCGGTGCGAGAGGCTCCCGGCCGGGAGCCGAGGGAATGCCCCGCCCGCTGGACGGGTTGCCACTGTACGGAGAGGAGCACCGTGACCGATGTGCTGATCGATCGTCCTGAGCTGGAGGGACTCGGTGTCTACGAGTTCGGCTGGTCGGACTCCGACAAAGCCGGTGCCTCCGCGCGACGCGGGATCTCCGCCGACGTGGTCACCGACATCTCCCGCCGCAAGGGCGAGCCCGAGTGGATGCTGAAGAACCGGCTCAAGGGCCTCGCCATGTTCGAGCGCAAGCCCATGCCGACGTGGGGCGCCGACCTCTCCGGCATCGACTTCGACAACATCAAGTACTTCGTGAAGTCCACCGAGCGCCAGGCGCAGTCGTGGGAGGACCTCCCCGAGGACATCCGCGCGACGTACGAGCGGCTCGGCATCCCGGAGGCGGAGCGCCAGCGCCT
>NZ_JAODBE010000120.1 GCF_025463795.1 Amnibacterium sp.
CGCGGCGCCCGGCAGCGCGACCAGGTCGTCGAGCGCCGCCCCTTCGAGCCCCTCGGCCGGCAGCGACCGGATGAGGCGCCCCGACGCCACCGCCCCGCCCGCGGCCTGATCGAGCACCGCCGCCGTCAGCGTCGCCGCGACCTCCTCCAGCGCTCCGGCACCTGGGGCACGACCGGTCGCGGACGCGAGTCCGGTGACCGCGGCCACCGCGTCCGTCACCCCCTGCCGCCGTGCCGCGCCGAGCTCCTTCAGCCGCCCGGCGTCCAGCTCCTCCTGCGCCCGGCGCAGCTCCGCGCCGGTCGCGAGCAGGCCGTGCACCACGTCGGGGCGCTCCCGCACGAGCCGGTTCAGGAGGGACGCGGCGACGGTCGGCTTCGGGAGCCGCCCGACGGCCGCCGCAGACGCGCGGTCGCCCGCCTTCCTCAGCGCGGTGACGCGGCCGGTGCGGGCGGCCGTGAACTCCTCCGCCGGGACCGCGTAGAGGTCCGCGGCCGCCGCAGCGACGGCGTCCTCCTGCCGGTCGTCCGCCACGCCTCCTCCTGCCCCGGTTCCCTGAGCATCCGCCGCCGGATGCTTGGCATTCGATAACAGATCGGGTTCGACGCGCCCGTCGGACACGGGACGGTCAGACCCACTTCGTACCATGCTGGGATGCCCGGCTCCGCTCCTCGTCGTATCGGAACCGCCTTCTCCGCATTCCTCGGGATGATCGCCGTCGCCGTGATCGCCGGTGTGATGGTGGCCGTGGCGGTCACGCCCGCCATCGCGCTCACCGGCACCACCGCCAAGAACGGCATCGGTCTGTTCGAGGACCTGCCCACCGACCTGAAGATCGCGCCGCTCGACCAGAAGACGAAGATCTACGCGAAGTCCGGTGGCAAGGAGGTGCTCCTCGCGTCCTTCTACACGCAGGACCGCGAGGTGATCCCCTGGAGCGACATCACCACCACGGTGAAGAACGCCACGCTGGCCGCCGAGGACGTGCGGTTCTACACGCACGGCGGTGTCGACCCGACCGGCATCATCCGCGCGACCGTCGCCGACCTCCTGGGCAAGAACGTGCAGGGCGCCTCCACGATCACGCAGCAGTACGTCAAGAACGTCTGCGTGCAGGAGGCCGAGCAGCTGCACACGACGGCCGCGGTGGACAAGGCCTACAACGTCTGCGTCGACCCGTCCGTCGGCCGCAAGCTGCGCGAGGCGCGCCTCGCGATCGCCCTGGAGAAGAAGTACTCGAAGAACCAGATCCTGCTCGGGTACCTGAACATCGCGCCGTTCGGCGGCCGCGTGTACGGCATCCAGTCGGCCGCGCAGTACTACTACGGCGTGAACGCGAACAAGCTCACCGCCGCGCAGGCCGCGAGCCTGCTCGCGATGGTGAACAACCCCAACGTGCTGCGGATCGACCAGAAGGCGAACATCGCCCCGAACAGCACCCGCCGCGACTACATCCTGGCCAACGAGCTGAGCCACAAGCTCATCACGCAGGCGCAGTACGACGCCGCCGTCAAGACGCCGGTGAAGCCGAACATCACGCAGCCGAAGACGGGCTGCCAGTCCGCCGGCGTCGCCGGGTACTTCTGCGACTACGTGGTCAACTCCGTGCTGAACGACACGGCGTTCGGCAAGGACTACAACACCCGCTACGCGAACCTGCAGTCGGCCGGCTGGAAGATCTACACGACGCTGAACCTGGACCTCGAGAAGAAGGCCCAGTCGGTGATGAACACGTACATCCCGAAGCACTCGACCGTGTTCAACGTCGGATCGTCGGCCATCTCGGTGGAGGTCGGCACGGGGCGGATCATCACGATGGTCCAGAACAAGAACTACGACAACAGCCAGGGCGTCGACAACACGGCGGTCAACTTCAACACCGACTACGCCTACGGCGGCTCCAGCGGGATCCAGCCCGGGTCGACGTACAAGCTCTTCACCCTCCTCGACTGGCTGAAGTCGGGTCACACCCTGAACGCCTCGGTGAACTCGGACCAGCGCACCATCCCGGCGTCCGACTTCACGCTCTGCGGCTCGCCGGACGACCAGGACGGCCCCTGGTCGGTCGGCAACGACGCAGGCGCCTCCGAGAACGGTCTCCACTCGGTCACCCAGGCCACCGCGCTCTCCATCAACGGGGCCTTCGCGACCATGGGGGAGCAGCTCGACCTCTGCGACATCCGCTCCATGGCGAAGTCCTTCGACGTGCACCCCGCGAAGGGCGGCACGCTCGAGGCGAACCCGTCGTCGATCATCGGCACCAACTACGTCGCGCCGCTCTCGATGGCGACGGCGTACGCGGGCATCGCGAACAACGGCACGACCTGCACGCCGGTGGCCATCGACAAGGTGGTGAAGGCGGACGGCAGCGTCCTGTCGGTGCCGAAGACGTCCTGCCGGCAGTCCGTGGACCCGCAGGTCGCCATCGCCGCCGCGTACGCGCTGCGCGCGGTGATGACCGGCGGCACCGCCGCCGGCGACAACACCCCCGACGGCATCTACGAGTTCGGCAAGACCGGCACCACCGACGGCAACGCGAACACCTGGATGATCGGCACGACGTCGAAGGTCACGACCGCGGTCTGGGTGGGCAACATCTCCGGCTCCCAGGACCTCCGGGCGACGAACCTCGGCTACTGCCCGGCCGGGTACTCCTCCCAGGCCGCCGTGCAGCGGCACTGCCTCTGGAAGGGCATCCAGACCGCCGTGAACAAGGTCTACGGCGGGGCCACGAGCTGGCCGCAGCCCGCGTCGCAGTACCTCTACGGCGGCACGGCGACGACCACGACGCCCTCCACCGCGACCGGCACCGTGCCGAACGTGCAGGGCATGTCGAAGTCGGCGGCGGAGGCGGCCCTCGTCTCGGCCGGCTACGCCTGGGCGATCGGCGCGCCCGTCTCCTCGAGCCTTCCCGCGGGCGAGATCGCCTCGACCTCGCCCGCCATCGGCTCCTCCGCGCCGCAGCACACCGAGGTGACGATCTTCCCCAGCTCCGGCTGACCTCGTTCACGGCATCCCCATCCTCGGGTTCTACGGTGGACGGGTGAGCTCCTCCCTGCCCTCCCGCCTCCTCGGCCGCACCGGCCGCTCCGTGTCGACCGTCGGACTCGGCACCTGGCAGCTCGGCGGCGACTGGGGCGACGTCTCCGAACCCGACGCGCGCGCCGTGCTCGACGCGAGCGTCGAGGCCGGCGTCACCCTCTTCGACACGGCCGACGTGTACGGGGACGGCCGCAGCGAGCGGATCATCGGCGCGTTCCGCGCCGCCGACCCGTCGGTGCCGCTCACGGTCGCGACCAAGACGGGCCGGCGCGTCGACCAGACCCCCGAGGCGTACACCCTCGAGCATCTCCGGGAGTGGACGGACCGGTCGAGGAGGAACCTCGGCCAGGACACCCTCGACCTCGTGCAGCTGCACTGCCCGCCGACCGCGGTCTACGAGGACGACCGGGTCTACGACGCCCTGGACACCCTCGTCGCCGACGGCGCGATCGCGGCGTACGGCGTGAGCGTCGAGGAGGCGGCCCAGGCCCTGACCGCGATCGCGCGTCCGCACGTCGCGAGCGTGCAGATCATCCTGAACGCGTTCCGGCTCAAGCCCCTCGACGAGGTGCTGCCGGCCGCGGAGGCGGCGGGGGTCGGCATCCTCGCCCGCGTGCCCCTCGCGTCGGGCCTGCTGTCCGGCAAGTACGACGAGCACACGACCTTCTCCGCCGACGACCACCGCAGCTACAACCGGCACGGTGAGGCCTTCGACCAGGGCGAGACCTTCTCCGGTGTCGACTACGAGGCCGGCGTGAAGGCGGCGGCGGCGTTCACCGCGCTCGTGCGGGAGCACGGCCCGGCGGACGCCACACCCGCCCAGGTCGCCATCGCCTGGGTCGCGCAGCTCCCCGGCGTCACGAGCGTGATCCCGGGCGCCAGGAACCCGGAGCAGGCGCGATCGAACGCGGCGGCGGCGACGCTGCCCCCGCTGTCCGACGCCTTCCGCGCCGGGGTGCGGGACCTCTACGACAGCCGCTTGCGCGCCGCGATCCACGGCCGCTGGTGACGGTCAGCTCCGCGGCTCGCGGAGCGTCACGCGGATCCCGTCCCGCAGCGGCTCGACGGCCACCGCCCTGAGGTCGGGCGCGACGAGGTCGGCGTCGAGGAGTGCGCGATCCACCGTCCCCTCCACCGCGAGCGTCGTCGCCCCCGCGGCACGTCCCGCCGCGACGCCCGCCGGTGCGTCCTCGACGACGAGGCAGTCGACCGGATCCACGCCGAGACGACGGGCCGCCTCGAGGAAAGGATCGGGCGCCGGCTTGCCGACGGCGGTGTCGCTCGCGGTGACCAGGACCGGCGGCTCGAGCCCCACGGCGGCGAGCCGCGCGTACGCCAGCGGGCGGCTGCACGAGGTCACGATCGCCCAGGCGTCCCGCGGGAGCGCGTCGAGCAGCTCCCGCGCGCCCGGCAGCACGACGATGCCCTCGGTGTCGGCCATCTCCAGCGCCTCGATCGACGCGAAGGCGGCGTCCACCTGGTCGGCCGGCACGTGGCCCGCGACGATCTCCCGCGCGGGGCGGCCGTGCTCGTGGCTGGCGAAGACGTCGCCGACGCCCCACTGCTCGCCCCACCGCGCCCAGGACCGGGCGACGGCGGGCGTCGAGCCGATCAGCGTCCCGTCCAGGTCGAAGAGCACGGCACGGACGATCGGCATCCTGGCAGCCTAGCCACGGGAATTCGGGCGCCGTCCCGACTGCTGTGCCTCGCATGACGACGATCGCCATCACCGGTGCCACCGGCCACGTCGGCGGCCGTGCCGCCCGCATCCTCGGCTCCCAGGTCACCCGCCTGCTCGTGCGGGACCCCGCCCGCGCCCCCCGCATCGACGGCGGACCCGAGGTCGCTCGCATCGACTACGACGACCGCGACGGCGCGCTCGCGGCCCTCGCCGGCATCGACGTGCTGCTCATGGTGTCCGGCGCCGAGTCGGAGCACCGCCGCGCGCAGCACCGGCGCTTCATCACGGCCGCCACGGACGCGGGCGTGCGCCACATCGTCTACACGAGCTTCGACGGCGCCGCGCCGAACGCCGTCTTCACCCTCGGCCGGGACCACTGGGACGCCGAGCAGGCCATCCGCGAGTCCGGCATGGCGTTCACGTTCCTGCGCGACAACTTCTACAGCGACTTCTTCCCGATGTTCGCCGACGAGCAGGGCGTGATCCGGGGACCGGCGGGCGACGGCGCGGCCGCGGCGGTCGCCCGCGCCGACGTCGGCGACGTGGCAGCGCTGGTCCTCGCGGACCCCGCCGCGCACGAGGGGGCCGCGTACACGCTGACCGGACCCGAGGCGTTCACGTTCGCCGAGGCGGCGGAGCGGATGACGCGGGCGCTCGGCCGGCCGTTCCGGTACGAGGAGCAGACCGTCGCGGAGGCGTACGAGAGCCGGCGGGCGTTCACCGATCTCGAGTGGCAGCTCGACGCGTGGGTGTCGACGTACACCGCGATCGCGGACGGCGCCATGGACGCGCTGAGCGACCACGTGGAGCGCCTGACCGGTCGTCCGGCCCGGACGCTCGAGGAGGCGCTCGCCTCCGCCTAGGCCGAGGCGTCCGGAAAGGCTCCGTCGGCCGACACGGTGGAGGGGCTCGCGCTGTCGGCGGACGCACCGTTCCCGCCCGAGCCCGGACCGCCGGAGTCGGTGTCGGTCGGCGTCGGTGAGGTCGAGCCCGGCGCGCTCGTGCTGCCGCTCGGAGCCGGATCCGACGACGGCGGCGCAGAGGGCGTCGCCGGCGCACTGCTGCTCGTCGTCGGGTCGGGGGAGCCGCTCGCCGAGCTGCTCGGTGTCGCGGTCGGCGTGGGACTGCTCGGCGTCGACGAGGACCGGCGCGGCGTCGGGCTGGGGCTCGCGTGCGGCGTGGTGGCGACCACCCCGCCGCCCGTCGCCACCCGGACGGGCGCGCTCGACGACGAGCTGCGGGCGGGGGCAGGTGAGCTCGCGGAGACCCCGTCCTTCGCGCCCGCGTCGCCGGCGGCCACGGCGCCGGACGGCGCGTTCAGCAGTCCCGCGCTCGAGGAGATCAGGATCCCCGCGACCGCGGCGGCCAAGGCGGACGCGCCGACCGCGAGCACGGTGGGGAAGCGCGACCGGGACCCGGGAGCCCGCTCGCCCACGGGCACGAGCTGCGGCCGCGGTCCCGTGTCGAGCGACGGGGCGCTGAGCGGGATCCCGGTCCCCGGGGTCCAGGACCGCTCATGCGGCAGCGTCTCGTCCTCGCCGCGCTCGAGCACCGACGGAAGGTCGGCTCGCGGCACCTCGACGGTGTGCGTGGCGTCGGGCACGGTGATGGCCCCGGCCAGCTGCTCGTGGAGCGCCTCAGCCACCTCGGCGGCCCGAGGCCGGTCACCGGGGTCGAGTGCGGTCATCCGCGACAGCAGGTCCGCGAGCCCGGGGGAGGCGTCCGCGGGAAGCGCGGGCGGGCGGGTCAGCCGCGCCACGGCCGCCTCGGCGGCGGGGCCGGGGAAGGCACGCCGGCCCGTCAGCGACTCGAGGAGCACGAGGCCGAGGGAGTAGATGTCGCTCGCGGGCCGGAGCCGCGTGCCGCGCACCTGCTCGGGGCTGAGGTAGGCGGCGGTGCCGAGGATCGAGTCCGGCGCGGTCAGCGCCGCGCCGTCGACCATCTGCGCGATGCCGAAGTCCGTGAGCTTCGCGGTGACGCCGGACATGCCGTGCTGGCCCGCGCCCGCGCTGACCAGGATGTTGCCCGGCTTCACGTCCCGGTGCACGACGCCCTTGCTGTGCAGCAGCTCGAGCGCGCTGGCGACGTCGGCGACGATGCGGCGGGCGAAGTCGGCCGACAGCGGCCCCCGTGCCCGTTTCAGCAGCGCGCCGAGGTCGTCGCCGACGACGAGCTCCATGACGAGGTAGGTGCCGAACCGCCCGTCGTCGTTCGACGCGTCGAGCACCGACACGATCGACGGGTGATCGACGCCGGCGAGCAGCCGCATCTCCTGCGCAGTGCGCCGGGGGTCCATCGCATCGGCGAAGCCGCCGCGGAAGACCTTGACGGCCACCTTGCGCGAGAGGCGCAGGTCCCGGCCCTTGTAGACGGTCGCCATGCCGCCGCGGCCGAGCTCCTCGAGGATCTCGTACCGGCCGCCGAGCACATCGCCGGGCGCGGGCTCGTCGTTCCCGCTCGTCGATCCCACCCGGCCATTCTTCCGTACCGCGCCTTCCCGCTGACCGGGAGCGGCGACCGGATCCGCCCGTTGACGGCGTGTCGGATCAGGTCGTGGGCTGCTGCTGGGTGATGCAGTGCAGGCCTCCGCCACGGGCGAAGACCGGGCGGGCGTCCACACCGACGACGCGGCGGCCGGGGTAGGCGTCCGCCAGGGTCGCGGCCGCTCGGGCGTCCGCCTCAGGCTCCCCGAAGCGGCAGGCGATCACGCCGCCGTTCACGACGACGTGGTTGACGTAGGACCAGTCGACCCAGCCGTCCCCGTCTGTCAGCGTGGCGGGCGCGGGCAGCGGCACGATCTCGAACGGCCGGCCGGCGGCGTCCACGGCGGATTCGAGGACGGCACGCAGCTCGGCGGAGACGGCGGCGTCCGGGTGGCCGGGATCCCGCTGGTCGTGGAGCAGCACCCGGCCGGGCGACGGGATCGTGGCGAGGATGTCGACGTGCCCTCGGGTGCCGAACCGCCCGTAGTCGCGCGTCAGGCCCCGCGGCAGCCACACCGCGGCGGTGCTGCCGATGGTGCGGGCGAGCTCGGCCTCCACGCGCGCCTCGTCGGCGTACGGGTTGCGGCGCGGATCGAGCTGCACCGTGCGGGTCAGCAGCACCGTGCCCTCGCCGTCGACGTGGATCGCGCCTCCCTCGTTCACGAGCAGGGACGGCACGAGCTCCGCGCCCGCCGCCTCGGCGACCCGGCGGCCGACGTGCCGCTCACGGTCCCAGCTCGTCCAGTCGTCGTTGGCGCCCCAGCCGTTGAAGATCCAGTCCACCGCGCCGAGCCGGCCGTCGTCGCCGAGCACGAAGGTCGGGCCGCTGTCGCGCAGCCAGTACTCGTCGAGCGGGACGTCGAGCACGTCGACGTCCGCGGAGAGGTGCCGTCGCGCGTCGTCGCGCGTCTCCGGATCCACGAGCATCGTCACCGGCTCGAACTCGAGCACCGCGTGGGCGACCGCCGCCCAGGCGCGCCGCGCCTCCTCGGCGTCCTCGCCGTCGCCGAGGGTCGCGTTCGGCCGCGGGAACGACATCCAGAGCCGCTCGTGCGGCGCCGTCTCCGCGGGCATCCGCCAGCTCACGCGACGGATCCGAACGTCGGGATCGTGTCGAAGCCGTGCCGTTCCGCGTCGACGGCCTCGCCGAGCGCGGCGTAGCTGTCGGGGCGCCGGGTGAGCAGGAACGGGAACAGCGCCAGCCACTCGCGCCGCTGTGCGAGGTCGACGTCGGCGACGAGCACCGCGGACGCGTCGCGCGGCGCCTCGGCGAGCACCCGCCCGAACGGATCCGAGATGAAGGACGAGCCGTAGAAGGTGATCGCCCCCTCGCTGCCGTACCGGTTCGGCACGACCATGAACAGGCCGCTCGTGATGCCGTTCGCGACGATCACCTGGCGCCAGAGCGGCTGCGTGTCGAAGGCCGGGAAGTCGGGCTCGGAGCCGATCGCGGTCGGGTAGGCGAGCACCTCGGCGCCGGCGAGCCCGTAGAGGCGGGCGACCTCGGGGAACCACTCGTCCCAGCACGTGGGCAGGCCGAGGCGGATGCCGAGCCCGGCCGGCTCGTGCACGGGGTAGGCGTCGGTCGCGTCGCCCGGCCGGAAGTAGGTGTCCTCGTAGTAGCCCGAGGTGATCGGGATGTGCGTCTTGCGGGTGCGCCCCGCGAGCGTGCCGTCGGGCGCGACGAGGATCGCGGTGTTGTAGCCGCGGGGGTCGTCGGGCCGGTCGTCGTCGGCGGGCCGCTCGAAGAGGGAGGCGTGCATGAAGACGCCGTGCCGGCGGGCCTGGTCGGCCGCGAACGCGAAGGTCGGCCCGGCGAGGAGCGGCTCGGCGGCCTCCTTCGCGATCCCGGCGGCCGGGGTGTCGGCCGGATAGCGGGAGAGCGTCAGTTCGGGCAGGAACACCGCCGTCGCCCCGGCCTCCGCCGCCGTGGCGACGCCGTCCGTCAGCTCGGCGAGCAGGGCGTCGCGGTCCTCCTGCCAGCGGTGCTGCACGAGCGCGACCCTGATCGGCGGGGGGACGTCCGTCGTGGTGCGGAGCGGGGATCCGAGAGCGGGCGCGACGACGAGCTGCACGGCTCCATCCTGGCGGACGGCCGGCAGCAGGGCGGATCGCCGAAACGCCCACGAGCGCCGTGCGGCGCGCCGAGCGGGTCTGCCACCGTGTCGCCATGGCGGGTCGACGGAGGCGGAAGGGCGGCGACCCCTCGGGGCTGCACGCGCTCCTGATCGCCGTCGGCCTCGCCGCGATCGCGATCGTGCTGCTCTCCCTGCCGTCCCAGGAGTCGGCGGCCCTCCCGCGAGCCGTCGCGCGACCGGCCGCGCCCGCGCCGGTCGTCGGCGGCGACGCCTCCTGGCCGAACTGCCGGCGCGCGGTGACGGCGCACGCGGTGCCGCACCCGGCCTTCGCCGTCGTGGGGGTGAACGACGGGGAGCCCGGCACGACGAGCGGCTGCCTCGCCAAGACGATGGCCTGGGCCGCGACGGCGACCGGCGGACCCGGGTCGCTCGGCTACTACGTCATGGCGGCCGACCCGTGGCAGCCCGCCGAGCGGCGCTGGACGAAGCCGCTCTGGCCGCACTCCGCCGTGGTCGCGGCGCGGCGGGTCCGCATCCCGGCCACGTTCGGCACCGGCTGCGCCGGAAGCCGGACCAGCCGCGCGTGCGCCTACGTGTTCGGCTGGGCGACCGCACGGCGGGATGCCGCCATCCCCGGTGTCACGGATCCGTCCGGGCACCGCTGGTGGATCGACGTCGAGACCGTCCGCGACTTCTCGGCCGACCGGCGATTCAACGAGGCGATCATCGAGGGGATGGCCGCCTACTTCACGGCGCCGGCCGCGGAGGGCGGCCTCGGCACGTCGACCGGCCTGTACTCGAACCTCTACTACTGGGGCGCCATCGTCGGGGACCTGCGACCCGGGAGTCCCCTCGACCGGCTGGACGAGTGGTACCCCATCGGCCCCGGGACCGCCGCCGATGCCGCCCGCGCCGGCCGCGACCTCGCGCCGTTCACCCCGGGCGGGCGGATCACGATCGTGCAGGCCGTCGCGGGCGGGGTCGACGTCGACGTCGCCGTGCGCTGACCGCCGGTCCGTAGCCTGTGGACCATGCAGGCACCGCCGTCCTTCGACCTCTCCGGCCGCACGGCCCTCGTGACCGGTGCCGGCGGTCCCACCGGCATCGGCTTCGCCACCGCCCGGCTGCTCGGGCTCCTCGGCGCCACCGTCGTGCTCACCGCCACCACGGACCGCGTCGAGGAGCGCGCCGCCGAGCTGGCGGCCGAGGGGATCTCCGCCACGGGCCTGATCGCCCGGCTCGAGCACGAGGCCGGCGTCGAGGCCCTGGTCGCCGCGCTCGGGTCCGTGCGTCCGACCGTGCTCGTGAACAACGCCGGCATGGTCGCGGTCGGGGAGGCGATGTCGTCCGGCGACGTGACCGGCGATCCGGCCGCCTGGAGCGCGGCGCTCGCGCAGAACCTGACGAGCGCGTTCCTCGTGACCCGGGCGCTCGTGCCCGGCATGCGGCGCGCGGGCTGGGGGCGGATCGTGAACATCTCGAGCGTCACCGGCCCGGTGATGGCGAGCCGCGCCGACGTCGGCTACGCCGCTGCGAAGGCCGGCATGGTCGGGCTCACCCGCGCGGTCGCCGTCGACGAGGCGGCGCGCGGCATCACCGCGAACGCGGTCGCGCCCGGCTGGATCGCCACCGGATCCCAGCTGCCGGAGGAGGCGGCGGAGGGGCACCGGGTGCCGGTGCGCCGCAGCGGGACGCCGGACGAGGTCGCCTCCGCCGTCGCCTGGCTCTGCACGCCCGGCGCCGCCTACACGACCGGCCAGGTGGTCGTCGTGGACGGCGGCAACAGCGTCGCCGAGCAACGCCTCGGCTGAGCGGCCGCCGAGTACCCGTTGACCGCCTCCGGCGCGGCGGCGGATGATGCGCACGGAGGCGTTTCATGGCAGAAGCAGCGGAGTCCCGGCAGCTCGTCGAACCGGTGATCGTGGTGGGGGTGCTGCCCGACCAGCCCCTGTGGGTGATGCAGGTCGCCGGGGAGTTCGCGCGCACCTTCCGGGCGCGGCTCGTCTGCGTCACCGTCGACGCGACTCGGTACGTGCTGCAGGACCTGCCGGACGGCACCCTCATCTCCGCGCCCATCGATCCGGAGGCCGGCGGCGACGAGCCGGTGTTCCCGCCGGAGCGGCTCGACGAGATCGAGGCGCTGCTCACGCCGATGGGCGTGCGCTGGTCGATGCGCGAGCTCGTCGGGGAGGCGGCGACGTCCCTCATGACGGTGGCCGACGAGGAGAACGCCCTCATGATCGTCGTCGGCACCCGCCAGAACGGCTTCGGCGGGGCCATGCGGCGCTTCTTCGGCGGCTCCGTCGCGGTGCGCCTCAGCCACCGCCAGTACCGGCCCGTCGTGGTCGTGCCGATCGAGCCGTCGCCGGACGACCGGCGGATGCCGTGGGACGCGGACGATGTGGTCGACCATCCCCGCGGCCGTCACGACGGAGGCGCACAGCCCCCGGCCCCGGTCGCCTAAACTGGGCGGCCGCCTCCCCGCACCGGGGATCGGCAGGGGACGGGGGCGGATCATCTACTCCGAGGCGGCCGTCCAGCACTTCGTGGGTCGCGCCGTCTTCGTCAGAGCCGACGCCTACCAGCGCCAGGGCCGCGTCGCCGACGCCCGCTGGAGCAACGACCGCACGATCCTCACCGGCCACGTCCGCGGTGCCGCCCGGCTGCCGTACTCGGCCAGGGTGCGCATGCGGATCGCCGAGCACGGCCCGGAGCCCATCACCGGGCTCTGCAACTGCCCGGTGGGGGAGCGGTGCAAGCACGTCGGTGCGCTCCTGCTCGAAGCGGTGCGGACGCCCGCGCAGACCGCGAGGCAGGGCGTCGGCGCCCCGTGGCGTCGGGCCCTCGACCCGATCCTCGAGGGGCTCGATCCGCGCGGCGGCACCGCGCCGCTCGGCCTCTGGTTCGAGCTGCAGCCCGGCAGGCCGAACGGCCCGCGCCGTCCCGTCGCCCCGGTCGTCGCCGTGCGCCCCGTGCAGCTCGGAGCCGGCGGGCGCTGGCGCCGCACCGGCATCTCCTGGCGCGACTTCGCTCAGGTGACGGCGCTGCACGATTACGACGACGACCAGGCGCGGCTCCTCCGCGAGCTCCACCTGCTGCTCACGGACGGCGCCGCGCCGCTCGCCACCGGCACCTGGCTCGGCCTCGACCGGGCGCGCAGCACCCGCCTCTGGACCCTCCTCGACGACGCGCAGCACCTCGGACTCGGGCTCGTCACGGGCGGCACGGCGCAGACGCCGCTGCTGCTCGCCGCCCAGCCGGCGGTCCCGGCGATCGACGTCGGCCGTGACGACGAGGGTCTCGTGCTGAAGCCGCTCGTCACCGACGGCGACCCCGCCTCCGCGCCGCCCGTGCCCCAGCCGTTCGTGCTCGTCGGCGAGCCGGCGACGGGGCTCGCGACCTGGCAGCAGGAACCCGGCACCGCGCTGCCCGAGGCCACGGTCGGGCTGGCGCGCTTCGCCGAGCCCGTCGCGCCGCAGGCGCGCGCCTTCCTCACCCTCGACGACCCGATCCGCGTGCCGCTCCAGGAGGAGGGCGCCTTCCTCACCGAGCACTACCGTCGCCTCGCCACCCTGCTGCCCGTCGTCTCCCGGGACGGCACGTTCGCGCCGCCCGCGCTGCCCGTGCCGCAGCTCGGGCTCACCCTGCGATTCGCCGCGACCAAGCCCGTCGAGGGCACCTGGTGGTGGCGCTACCGGGTGCCGGGCGAGGACGTGCAGGTCGAGCGCTCGCCGTTCGATCCGGACGGCGGCCACACGTTCCGCGACGCCTCCGCGGAACGCCGTCTGCTCGAGCACGTCGCTGCGGCCGGCGTCACGCCGGAGTCGGCGCCGGAGCTCTTCGTACCGGGCTCCTCACGGCTGAAGGCCGGGTTCGGCTTCGCCGGCACGGCGGCGATCGACTTCGCGCGCGACGTGCTGCCGCGCATCCGGGCGATCGACGCCCTGCTGCTCGAGGAGAAGGGTGCCCCCGTCGACTACCGGCCGGCGGAGCAGGCGCCCGTCGTCACCATCGAGACGCGCGAACGGGCCGGCGATCGCGACTGGTTCGACCTCGACATCGCGGTGCGGGTCGGCGACGACTCGGTCCCGATCGCCGACGTCATCCGCGCGCTCGCCCGCGGCGACGACTACATGGTGCTGCCGGGCGGCGTGTACTTCCCCCTCGACTCCGACGCGTTCGCCCGGCTCCGCGACCTGCTCGCCGAGGCGCGCGAGCTCGCCGACGACGGGGGCGGGGGGATGCGCATCTCCCGCTTCCAGGGCTCCCTGTGGGAGGAGCTCGCCGAGCTCGGGATCGTGCAGCGGCAGGCGGAGTCGTGGCGTCGCGCGGTCGCGGGCCTCGCGGGCAGCGCGGAAGGCCGGCTGCCGCCGCAGGCGCTGCCGGAGCACTTCCCGGCCGTGCTGCGCCCCTACCAGCAGACCGGCTACGACTGGCTCTCGTTCCTCTACGACAGCGCGCTCGGCGGCGTGCTCGCCGACGACATGGGCCTCGGCAAGACGGTGCAGTCGCTCGCCCTCGTCGCGCGGGCCGTCGCCGACCGGCGGCTTCCCGGCGGTGAGACCGGCCGGCCGCGATTCCTCGTGATCGCCCCGACGAGCGTGGTCCCGAACTGGACGGCCGAGGCGGCGCGCTTCGTGCCCGACGTCCGCGTCGCCGCCGTCTCGGAGACGACGCGGCGCAGCGGCCGCACCATCGTCGAGACCGTCGGCGACGCCGACCTCGTGGTCACCTCGTACGCGCTCTTCCGCCTCGAGGCCGAGGCGTACCGGAGCGTGGCCTGGGCGGGGATGCTCCTCGACGAGGCGCAGTTCGTGAAGAACCGGAACGCGGCCACCCACGCGGCGGTGCGCAGCCTCGACGTGCCGTTCAAGCTGGCGATCACGGGCACGCCGATGGAGAACTCCCTGATGGACCTGTGGAGCATCTTCTCGATCGTCGCCCCCGGTCTGTTCCCCTCGCCGACGGGGTTCGCGGACGCCTACCAGAAGCCGATCGAGCGCGAGGGCGACCCGGAGCGGCTCGCGCAGCTGCGGCGACGCATCCGTCCCCTCATGCTGCGGCGCACGAAGAAGGCCGTGGCGGCCGACCTGCCCGAGAAGGTCGAGCAGGTGCTCGAGGTCGAGCTGCATCCGGAGCAGCGGGCCGTCTACGACCGCCTGCTCGCCCGGGAGCGGCAGCGGGTCCTCGGGCTCATCGACGAGTTCGGCCGCAACCGGTTCGCGATCTTCCGGGCGCTCACCACGCTCCGGCAGGCGGCGCTCGACGCCGCCCTCGTCGACCCGGAGCTCGACGACGTGCCGTCCACCAAGCTCGACCTGCTCGAGGAGCTGCTCGGCGATGCGCTCGACGAGGGCCACCGGGTGCTCGTCTTCAGCCAGTTCACCCGGCTGCTCGGCCGGGTGCGGAGACGGCTCGACGCGGCCGACATCGGGTACGCCTACCTCGACGGATCCACGGTGCGCCGCGACGAGGCGATCCAGCGGTTCCGGGGCGGTGACGCCGACGTGTTCCTCGTGTCGCTGAAGGCCGGCGGGTTCGGGCTCAACCTCGCGGAAGCGGACTACTGCATCCTGCTCGATCCGTGGTGGAACCCCGCCGCCGAGGAGCAAGCGATCGACCGCGCCCACCGCATCGGCCAGACCAGGTCCGTGCACGTCTACCGGCTCGTCGCGAAGGACACGATCGAGCAGAAGGTCATGGCGCTGAAGGCGGCGAAGGCCGAGCTGTTCGACGCCGTGATGGAGGACGCGGAGGGCCCGGCCGGCGCCGCGATCACCGCGGAGGACGTACGGGAGCTGCTCGGCTGACGCGCTTCTCCGAACGGAGTCGCCGCCTCCGTCGACCGCCCCCCGGCGGTCGGTGGGGCCCGCTGTACCCTCCACGGAAGGAGGTCCAGTGCCGATCGCAGTGCCGAGCGCCGTCGCCCCGTGGGACGCGTCCCTCACCGGCGCCGAGCACTCGCTCGTGCTGTACGGCATCCTCGTCGCGGGACTCGCCCTCGGTGCGGCGCTCGTTCGGATGGGGGCGACCTGGCGGGACGTGACGCCTCGCTATCGAGCGGCGACCCTCGCCGGTACCCAGGTGATCGGGGTCGCGTTCGCGTCGTACGTCGTCATCGCCGTGCTCTTCCTGCTCGGCTACGACCGTGCCGGCGGGATGTGGCGGCCGAACGACGGCGCGGCGGCCGCCTGGTCCGTCCGGTTCATGGACTGGTCGGTCAGCGTGCCGCTGCTCGTCGTCGAGCTGATCGCGGTGAGCGCACTCGCCGGGCCCGTCGCCCGCCGGCTCCGCTTCCTCGGGGCCGGCGCCGCGTTCCTCATGATCCTGCTCGGCTACCTCGGGGGCGTGGTGATCGACGGCGGCACGAACACGACCGCCCTCGCGATCTGGGGTTCGATCGCGTCCGTGTTCTTCGCGGCGCTCTACGTGGTGCTGATCTTCACCGCGGTGCGCACGGTGCCGTCGCTCACGCCGTCGGCGCGCAGCCCGTACCGGTCGGCGATGCTCGTGCTGCTGCTCGTCCTGTTCGTCTATCCGATCGTCTTCGGCCTGCAGGGCCAGGTGTGGGGCGGTGGTTGGACGACGATCGAGCAGCTGGCGTTCTGCGCCGCGGATCTCGTCGCCAAGGTCGGCTTCGGCACGCTCCTGAACCGTGTCGCCCGGATCCGCAGCGCGGCCGACGTCGCCGCGGGGGACGACACCCACCCGGAGTCGATCTGGGTCGATCAGCGGAAGCTGTCGGACGGTGTCGCGCCGGCGGTCCGTCTCGCGGAGTACGGCGAGCGGTTCGACCGCTGACCGGCACTCGGCCGGCGCACCGCTGCGGGCGCGTGTGCACGAGGCACGGGCTGCGCCGCGACCCCCACGGAGCGCATCCGCACCTCGGCCTCATCATCGATCCCACGGAGTGCCTCGGCGATCTGCCGCTCGAGCCGGAGGACACGGGAATGGAGCGTCTCATCGTCCGGCAGCCGGAGGAGGAAGTACTCCGCCACGGTGCCGCGGCGGCCGCGCCGGAGCCGGATCTCGCCGTGGAAGCCGCGGCCGATCTCCGAGCGGGAGGCGAGCTCGATGACGTCGTCGGCCGACGAGACCACGTAGATCTCGCCGTACCCGACCTGGTCCCTCCCCACCGCGATGGTGAGTGAACGGGTGAGGCGGATCATCACCTGCTCCTCACCGGTGCGCACGTCGGCACTGATGCGCGGTGACAGGGGATCCGCCTCGAGGGCGGACGCGTTCTTCAGCCGGGGACGCAGGAGAAGCACCACCCCGACGAGCACGGCCGCGGCGAGCAGGAGTGTCGGCAGCACCAGCAAACCCATCACCTCCGCGCGATCCCGGCCCCTCGGGGCCGTCCTGCATCCGCTTCAGCGCACCATCCTGGCGCGCTCGCCTGATGATGCGCCGATTGCGCACCGACGTACCGTTCCCGTGTCACGGCCGGGACGTCGCCGGTCAGCGGATGTGCTTGCGCTGCAGGAAGTAGGAGCGGTTGTCCCGCTGCACCTGGGCGAGGGGCACCCCGGGGCGGGGCTTCGTGTGCTCGCTCCAGGCGGTGCCGTTCCACCACCGCAGGCGGCGGGGCTCGTCGGAATCGGGGTACCAGCCGGGCTGCTGGGCGACGTCGGACGTCATGGGGGTCTCCGTGGGGGCGGAAGGGGCGGCGCGATCGCCGGGGAGCGGTCGTGCCTCGGGTGAGGCCATGCTGACCGGCCGGCCACGCCCCGCGCGATCCCCAGTCCGGGGGCCTAGCGTTGACGCGGACGACGCGTCGTGAGGGGGATCGGGTGGAGCGACACGGGCGGGGCACGGCGCTGCTCGTGGCCGGCACGTTCTTCATGGAGAACCTGGACGGCACGATCCTCACCACCGCCGTGCCGAGCATCGCCCGCTCGTTCGGGGACAGCGCGGCTGCGATCGGCACCGCGATCACCGCCTACCTCGTGACCCTCGCCGTGCTCATCCCGCTGTCCGGCTGGCTGACGGAGCGGTTCGGCGCCCGGCGGGTGCTGCTCACCGCGATCGTCGTCTTCACGCTCGCGTCCGCCTTGTGCGCCGCCGCCCCCGGCCTGCCGGCGCTCATCGGCGCGCGCGTGCTGCAGGGCGTCGGCGGGGCGCTGATGGTGCCGGTGGGGCGGCTCGTCGTGCTGCGGGAGACGGCGAAGGCGGATCTCGTCCGCGTCGTCGCCCTGCTCACCTGGCCGGCGCTCGCCGCCCCGGTGATCGCGCCGCTGCTCGGCGGCCTGCTCGCCTCGACCCTCGGCTGGCGGTGGATCTTCCTCGTGAACCTGCCGCTCGGGGTCGTCGCCGTGCTCGCCGCCCGCCGGCTCGTGCGGGGTGGGCCCGCGGAGTCGGTGCCGCGCCTCGACGTGTCGGGGCTGCTGCTCGTCTGCGTCTCCGTCGCGGCGGTGACCGCGCTCGGTTCGGTGCTGTCCGCGCCCGACGTCCTCTGGCCGCTCGCCGCGGTCCTCGGGGTCGTCGGGTTCGGCACGGGAGCGATCGCCGTGCGGCACCTGACCTCGTCGTCGCGGCCGCTGCTCGCCCTGTCGGCGCTGCGCATCGGGTCGTTCCGGATCGCGCATGCGGGCGGATCCGCGTTCCGCCTCGCGGTCAACGCGGTGCCGTTCCTGCTGCCGCTGCTCTTCCAGGTCGGCTTCGGCTGGTCGCCCGTCGAGGCCGGCGCGCTCGTGCTGCTGCTCTTCGCCGGCAACCTCGGCATCAAGCCGGTCACCACCCCGCTGCTCACGAGGTTCGGGTTCCGGCCGGTGCTGGTGCTCGCCACGGTGTGCTCGGTCGCGGCCGCGGTGATGAATGCGTTCCTCACGGCGTCGACGCCGCTCGTGCTGATCGGCCTCGTGCTGCTGTTCGGCGGCGCCGCCCGGTCCGTCGGCTTCACGGCATACAACACCGTCGCCTTCGCCGACGTGCCGTCGGCCGGCATGACGGACGCGAACACCCTCGCCTCGACGGTGCAGCAGATCGCGGCGGGTCTGGGCGTCGCGGTCGGGGCCGTCGCCCTCCGGGCCGGCACCGCGGTCGCCGGACCCGGCGGCGGGCTCCTGCCGTACCGGATCGCGTTCCTCGTGATCGCCGCGATCCTGGCGATCGCCGCGGTCGAGTCGCTGGTCGCGCCGGGAGCGCTGGGGGAGCGGATCCGCCCCCGGCGGGCCGTCCAGGCGCCGGGGAGAGGATGAGCACGTGCGCGTGCTGGTGATCGGCGCCACCGGCCATGTCGGCGGCTACCTGGTGCCCCGGCTCGTCGACGCCGGCCACGACGTGGTCGCCGTCAGCCGCGGACGGCAGCGGCTCTACCGCGAGCATCCGGCATGGTCGTCCGTCGAGCGGGTGACAGCGGACCGCGAGGCGGAGGACGCGGCCGGGACCTTCGGCGCCCGGGTGGCCGGACTCGCCCCCGACGCGGTCATCGACATGGCGTGCTTCACCGCGGCGTCGGCGGCGCAGCTGCTGGACGCGCTCCGCGGGACGGCGGCGCTGCTGCTGATGTGCGGCACCATCTGGGTGCACGGGCGCCTCACCGCCGTGCCGGCCCGGGAGACGGATCCGCGGTGCCCGTGGGGCACCTACGGCATGCAGAAGGCGGCCATCGAGCGGCTCGTGCTCGACGCGGCGGCGGCGGGCGAGGTGCGCGGCAGCGTGCTGCACCCCGGCCACATCAGCGGGCCCGGGTGGCCGGTCATCAACCCCGTCGGCAACCTCGACCTCACGGTCTGGGAGCGGCTGGCCACCGGAGCCCGCGTGACGCTGCCGGACCTCGGCCTGGAGACGCTGCACCATGTGCACGCCGACGACGTCGCGCAGGCGTTCCAGCTCGCGCTCGAACGGCCGGAGGCCGCCGTCGGGCAGGCCTTCCACGTGGTCGCCGAGCGGGCGCTCGCCCTCGCGGGGTTCGCCGAGGCGGTCGCCGGCTGGTTCGGCGCCGAGGCCGACCTCGCGTTCCTGCCGTTCGACGAGTGGCGGTCGACGACGACCCCGGAGCACGCCGACACCTCCTACGAGCACGTCGCCCGCAGCCACGTGATGAGCATCGAGAACGCGAGGACGCGGCTCGGCTACGCGCCCGCCTTCACCGCCCTGGAGACGGTGCGGGAGGCCGTCGAGGCGCTCGCCGCGGCCGGGCGCATCCGCGTCCCGGCCTTCGTCTGAGCCGTCCGGCGATCAGCCGCCGATGTGCGCGAGCAGCGCCGCCGTGAAGGCCGCCGGCTCCTCGAGGTGCGGGGAGTGGCCGCAGTCCGGCACGAGCAGCTCCGTGACCCGGCCGCCCGCGTCGCGGTAGCGGTCCAGGACCGCGCGGGTCTGGCTCACCATCGGCTGCGGCGGCGCGACGTCGGCGCCGGGCCAGCCGGGTATCGCCCCGATCGAACCGAGCAGGTTGAGGTCGAAGAACGAGCCGTCCGAGACGATCACGTCGTCCGCTCCGTGCACCCAGAGGATCGGCGGCTTCTGCCGCGCGTCCACGACGGCGGTGAGCTCGAGGTGATCGGGCGTCATGGTGTTCAGCACCCCGCGCGAGCCGGGTCCGAAGCCGGGCCACGCGTCGGCGGCGGTGGCGTCGCCCGGGTAGTGGTCCTCGCCCGTCGCGGTGGTGAGCATCGACTCGACCCACAGGTCCTCGTTCGGGATGCGCTCCGGATGCTTCACGTACGTGGTGCGGTACACCGTCCGCGGCGAGGTCGGCTCGGCGTCGGTCCGATCCCCGGCCGAGAGGGCCGCGACGAACGCCGGGTTCGCTCCGCCGCCGCCGGTGCCGGCGCCGCCGTTCAGGATCCGGCCGTCCGCCGTCGTGCCGCCGAAGCCGTACGGCGACACCGGCGACTCGAGGGTGAGGGAGGCGACCAGGTCGGGTCGGTCGAGCAGCACCTGCAGCACCACGCCGCCGCCCATGCTCCAGCCGAGGAGGTGCACGGGGCCGGTGCCCAGCGTGTCGAGCACGGAGGCCACGTCGTCGGCGTAGTCGCGGAGGCCGCGGGTCGCGTCCACGGGCAGGCGCTCGCTGTCGCCGAAGCCGCGCAGGTCGACGGCGAGGGCGCGCAGCCCGGCCGGCAGGCCGAGCATCAGCGGCTGGAAGAACAGGGAGGAGGACACGTTGCCGTGCACGAGCACGACGGTCGGGCCGTCGCCGCGGCGTTCCACGACATGGGCGGTGAGTCGCGGCGTGCGCACCTCGGATGCGGTGAGGCCGTCGAGCAGGGTCTGCATGGGGGAGCTCCTTCGTTCCGTCAGGGGCGGGTGCAGGCGCGGACGACGTCGGCCACCCGGCCGGCTCCGGGATCGGTCATCAGCACCGTGTAGTGGTTCACGTCCGGCACCTCCACGACCTCGAGCTGCGGGACGAGCTCGAGCAGCTCAGGGAGGCGTTCGGGAGCGTAGAGCCCCGGCGGCTCGTCCTGCAGTCCGCGCGGCGCGCGCACGAAGGTGACCGGCTGCTGCAGCGACCGGAGCGCCTCGAGGTGGAACGCCGAGCCGTAGAGCTGCGCCTGATCGACGGCGACCGCGTCGGCGTTCGCCGACGAGCGGAACCCGGTGTCCGCCGGGTCGAGGTCGTACTGCACGTACGCCTCCACCTCGTCCGTCCAGTCGCGCTCACGGGCGAACGCGGGTGCCCGCCGCCAGTGCTCGCGGTAGGCGTCGCGGGACGGGAAGACCCTCGAGAGGCGGTCGAACACCGGCCCGAGCATCGGACGAGGGTCGCTCGTGTCCACGCCGGGAGGAGCGGCGAGCGGGAAGCCGCCGTCGACGAGGACGAGCGAGGCGACCCGCTCCGGCTCGGCGGCGGCGACGAGCGTCGCGACGAACGCCCCCATCGAGTGCCCGACGAGGGTGACGCGGTCGGCGCCCACCACCTCGAGCAGCCGTCGCAGGTCCGTCGCGTGCTGCTCGAGCCCCGAGCCCGGCAGGCCGTTGCTGCGGGCCCGGCCGCGGAGGTCGGGCGCGACGATCCGCATCCCGGGCAGCTCGCGGGCGAGCGCGAGGAACGACCGGCTCGAGGCCGTGATGCCGTGCACCGCGAGCACGACCGGAGCGGACGGCTCCGCGGGCCAGACGGCGACCGCGAGGGCTCCGCCGTCGACCTCGACGACCCCGTCGACAGGCTTCCTCATTTCGACGTCCAGCCGCCGTCCATCGTGTACGACGCGCCGTTCACCATCCCGGCGGTGTCGCCCACGAGCCAGACGACGAGGTCGGCCACCTCGTCGGGCTCCACGAGCCGCTTCACCGCGCTCTCGGTGAGCATGATCCGCTCGACGACCTCGTCCTCGCCGATGCCGTGCACACGGGCCTGGTCGGCGATCTGCTTCTCGACGAGCGGGGTGCGCACGTAGGACGGGTTGATGCAGTTGCTCGTCACGCCCCGGCCGCCGCCCTCCTGAGCGATCGTCTTCGACAGGCCCTCGAGCCCGTGCTTCGCCGCCACGTAGGCCGACTTGAAGGCGCTCGCGCGGAGGCCGTGCACCGAGCTGATGTTGACGACGCGGCCCCAGCCGCGCTCGTACATCGTGGGCAGCGCCGCCCGGACCAGCGAGAACGGTGCGACGAGCATCAGGTCGACGATGAACCGCCAGCGCACGGGGTCGAACTGCTCGATCGGGCTCACGGTCTGCACGCCGGCGTTGTTCACGAGCACGTCGGCGTCGAGCACGAGGCCGTCGAGCTCGGCCGGCTTCGACAGGTCGACCTGCCAGGCCTCGCCGCCGATCTGCGCCGCGACCCGGCCCGCGGCCTCCCCGTCGACGTCCGCGACGACCACATGCGCGCCGGTCGCCGCCAGCGCCCTGGCCGTGGCGGCACCGATGCCGCTCGCGCCGCCGGTGACGACCGCGCGCTTGCCGGTGAGGTCCGTGTGCATCCGTCCGCCGCCGTTCAGATCGCCTCGAGCAGCACCGCTGAGCCCTGCCCGCCGCCGCCGCAGATCCCCGCGGCGCCGAACGAGCCGCTGCCCGCGGCGGCCAGCCGCCGGGCGAGGTGGCCGACGATGCGGGCGCCGGACGCGCCGATCGGATGCCCGAGCGCGATCGCGCCGCCGTACGCGTTGACGATGGCGGGATCGACGCCGAGCTCGCGGGTGGAGACGACGGCGACGGCCGCGAACGCCTCGTTGATCTCCACGGCCGCCAGGTCGTCCGTCGTGCGGCCCGTGCCGGCGAGCGCCCGGCGGATGGCGTTCGACGGCTGCGAGTGCAGGGACACGTCGGGCCCGGCGACCATGGCCGAGCCGACCACCCGCGCGCTCGCGGTGAGGCCGAGCTCGCGGGCGACGTGCTCGTCGGCGAGGATCACGGCCGCCGCGCCGTCGGTGATCTGCGAGGCGTTGCCGGCCGTGATGCCGCCGCCCCTGCCGAACGCCGGCGCGAGGCTCGAGAGCCTGTCGACGGTCGTGCCCCTGCGCAGCCCGTCGTCGACGGCGAGCACCGTGTCGCCCTTGCGTCCGGGAATCGTGTACGGCGCGATCTCGGCCTCGAGGAACCCGGCGCCGGTCTCGAGGCGGCGGTGGGACTCGGCCGCCCAGGCGTCCTGGTCCTCGCGGGTGACGGCGTGCTCCGCGTTGTGCTGCTCGGTCGAGGCGCCCATGGCGATGTGCTCGAACGCGTCCCAGAGCCCGTCGTGATCCATCGTGTCGAGGAACTCGACGGCGCCGTAGCGGTGCCCGAGCCGGCTGCCCGGCCACGCGTGCGGCGCGAGCGTCATCGACTCCATGCCGCCCGCGACCACGATGCGCGCCCGCCCGGTCTCGATGAGCATCGCGCCCTGCGCGACGGCTTCCGTGCCGGAGAGGCACACCGCGTTGATGGTCGCGGCCGGCACCGTGAGCGGCACGCCACCCCCGACCGCCGCCTGGCGCGCCGGGCCCTGCCCGGCGCCGCCCTGCAGCACCTGGCCCATGAGCACCCGGTCGACCTGGTCGCCGCCGACGCCCGCGCGCTCGAGCGCCGCACGGATCGCGTGGGCACCGAGCGCGGTCGCCGGGACCGTGGCGAACGCTCCCATGTACTTCGCGAACGGGGTCCTCGCGAATCCCACGATCACCGCACCCATGCCTGCGCCGCCTTCCGGGACGTCGTCGATCCCGCAGTCAAACCTATGCCCGGGATGGGACGCTGAAGGGTGCCGACCACCCGCCGCAACCCGCTCCGCGAGCTGGGCGCCGGGGTCGCCGACCTCGGCCGCGGCTTCGCCGTCTGGGGCACGTCGCCTCGGCTGATGCTGCTCGGCGCGGTGCCCGCCGCGATCGTGGGCGCGCTGTTCGCCGTGGTGCTCGTCGGCCTGGTCCTGGCGCTGCCCGCGCTCGCGGCGGCGGTCACGCCGTTCGCCGACGGCTGGGACGCGGCGCTCCGCGACGCGGTGCGGGTGCTCGCCGGGATCGCCGTGCTGCTGCTCACCGGCATCCTGCTCGTGCTCGTCTTCACCGCCGTCGTCCTGACCGTCGGCGACCCGTTCTACGAGCGCATCAGCCGGGCGGTGGAGGTGCGCCTCGGGGCACCTCCGCGGGAGATCGAGGAGCCCGTCGTCGCCGGCATGCTGCGTGCGGCGGGGGAGGGACTCCGCCTCGCGGCCTCCGGACTGCTCGTCGCGCTGCTCGCGTTCGCGGTCGGCTTCGTCCCGGTGGCCGGCGCAGCGCTCGCCGTCCTGGTCGGTCTCGTGCTCGGCGGCCGGCTGCTCGTCCTGGAGCTCACCGGCACGCCCTTCGCCGCCCGCGGGCTGCGGCTCCGGGACCGCCGCCGAGCGGTCCGGCGGCACCGGATGCGCACCCTCGGCTTCGGTGCGGCGGTCTCGGCCCTCTTCCTCGTGCCGTTCGCACCGGTCGTGCTGATGCCGGCCGCGGTGGCCGGCGCCACCGTGCTGTCCCGCACCCTGCTCGCCCCGGAGCCGCCTCCCGAGCCGACGTCGTGAACGGGTCCGGCTACGCCCCGGACAGGCCCGGCTCGCCGGGCAGCGAGCCGCGGGGCACGAGCCGGGGCAGGCCGATCAGCGCGAACACGCCGACGGCGGCCGCGGCGACGGCCGGCACGAGGAAGCCGGCCCCCGGTCCGGCCCGGTCGATGACCGCGCCCGCGATCCCGGCCGAGAGCGCATAGGTGAGGCTGAGGGCCGTGTTGGTCCAGGCGAGCCCCTCCGTCAGCCGGGCCCGGGGCACGAGGGTCTCGACCAGGGTCGAGCCGGTCGCGATCACCGGCGCGATCGCGATGCCCGCGAACAGGAACACGACCGCGAGCAGCGGGATCGGCGGCACGAGGGCCATCGGCGCGGTGAGCACGGCGAGCACGACCGCGACCGCGGCGAAGCGGCGGTGCATCCGGCCGCGCCAGTGCACGGATCCGTAGACGAGGCCGCCGAGCATGCTGCCCGTCGCCCACAGCGCGAGCACGACGCCCGCGGCGGCCGGCACGCCCGCCGCCTTCGCGACGGCGGCGACCGCCACCTCGGCCGAGCCGAACACGCCGCCGGCGGCGAAGAACACGGCGACGAGCACGAGCATCCCGCGCATCCGCAGCACGGGTCCGCGGTCGTGCTCGGGATGCGGCGAGCCGTCGCCGATGGGGGGCTGCGTGCGCCCCTGCCGCGCGAGCAGCATGGCACCCGCCACCGCGGTGACGGCGGCGAGCAGCAGGCCGACGGCCGGATGCACGAGCGCGGCGAGGAGGGTCACGAGAATCGGCCCGACGACGAAGACGACCTCGTCCAGCACCGACTCGAACGCGAACGCGACCTGCAGGTCGCGGCCGTCCACGATCAGCGCCCACCGCGCGCGGACGAGCGACCCGACGCTCACCTGCGACGCCCCGGCGAGCGCCGTCGCGACCAGCACGACCGCGATCGGGGCGCGGAGCACGGCGGTGAGCACGATCGCGAGAAGCAGCAGCCCGTGGACCGGCGCCGCCGCACGGAGCAGCCGCGACTGCCCCAGCCGGTCCGCGAGCCGCGCGATCATCGGCGACGCGAGCGCCGAGGCGAGCCCGAAGGTGCCGGCCGCCGCGCCGCCGAGCGCGTACGACCCCGTGGTGCGCTGGACGAGCAGCACCGAACCGAGTCCGACCATCGCGATCTCCGCGCGTGCGAACAGCCCGAGCGCGGAGAAGGCGAGGGCGCCGGGGTGGGCGAGGATCCGTCGGTAGGGCGCGAGCACGACGGACGACGCTATCGGCCCGCGGGGGACTGCTCAGCCCTTCAGCCCCGAGAAGGTCATCGTGGCGATGAACTGCTTCTGCGCGACGAGGAAGAACAGGATCAGCGGCAGCGTCGCGACGACGTTCGCCGCCATGAGCAGCGACCACTCCGTCCGGCGGGCGCCCTGGAAGGTCGTGATGCCGAGCTGCAGCGTGAACGCCTGGTCGTTGTTGATCGCGATGAGCGGCCAGACGAGGTCGTTCCACGAGCCGAGCAGCGTGAAGATCGCGAGGGTCGCGAGCGCCGGCTTCGCGAGCGGCAGCACGATGCGGAAGAACACCTGGCGCCGCGTGCAGCCGTCGAGCAGCCCCGCCTCCTCGAGCTCGAGCGGGAGGGACAGGAAGAACTGCCGCATCAGGAAGATCCCGAACGCGCTCGCGAGCCAGGGCACGATCGCCGCGCCGAGGCTGTCGAGCAGCCCGATCCGCGAGAAGAGCACGTACGTCGGGATCATCAGCACCTGGGTCGGGATCATGATCGTCGCGACGATGCCGAAGAAGCCGAGGTTGCGTCCCCGGAAGCGCAGCCGGGCGAACCCGTAGCCGGCGAGCGAGCAGAGCACCAGGTGGCTGACGATCGCGCTTCCGGCGACGATCACGGTGTTGCCGAGCCAGAGCAGCACGGGCGACGTCGTGAAGAGGCTCGCGTACCCCGAGAGCGTCAGCGTGCTCGGGATGAACGGGGTCGGCACCTTCACGAGATCCGACGCGGGGGTCAGGGACGCGAGGAACATCTCGACGAACGGGATCGCGAACACGATCGCGGTCGGCGCGAGCAGCAGGTGCCAGGGGCTGAACGGCAGGCCCGGGCGGCGGCGGCGTGGTGGGGTCGCGGGGACCCCGGACGCAGCGGGCGCCGGTGCGGGCGCCTCGAGCAGGTCGGTCATGGTCAGAAGGCCTCGATCCTCGCGCGCCGCGAGTAGAGGATCACGCCGACGGTGATGAGCATCGTGATCGCGAACAGCCCCCACGCGACGGCGGATCCGTAGCCGAACTCCGTCTGCTTGAACGCCGCGTTCCACAGGTAGTACACGACGGTCTGCGTCGCGTTCAACGGCCCGCCGCGGGTCGTCGTGTACACGAGGTCGAACAGCTGCAGCGCCTCCACGGTCTGCCAGATCGTCGCGAACGCGATCACGGGGGTGAGCTGCGGCACGACGACGTGCCGGAACGCCTGCCGCTTCGTCGCCCCGTCGATCAGGGCCGCCTCGACGAGCTCCGCGGGGATGTCCTGCAGCGCCGCGAGGAAGATCACGGTCGTGAAGGCGGCCGAGCCCCAGAGCGACATGAGGGCGATGACGACCATCGCCTGCTTCGGGTCCTCGAGCCAGCCCTGCGGCGGCAGGCCGAGGTCGCGGAGGATCGTGTTCAGCAGCCCGAACTGCGGGCTGAACAGATAGGTCGAGAGGATGCCCGTCGCGGCGGCCGACGCGACGAACGGCACGAAGATCGCGGTGCGGTAGAGGCCGACGAAGCGGATGCGGCGGTTCAGCGCGACGGCGAGGAGCAGGCCGAGCAGCACCGACGACGGCACGAACAGGAGCGTGTAGAGCCCCGTGTGCCCGACGGCGGCCCAGAGGTCGGCGTCGCTGACGGCGTAGGCGTAGTTGCCGAGCCCCACGGCCACGGGATCGCTGAAGCCGTCCCAGCGCTGCAGCGAGAGGAGGAACGACCAGGCGGCGGGGAAGATCGACAGCCCGAGCACGAGCACGGTCGCCGGCCCGACGAACGCCCACCCCTCGAGCGCGCGGGCGACGCCACGCCGGCGGATCGCGCGGCGGCGGTCCGCAGGCACCGTCGGGGCCGTCGTCACGGACCGTTCCCCGCGAGCGCCGCGTCGGCCTGCTTCGCGGCGGCCTTCAGCGCCGTCGCCGGGTCGCCCTGACCCTGCAGCACCGCCGAGATCTGCTTGCCGATCGCCTCGGACAGCTTGTTGTAGGCCGGGACGGTCGGTCGCGCGTGCTTCGAGTTCACGAGGTTGGCGGCCAGGGTGTCGAGGCCCGGCAGGGCCTTCACCTGCGCCTGGAACTCCGGTGACGACGTCTCGCTCGGGCGCAGCGGCAGGTTGCCGTACTCGACGTTCCAGGTGATGTCCTGCTTCGGATCCGTCAGCCACTTCGTGAACTGGTACGCCCAGTACGCACGGTTCGCGTCCTTGTGGTCGAAGAGGGTCCAGACGTCCGGGCCGGAGACCGTCTCGTGGTCGCCGTTCGTGCCGGGCATCGCCGTCACGCCGTACTTCGTCTTGCCCGTCTTCAGGTCGTAGAGCTCCCACGGCCCGGAGGTGATCATGCCGATGTGGTTCGCGACGAAGAGGTCGCCGAACTTCGTGTCGGTCTGGTCGAGGTAGACGCTCTTGTCGGTCTGCGCCATGTCGCGCAGCAGCGTGAGCGCCTTGACGCCCGCCGCGGAGTCGAAGGTCGCCTTCGTGCCGTCGGGCGTGAGGATCTCGCCACCGTTCTGCCAGAGGTGCGGCCAGAACTGCCAGGTCGTCTCCTCGCTGCCGGACACCGAGTAGCCGTAGCCGTACGTGCTCGTCGCCGGGTTCGTGAGCTTCTTCGCGGCGGCGCGGAAGTCGTCCCAGGTCCAGTCCGCCGTCGGGTAGGGCACATGGGCCTGGTCGAACACCGTCTTGTTGTAGAGCAGCGCGAGGTTGTCGACCACGGCGGGGAACCCGATCGTCTTCTTCCCGGTCGGCCGTGCGGTCTGCCGGGCGGCGGCGCTGAAGTCCTTCCAGTCGACCTTCGGATCCGACACCTGCTTGGTGATGTCGAGGGTGCGGTTCGAGGCCTCGAGCTGGCTCGTCCAGGAGCCGAAGGCGTAGGAGACGTCGGGGTAGTCGCCGCCGGCGAAGCTCGCCGAGAGCTTCTGCAGCAGGTCCTCGGTCGAGGGGGCGCCCGAGGAGACCTTCACGGTCACGTTCGGGTGCTGCTTCTCGAAGTCGGCCGCGAGCCCGACGAGGATCTTCTCGGCCTGGTCGGCCTGGCCGGTCCACCAGACGATGGTGGTCTTCGCCTTCGGGTCGGCCGTGCTCGAGCCCGACCCGCCGCTGCAGCCGGTGAGGGCCACCGCGAGGGCGGTGACGAGGCCGGCGGCGAGGAGCCGGGACGGACGGATCGACTGCACCTGAGGACTCCTTCGTGGAGGGACCGCTGGCTGCGCCCGGACTCTCCCGTCCTTCGGCGCGCTGTGTCATAGTGCGCGACGGACTGCGCGGTCGGAAAGCACGCCGCGCCGAACGCGCAACGGAAGTGAGCGATGGCGACACGAACGAGCGGAACGCCCGATCTGGAGCGTCTCCGGCGCCTGCCGGCGATCGAGTGGCGTCCCGTCCAGCAGCTCCTCGTGCACGCCTCGGACGTGCGCCGGCCGGCCGTGCCGGCGATCGACGTGCACAACCATCTCGGCCGGTGGCTCAGCCGGGACTCCTCCTGGGTGGTCCCCGACGTCGGCGCGCTGATCGCGCTGCTCGACGACTGCGGCGTCCGCACGGTCGTGAACCTCGACGGGCTGTGGGGGGACGAGCTCACCGCGAACGTCGAGCGCTACGACCGGGCGCATCCGGGCCGCTTCGTCACGTTCTGCCAGCTCGACTGGCCGATGCTCGCGGAGCCGGACGGTGAGCGCCGGCTGCTCGCGTCGCTCGAGGACAGCGCGCGGCGCGGTGCCGGGGGCGTGAAGGTGTGGAAGCACCTCGGACTGCAGGTGCGGGACGGCGACGGCGAGCTGGTGCTGCCCGACGATGCGCGCGTGGCGGCCGTGCTCGAGCGGGCGGGGGAGCTCGGCCTGCCGGTGCTGATCCACGTGGCGGATCCGCTGGCGTTCTTCGAGCCGCTCGACGAGCGCAACGAGCGCCTCGACGAGCTGCTCGAGGAGCCGGAGTGGTGGTTCGGCGACCGCAGCCGCTACCCGGCGTTCGACACGATCCTCACCGCGCTCGAGCGGCTCGTCGTCGCGACGCCCGGCACGACGTACATCGGCGCGCACGTGGGCTGCGTCGCCGAGGACCTCGACCGCGTGTCGGCGCTGATGGACCGCGCACCGAACTGGCACGTCGACCTCGGCGGCCGCCTCGCGGAGATCGGGAGGCAGCCGCGCCGCTTCCGGCGGCTCGTCGAGGCGCATCCGGACCGCGTGCTGTTCGGCACGGACGTCTACCCGCCGACAGCGGAGGACTACCGCGTGCTGTTCCGCTTCCTCGAGACGGACGACGAGAGCTTCCCCTACGCGCCCGGCGCCGAGGTGCCGCCGCAGGGACGCTGGACGGTCTCGGGCGCCGCCCTGCCGCCGGAGCTCCTGCCGGCGCTCTACGCGGGCAACGCCGCCCGCATCCTCGGCCTCTGAGCGTCAGCGCAGCGGCTCGGGGATGCGGTTGCCGTGCGCGGCCGTGAGCTCGTCGCAGAGCGCCCAGATCCGGTCCGGGGTGAGCGTCGAGCTCGCGTTGCCGTCGGCGAGCACCGCCTGGCGCACCAGGTCCTTCGAGCCGGTGCGCATCGCCGCGACGGTGAGCTCCGCGACCGACAGGTAGGTGCGGTTCAGCGCGGCGCACTGCGGGGGCAGGGCGCCCATGGGCACCGCGTGCAGGCCGTCGCCGTCCACGAGGTGCGGCACCTCGACGACCGCACCCTGCGGCAGGTTGTCGATCAGGCCCCGGTTCGGGACGTTCGCGTGGATCTCCCGTGGCGTCCCGGTGACGACCGAGTGGATGATGAGCGGCGCGTACTCGGCGGCGCCCTCCTCGAGCGCGAGCGGACGTCCCTCGGCGAGCGCGGCCTTCGCCTCCTCGAACTCGGTGACGTTGTCCTCGCTGATCCCGAGGTACTGCACCGGCTCGATGCGGAACCGCTCCACCTGCTCCGGCGATCGGAGGAACCACGACAGGTACTCGCTGGAGTGCTCGCTCGTCTCGGTGGGGAAGTACCCGATGCGCTTCAGGATCTCGACCCGCACCCGCCGCTCGAGCTGCGGATCCGCGGCGATGCGGTCCCACAGCTTCGGGTAGAGCGACTCCCCGTCGCGGCTCCACTCGAGCAGCCACGCCTGGTGGTTCACGCCCGCGGCGCGGAAGCGGGTGCCGTCGAGCGGCACGCCGACGAGCTCGCAGAGGTCGTGGACGGTCCAGTACACGCTGTGGCAGAGCCCGACGGTGCGGATCCCGGGGGCGACGACGGACGCCCACCAGACGTTCATCGCCATCGGGTTCGTGTAGTTGAGGAACAGCGCGTCGGGGCAGAGCTCCTGCATGTCCGCGAGCAGGGCCGAGAGCAGCGGGAAGGTGCGGAGCGCACGGAAGACCCCGCCGACGCCGGTCGTGTCGCCGATGGTCTGCAGCAGGCCGTACTTCGCGGGGATCTCGAGGTCGAGCCGGGTGGCCGCGATGCCGCCGACCTGCACCATGTTGATCACGAAGTCGGCGCCCGCGAGCGCGGTGCGGCGATCGAGCGTCGCGGTCAGGGTGATCGCGGCGCCGAACCGCTCGGCGACCTGCTTCGCGGTGCCCTCGGCGACGGCGAGGCGCTCCCGGTCGATGTCGTGCAGGCGCAGATCGAGATCGCGGAGCTCGGGGAAGCGGAGGAGGTCGGCGAGCAGCTGGCGGGTGAACACGACGCTCCCGGCGCCGATGAACGCGACGGAGGGCATGCCTGCGATCCTGACCGGCGCGAGCGCCCCCGGTCGACGCCCGTTGCCCATCCTGCGCGAAGTGCGCAATCCTTCTGAGCGGACCGGCCCCGTGCGGGCGGCCGTTGATCAGGAGGACGGGCGATGCCGACGACCACGAACGGGCTGCGTCTGCCGGCGACGAGCGCCAAGCGGTCGGACCGGATGCTCGCCGTCCTGAGGTCCGTCAACTCCCGCGGGACCGTCTCGCTCGCCGACCTCGCGACGGAGCTGCGGGTCTCGGCCGCGACCCTCCGCCGCGATCTCGCGAGCATGGAGGACCAGGGCCTGCTCGTCCGCACGCACGGCGGCGCCCGCTCGCAGCCGGTGCACGAGGAGGTGCCGGTGCACCTGCGGGACCTCGAGGCGCGGGACGCGAAGCGCCGGATCGCGTTGCGGGCCGCTGAGCACATCCCGGCCGGCCCCTACGCGGTGGCCCTCTCCGGCGGGACGACCGCTGCCGAGGTCGCCCGTGCGCTGTCGCGGCGCCCCCAGCTCACGATCGTGACGAACGCCCTGCCGGTGGCGATGGAGCTCGCCGCGCGGCCGACCACGAAGGTCATCCTGACCGGCGGCATGGTGCGGTCCACCTCGTTCGAGGCGGTCGGCGTGCTCGCCGAGAACACGTTCAACGCGGTCAACGTCGGCACCGCGATCCTCGGCACGGACGGCATCAGCGCGACGGGCGGAGCGACCACCCACGACGAGGTCGAGGCCCGCACCAACCACGCCATGGTCGCGCACGCGCAGCGCGTCATCGTGGTCGCCGACGGGTCGAAGGTGGGCCGAACGACGCTCGCGCGGATGGCGGAGTGCGGCGAGATCGACGTGGTCATCACGGACGCATCGGCCGATCCGGGCGAGCTCGAGCGGCTCCGCGCGGCCGGCGTCGCGGTCGAGGTCGTCAGCGCCGGGCGCTGACTGCACGGATCGCGCAGTTTTCCTTCGCACTTCCCGGTCGCCGTTGCGAGCGGCCGCGCGTGCCGCGGACCATGGGCCGGAGCACCATGAGCACCGATGCCGACCCGATCGCGACGACGATCCGCCGCCACCGCGCGGGCGAGGGCGGCGGCCTGCCCTCGATCTGCTCCGCCCACCCGACCGTGCTCACCGCCGCGGCCCGGCAGGCGGTCGCCGACGGCTCGGTGCTGCTCGTCGAGGCGACGAGCAACCAGGTCGACCAGTTCGGCGGCTACACCGGCATGGTGCCGGCGGACTTCCGCGACCTCGTCGCCCGCATCGCGGCCGGTGAGGGGCTTCCGGCCGACCGGCTGGTGCTCGGCGGCGACCACCTCGGCCCGAACCGCTGGCAGCGGGACGACCCCGCCACGGCGATGACGAACGCCGTCGACCTCGTCACCGCCTACGTCGAGGCCGGCTACGCCAAGATCCACCTCGACTGCAGCATGCCGCTCGCCGGCGAGCCCACGCCCCTCGACGACACGACCGTCGCCGCGCGGGCGGCTCGGCTGCTCGACGCCGCCGAGCGGGCGGCGACCGGCACCGCGCTCGAGGGCCGCATCCGATACGTGATCGGCACCGAGGTGCCGGTGCCGGGCGGTGCCTCGCACGCCATCGACACCCTGGCGCCGACGCCGCCCGACGCGGCGCGCGCGACCCTCGCCGCCCATCGCGAGGCGTTCGCGGCCGCCGGGCACGCCGACGTGTGGCCGCGCGTGATGGCGCTCGTCGTGCAGCCCGGCGTCGAGTTCGACGCCCTCCGCGTCGTCGACTACGACCCCGCCGGAACGACGGCGCTGCAGCGCGTGCTCGACGACGAGCCCGACCTCGTGTTCGAGGCGCACTCCACCGACTACCAGCTGCCCGAGAGCCTCGCGGCGCTCGTCCGGAACGGCTGGGCCGTGCTCAAGGTCGGCCCGGGCCTCACCTTCGCCCTCCGCGAGGCGCTGTTCGCCCTCTCCGTCGTCGAGCGGGAGCTCGTGCCGGAGGCGGAGCGGGCCGACCTGCCCGGCGTGATCGAGCGGCGGATGCTCGCCGAGCCCGGCTACTGGGAGCGGTACTACCCGGGCACGCCCGACGAGCAGCGGATCGCCCGCCGCTACAGCTGGAGCGACCGCCTGCGCTACTACTGGCCCGACCCGGCGATCGCGGCCGCCGAGGAGCGCCTGCTGACGAACCTCGAGCGCACCGGCGTGCCGCTGCCGCTGCTCAGCCAGGTGCTGCCCGACCAGTACCGGCGCGTGCGCCGCGGCGAGCTCGCCGCCGACCCGCGCGAGCTCGTGATCGACAAGGTGCGGGACGCCCTCCGCCCCTACGCCGCGGCCTGCCGGCCCCACCCGAACGGAGCCCCCTCGTGACCGACACCCTGCCGCGCGCCGGCTCCGCCACCGAGCGGGAGATCCTGCAGCAGCCGGCGGTCTGGCGGGAGGCCGCGAGCCGGATCACGGCACGTCGCGGCGAGCTCGACGCGTTCCTGGCCCCTCTGCTCGCCCGGCCCGACCTCCGCATCGTGCTGACCGGCGCCGGCACGTCCGCGTTCATCGGCGAGGTCGCCGCGCCGTTCCTCACGGGGCGGCTCCGGCGACGGATCGACGCGATCGCCACGACCGACCTCGTCGCGGATCCGGTCGAGCTGCTCGCCGAGGACCTGCCGACGCTGCTCGTCTCGTTCGCCCGCTCCGGCGACAGCCCGGAGAGCACGGCCGCGACCGCACTCGCCGACCGGCTGCTCGCCGACGTGCACCACCTCGTGCTCACCTGCGACCCGCGGGGCGCGCTGCACCGGGCGCACAGCGGGCGGGACGACTCCTTCGTGCTCGAGATGCCCGAGCAGGCGAACGACGAGGGCTTCGCGATGACCTCGAGCTTCAGCTCGATGCTGCTGTCGGCGCTGCTGGCGCTCGGCGGCGAGGCCGACGTCGAACCCCTCGCGGCGGCCGCGGAGCGGGTGATCGGGCAGCGGGACCGGATCGAGTCGCTCGCCGTCCGCGAGCCGCACCGCATCGTCTACCTCGGCAGCGGCGCGCTCACCGGGCTCGCCCGCGAGTCCGCGTTGAAGCTGCTCGAGACGGCGGCCGGCCGCATCGTGGCGGTGCACGACTCGTCGCTCGGCTTCCGGCACGGTCCGAAGGCGCTCGTGGACGGGAGGACCTTCGTGGTCGTCTACGGCTCCGGCGATCCGTACACGCGGGCGTACGACCTCGACATCGCGGCCGAGCTGCGCACCGCGATCGGCGACGACGCGGTGCTCACCGTGACCGCCGAGCCGGCAGACGGCCAGGCCCTCGTGCTGCCGGGGCTCGAGGGCGTGCCCGACGCGCTGCTCGCCCTCCCGTACGCGGTCTTCGCGCAGCTGTTCGCCCTGCACACGTCGCAGCACTACGGCGTCCCGACCGACGACCCGTTCCCCGGCGGCACGGTGAACCGGGTGGTGCAGGGTGTGACGATCCATCCGCTGCCCTGATGGGCCTCTACCTCGGCGTCGACGGCGGCGGCACGAAGACCGCCTTCGTGCTGGCGGACGGGACCGGCGAGGTGCTGGCGGAGTCGACGGGAGCGAGCGCCTACTACTTCGCCGCCGGCATCGACCTCGTCGGCCGCGTGCTCGAGGAGGGCGTGGCGTCGGTGACCCGGGCGGCCGGCGTCGAGCGGTCGGCGGTCGACCGCGCCTTCGTGGCGCTGCCGGGGCACGGCGAGGCGAGCGGGGACCTCGCGGAGCTCGATGCGATCACGGGCCGTGTGCTCGGCCACGACCGCTACGACGTGGGCAACGACGCCGTGGCCGGCTGGGCCGGATCGCTCGGCGGCGAGGACGGCGTGAACATCGTCGCGGGGACGGGCTCGATCGCCTACGGGGAGTGGCGTGGCGCCGCCCATCGCGCCGGAGGCTGGAGCGAGGTGTTCGGCGACGAGGGCTCCGCCTACTGGGTCGCCGTGCGCGGCCTCAACGCCTTCTCGCGGATGAGCGACGGCCGCCTGCCGCGGGGACCGCTGCACGCCGCGATCCGCGACCGCGTCGGGGCGGCGACCGACCTCGACGTGATCGGCGTGGTCGTCGACGCGTGGGGTGCGAAGCGCGACCGGATCGCCGGGCTCGCCCCCGCCGTCACCGAGGCGGCCGAAGCCGGCGACGCGACGGCGCAGACGATCGTCGCCGATGCCGGCGCCGAGCTCGCGGCGCTGGTCGGCGCGGTGCGAGCGGGCCTCGGCGTCGCGGCGGGGGAGACCGTCCCGGTCTCGTTCTCGGGTGGGGTGTTCCGGGCCCCCGGCATCCGGGCCGCCTTCGAGGCAGCGCTGCCCGCCGGCTCGGACCTGCGCGAACCGGTCGCCGGCCCCGCGCTCGGCGCGGCGCTCTACGCCCGGCGCCGCGCCCGCCTCGCGGGCCCGTCCTCCTGAGCGGCGCCCTCATCCGGATGCGCTATCCCTGAACCCGTGACGGGCACGCGAGGGGACGCGACGGTCGTCGCGACCCGGAGCGGACTCGTCCGGGGACGTCGCCGGCAGGGCCTGATCTTCTGGCGCGGCATCCCGTACATCGCGCCGCCCGTGGGGGAGAAGCGCTACCGGGCGCCGCAGCCGGTCGAGCCGTGGAACGGCGTGGTCGACGCGGCCGAGTACGGGCCGGTGCCGCCGCAGCCGCGCACGTCGCCGGCCGCGGGTGCCGGACGCCGCACGGCCATGGCCGAGGACGCGATCACGATCTCGGTGCTGCGTCGTGCCAGGTCCTCGGGCCGCCGGCCGGTGATGGTGTTCGTCCACGGCGGCGGATTCGGGATCGGCGGCGCGAGCGCGACCGCCTACTCGGGGGAGCAGCTCGTCGCGCACGGCGACGTCGTCTTCGTCGCCTTCAACTACCGGCTCGGCGCGCTCGGCTGGGTCGACCTCTCGCGGTTCGGCCGCCCCGACGCCCCGATCGACGGCAACCTCGGCCTGCGCGATCAGGTCGCCGCCCTCCGGTGGGTCCGCGACAACATCGCCGCGTTCGGCGGCGACCCCGACGACGTCACCGTGTTCGGCGAGTCCGCCGGCGCGACCGCCGTGCTGACCCTCCTCTGCGTGCCCGCGGCGCGCGGCCTCGTCACCCGCGCGATCGCGCAGAGCCCGGTCATCGGCG
This sequence comes from Amnibacterium sp., assembly GCF_025463795.1. GTDB lineage: Bacteria > Actinomycetota > Actinomycetes > Actinomycetales > Microbacteriaceae > Amnibacterium. The sequence goes on from NZ_JAODBE010000120.1 coordinate 36,201, forward strand.
CCATCCCGGATGCGGAGCATGCGGCGGCGTGGGCGGACGAGTTCCGGGTGCTGCTCGACGCGACCCCGGCCGACATGCCGGACCGGCTCCGCACCGCCGGCGTCGACGAGCTCATGGCCGTCACGAAACGGCTCGGTGACCGGATCAGCGAGGAGCAGCCCGGCGTGCTGCTCCTCGCGCCCGTGGTCGACGGCGACGTGCTGCCGCTCCACCCCCTCGACGCGTTCGCCGCGGGCGCCTCGGCGCCGGTGCCGCTCCTGATCGGCACGAACGCCGACGAGGGGACGCTGTTCCAGCTGCTGGTGCGGGACCTCGCCGTGACGCCGGGCCACATCGACCGGCTCTTCGAGCAGACGCTGCCGAGCGCGAGGCAGGCCGTCCTCGGCGGCTATCCGGCGTATCCGCGGGGCCGGTCCATCGCCGGCCTCGTCACGGACCTCATGTTCTGGGCTCCCGCTGTCGCGGCGGCCGCCGGCCACGCGGCCGTCGCACCCACCTGGATGTACCGCTTCGACTTCTCGACGCCGCTGATGGACCGGGTCGGCCTCGGGGCCACCCACGCCGCCGAGCTCGACTTCGTGTTCGGGCGGCCCGACTCGGGGTTCCAGCGGCTCTTCGGCCTGCTCGGCGGCCGCCGAGCCGCCCGGGCGGTCGTCGCCCGGATGCACGCCCGCTGGTTGCGGTTCGCCGTCGACGGCGATCCCGGCACGGACTGGCCGCGCTACGAGCCCGAGGGGCGCAGGACGTTGATCATCGACGCCGTCGACCGTGTCGAGTCGGATCCGCGTGCCGGCACCCGAAGGGCCTGGGAGCCGCTCACGGCCCGGCGCTGACGAGCGCCCGCACCGCGTCGAGGTCGAGGTCGTACGGGCCGACGCGGGTCAGCACCCAGTCGGCGCCCGCATCGCCCCACGGCGCGGGATCGACGCCGGGCTGCAGGTCGACGACGAGGTCGCCCGGCACCTCGGGCCGCAACGCCGTGAGCTGCTCCGGCGACTCGACCTGGATCGGGAAGTAGCCGTCGAACCGGGTCGCCCGCACGAGCGGCGCCCGGTTCGGGTGCCGGCCGGCGATCCAGATCGGGATCGGCGTCGCCGGCGCCGGCAGGAAGCGCACCTCCCGCGCCGTGTAGTGGGCGCCCCCGTGGTCGACGGGCTCGCCCGACAGCAGGCCCGTGAGCACCTCCAGCCCCTCGTCGAGCATCCGGCCCCGCGTCCGCGGGTCGGGCTCGTCGCCGAAGCCGCTGAACTCGCCCGCCCAGTCGTCGCCGATCCCGAACCCGAGCACCAGCCGGCCGCCGGAGAGCCGCGCGAGGCTCGCGGCCTGCCGCGCCAGCACCTGCGGGCGTCGCCGGGGGAGCGGCGTCACCATGGGCCCGAACCGCAGCCGGGTCGTCCGCATCGCGATCGCCGCGCAGGAGATCCAGGGATCCGCGATCGCCTCCACCGGCTCGCTGTACCGGAGGTGGTCCCAGACGAAGAGGGCGTCCCAGCCCGCCGCCTCCGCCTCGGCGGCGAGCTCGCCGATCAGGCCGGGGTCGGCGAGCCCGTCGAAGGGGGCGACGAAGAGTCCGCGGCGCATCCCCTCATCCTCGGGCACCCGCGACGGCGTCAGCGGCTGATGACCCGCCAGCCGGTGAAGGTCGCACCGCCCGCGCGCCAGGCGGCTTCGCTCATCCGCTCGGTGAGCTGGTGCGCCATCGGCACGGTGAGCGGCGCCTCGGGCGTGATGGCGCCGACCGTCCAGCGCGGATCCGTCGACGTCGGTCCCGACATCGCCGCGGTGAAGCGGGTGGCGTCGCTCAGCAGAGCCGTGAGGCGCTCCGCCGCCGCACGATCGCTGGTCGTGAAGACGACGCCGAGGCGCTGATCGGTCCCGACGGCGACGCCGCTCGCGCGGAGCACCGCGGCATCGCCGGCCTCCCGGTCGAGCGCGGCCTGGAGCACGGCGCCGGGGGCCAGGTCGAGCTCCCGGGTGCCGGCCGCCGTGACGCCGAGGGCGTCGTCGAGCTGGGCGACGGTCAGAGTGGAGTCGTCGTCCGCGACCGCCGCGGTGCGCAGCGCGGCGCCGCCGAAGACGAGCACGCCGGCGGTCAGAGCACCCACCGCGATCCGCGTTCCCGTGCGCCGGCTCCGGCCGATGGTCGGACGCGGCAGGGGAAGAGCGGCCTGGGCAGTCACGCGGGCAGTCTGCGCCGCGGCCGAACCGTCCCCGCCTCCCCACGCCATGATCCTTCGATCCTTCCCGCGAACGGGGGCCACGACCTCGGGAACGGCTGGCACTCGGACGGGAGCACCCTGCATCGCGCGTTCCCGCCCCCCACGCGGGCGCCGCGTGGCATCGTGCTGCCATGGACGAGGTCGTCGCCACGCGCGGCCGCTCGCTACGAGCCGCGACGTGGATCGCCGCCGCCGTCGCCGGCGCGGCGGTCGTCGCGGTGGTCGTGCTCGCGATCGTCTGGGCGACGAGCGGCGTTCCCCTGTCCGGCCCGTTCGCCGTGCTCGAACGCGCGCTCACCGTGATCGTGCTCGCGGGATGGGCGGCCGCCGTCGCGGGCGTCGCGCTCGGGATCGCCGCCTCCGTGCGCTCGGCCGCGCCCGCGCGACGGATGCTCGTCACCGCGATCGTGCTCGCCCCGGTCGCGCTGCTCGGCTGCGCCGCCGTGACGCTCTTCGGCGTGCTCTGGCTGACGGTCGCGCACCCGTTCGCGCACAACCCCGCGGCGGACAGCGGGTCCCGGGTCTCCGCGGCGCTGCGGGCCCACGGCGGACCCGAGGTCTGCACGCAGGCCGATCCGGGTCTCGGGCCCGACAACGTGCAGCCCTGGTACACCGCCTGGCTCGAGGTGCCCGACTCCTCCGCAGGGCCCGACGGCGTGCGGTCCGCGCTCGAGCAGGCCGGGTTCTCCGCGGCGACGTGGAGCTATCCGACCACGACGGCCGTGTCCGGGAACCGCACCGCGACGGTCTCGGTCCTCGGCGCGCAGGACGTGGGAATCGACTGCGCCATCGGCCTCGGGCAGTGGGGCGACACGCACGACGCGGCGAAGGGGGATCAGTTCGTCGAGGTGCAGGTGCAGCTGCCGATGCCGAAGTGACCGTCAGGCCCGGTCGATCTTGTCCTGCTCCAGGGCGTGCACGTGCTCGACCGCCTCGCCCGCGAGGGCGAACCAGTCGACCTCCTCGGTGAGCGGCACCGAGAACCAGCCGCGCATCGGCTTCCGGCCGCCGAGCGCCATCGGCTCGGCGAGACCCACGCGGGTCAGCCGCTCCGACGTCTCCTCCGGCAGCTTCGCCACGAGTCGCCCGGATCCGTTCACGAAGCAGGCGATCTTCCCGTCGACGCAGAGGGCGTCGGACCCGAACATCCGCTTCACCTCGATCGCCGGCGACCCCGCATAGCCGGCCACGACGTCGCGGAACACCGCGTCGGACTCCGGCACCCTGTTCGCCATGCGGCGATCCTGCCGCGCCACGGAGCCGGTGCCTAGAGGGGCTCCGCCGGGTACCGTCGCCTCGTGCCCGCCACACTCGAGCAACGCGCGGCCGCCCGCGGCGCGGACCTCGTCCTCGAGGGCGGCGGTGTGCGCGGCATCGCGCTCGCCGGCGCGGTGGTCGGCCTCGCGGAGCGCGGCGTCGTGTTCCCGCGGATCGGCGGCACGTCCGCCGGGGCCATCGTCGGGGCGCTGGCCGCGGCGTACCAGGTCGCCGGGATCCCGTTGACCCGCATCCACGACGACCTCGACGCCCTCGACCTGCCGACGCTCGAGTCGAAGGGGCCGGTCGAGCGGGTGACGGGACCGTTCGGCAAGGCGGGCGCGCTCCTCACCCGGTCCGGCCTCTACCGGACCGACCGGCTGCGGGACTGGCTCGTGGCGCGGCTGGAGGAGGCCGGCGTCCGCACCTTCCGCGATCTGAAGATCACCGCGGATCCGGGCAGCGACCTGCTGCCGCAGCAGCGCTACCGGCTGGTGACCCACGTCACGGACCTCACACGGCGCTGCCTCGTGCGCGTGCCGTGGGACCTGCCGCACTACCTGCTGCCCGAGGGCGCTGCGGCCCCGCTGTCGGCGCAGATCGCCGCGATCGACGCCTATCCCGTCGCCGACGCGGTGGTCGCCTCGGCCTCGTTGCCGTTCTTCTTCCAGCCGTTCGCGCAGGCGACGCCCGAGGGCACCTGCACGTGGGTCGACGGCGGCCTGCTCCAGTACTTCCCGGTCACGGTCTTCGACCGCACCGACGGGCGCCGGGCGCGCTGGCCGACCTGGGGCGTGCGGCTCACGAGCGCTCCGCCGGCGGTCGTACCCGACCGGGCGATCAGCGGACCGCTGTCCGAGGCGATCGGCCTGCTCGAGACCGCCGTCGGCCAGTGGAACCGCTATGCGCTCGAGGACGAGGGCGTCGACGCCCGCACGGTGCTCGTCGACACCAGCGGGGTGAGCCCCACGGACTTCGACATCGATCCGGCCACTCGGAACCGTCTGTACAGCAACGGCGACCGCGCGGCCGTCGCCTTCGCCGCCGCTGCGCTTCGCTGACCGCGCACGCGGCGCGAGGCGGCTCATCCGCGACTCGCCGGCGAATGGGGGGAAACGCGTATGGTTCGCCGCCGGACCTCGCCGTACCGTTCGCTGACGGCCCCGCCGCGGAGCCGGGACGGGAGACCCCGGCATGGAGCAAGGCGACCTGACGCTGCTCGAGGAGCCGACGGCGAAGCAGCTGCTGCGGTCCTCGAACCCGGCGCGGCTCGGCTACACATGGCGGGACGGATCGCCTCGGGTCGTCGCGATGTGGTTCGAGTGGAGCGGCGGCAAGGTGGTGATGGGCACACCGACGCGGGCCCCCAAGCTCAAGGTGCTCGAGGAGCGGCCGCAGGTCGCGCTCACGATCGACGACGCCGGAGCCTTCCCGTACCGGGAGCTGATGATCCGGGGGCGTGCCGAGGTGGAGCTGCTCGACGACGTGTCGCCCGAGTACGCCCGCTCCGCGGTCCGCTACTTCGGGCAGGAGCAGGGCGACGCGTGGGTGGCGGACCTCCGGGGCAAGCCGATGGCGCGCATCTCGGTCACGCCGGAATGGGTGGGCCTGCTCGACTTCGAGACCCGCTTCCCGAGCGCGCTCACCTGACCGGCCCGCGCATGCCGTCAGCGCGCGGCGACCACCTGGATCTCGAGCAGCCAGGCGGGCTGCGCGAGGTGCGGCACGGTGACGAGCGTGCTCGCCGCCCGGCGGCCGCCGAGGAAGGCGTCCCGGGCGGCCATCGCCTGGGCGAGGCCGTCGGCCGTCGCGGCGGCGACGACGTAGGTGGTCACACTGACCACGTCCTCCGGGCCCATGCCGGCTTCGGCCAGGATCGCGCCGATGTTCCGCCAGATCCGGTCCGCCTGCGCCGGCACCCCCTCGGGCACGCGGCCGTCGCGATCGGTCGGCACGACGCCTGCGGTGTGGAGCCAGCGCGTCGGGTTCGTCACGAGGATCGCGTGGGCGTAGTTCGCGGCGGGGGCGCCGATCTCGGCGGGGACGACCTCCTGATGCACCCGCCGAGGCTATCGGCGGTCAGTGGCGGGCGAGCAGGGGGCCGGATGCGGCTCCGGCCGTGATCGGCTGCGGTGGTGGCATCGGTACGACGCCCATCCGAGGATGCGGAAACGGTGCAGGCGCCTTGACCGCGACGGGGACGGGCGCGTGCGCCAGCTCGACGGCCGCGAGGGTGACAGAGCCGCAGGCGAGGCAGGCGACGAGCACCGTCGTCAGCCCGTGGGGCATCCGGGGTCCCGCATGCATCCCGGCGACGGCGGGGTGCGCGTGCAGCGCGTGCATGGGACGAGGCTAGAACCCGTCCTGCGAGCACGCGATACGCGGAATCCCGTATCTCGAGGACCCCGATGGGGTCAGTGGCCGAGGACGAGGCTCAGCAGGATCGTCGTGAGCAGGCGGGAGAGCTCGACCGCGCCGGGAAGACCGACGACGAGCGCCGCACCGAGCACGGCGAACCGTGTGATCTCGCTCCGCGGGCGCGGGGCCTCGACGGGGGCCGCCTCGGGGGAGGCGTCCTCGATGAGGGCGGTCGTGGTCATTGGCGGGCTTTCTCGAGCGGAACGGATCGAGGTCAACGCTATTCGCATATCGCATTCCGGAATCGACCCAGAACAGGGCACGAACCGCCTCCGACCAGCGGAATCACCGTGATGTCATTCGTCGGCTCCTGATGTCCGACGCCCCTGTCATCCTCGGCTCCGGCGGCCCCCATCCCGCCGGAAGAGGCGGCATCGACATGAATGGAATTCCCGACTCCGCCGACCCGGGATATGTGATCGGAACCGTTCTCGCATTCCTGATCGTGTCGGTGGTGCTCGCGGTGGTGCTCGGCGCCGGGGTGCTCGTGCTGATGGTGTCGTGGCGTCTGGCCTTCGGACCCCGTCGTCCTCCTCCGCCGCCGCGGCCGCCCGCACCTCCGGACGACTGGGACGACGAGGAGTACAGCGCCCGCCACCACCATTGAGCGCTGAACCCGTCGCCCCCTGCACCGGCGGCACCCGGATTCCGGGGGAAGATCCTCCGATGACCGTCGAGCCGCCGCCGCATCTCCGGCGGGGCCGCAGTCGGGTTGCGCACGGCGTGCTCGCAGCGACCCTCGTCGTGCTCGCCGTGCTCGCTACCGTGCTCGGCGCGGCGACGCCGGCCGCGGCGGCGCAACCGCCCGTCCGGTCGTTCTTCGTCCCGGTGGCCGACTCGCCCGGAAGCGCGTCGCGGATCCGCCTCGACGTCGATCTCTACACGCCGGCCGCGACGCCCGCGCCCGCGGTGCTGCTCGCCCACGGCTTCGGTCAGGACAAGACCGCGCTCGCCCCCGAGGCGAGGCGGCTGCAGCGCGAAGGCTTCGTCGTGCTGGCGTACTCGGCGCGCGGCTTCGGGCGGTCCGGTGGCCGGATCGGCCTCGACTCCCTCGACGGCGAGGTGCCCGATGCCCGGGCGCTCGTCGACGTGCTGGCCCGCACGCCCTCGGTGCGCAGGGTCGGCCTCGATCCCGTGGTCGGTGTCGTGGGCGGCTCCTACGGCGGTGCGCTCGCCCTGATGCTCGGCGCCACCGATCGGCGGATCGACACCGTCGTCGCGGCGATCACCTGGAACGACCTCGCCCAGGCCCTCATCCCGGCCTCGGCCGGTCGCGTGGTCGGGGCGAGCGCAGCCGCACCGCTGCGGGACGTCAAGTCGGGCTGGGCGTCCCGGCTCTTCGCCGACGGTCTCGGCGGCTCCGCGGATCCGTGCGGCCGCTTCACGCCCGCGTTCTGCTCGGTGTACCAGCGCCTCATCACCGGCGGCGCGCCGACGCCCGCCGACCTCGCGCTGCTGGCCCGATCGTCGCCGAGCACCGTGCTGTCCGGGATGCGGGCCCCGACCCTGCTGCTGCAGGGGCTGCAGGACAGCCTCTTCGGTCTCGACCAGGCGGACGCGAACGCCCGGCAGATCGCCGCCGCCGGCGCGCCCGTGCAGGTGCGATGGTTCGACGGCGGCCACGACGGCAGCGGCATCGCCGGCACCGACGCCGTCGTCGACGCCTGGCTCGCCGCCCGTCTGACAGGGCGGCAGCGCGTGCCGTCGACCTTCTCGTACGACGTGCCGGCATCCGCGACCTCGTTCCCGGAGAGGGTGACGGCCTCCGGCTACCGAGGGCTGACCGGCGACGTGGGGAAGGCGCTGTCCGTTCCGCTGAACGGTGGCGGGACGCTCGTGAACCCGCCCGGCGGGCTGCCGTCGTCCTTCACCTCGCTGCCGGGCCTCGGCGGCGGCACCGCGATCGGCCGGGCCGCGGGCGGCCTGCTCGCCCGCGCGAACCCACCGGCGGAGGCCGTGCGCTTCGAATCCGCCCCGCTGCAGCAGCCGGCCGTGCTCGCAGGCGCGGCGACGGTGCGGATCCGGCTCACTCCCGTCGGCGGAACGGCGACCGACGCGATGGTCTACGCCCAGCTGTCCGCGCGAACCGGGGACGCCGAACGCGCCCTTCCGGGCGGTGTCGCCCCGGTGCGGGTCCACCTGCCCGCCTCCGGCGCGGTCGTCGCCGTCACGCTGCCCGGCACCGCCTGGTCGTTCGCGCCGGGCGACCGGGTGGCGCTGACCGTCCGCACCTCCGACGCGCAGTTCGGCGGATCCGCGGCGCCCGCCGCCGATCGGGTCGCGCTCAACAGTCCGCTCGTCCTGCCGGAGATCGCGCCCGCGGCCACGGCACGCACCGCCGGCCTCCCGGATCCGGCAGTGGTCATCGGGATCGGTGCCGCGCTCGCCGTGGCCGTGGTCCTGCTGGTGCTCGCCGCCGTGCTCGGGCGCCGGCGCCGCTCGGTCGCCGCCCTCCCGGGGCCCGACGGACCGCCGCTCGCGATCCGTGGACTCACCAAGCGGTTCCGATCTGGCTTCCTCGCGGTCGACGACGTGTCGTTCACCGTCGAGCGGGGCCAGGTGCTGGGGCTGCTCGGGGAGAACGGCGCGGGCAAGACGACGACGCTCCGGATGGTGGCGGGCCTCATCCGGCCGGACCGCGGCGCGGTCGAGGCCTTCGGTGCGCCCGTCGGCCCCGGCTCGCCCGTGCTCACCCGCTTCGGCTGCTTCATCGAGGGGCCCGGCTTCCTGCCGCACCTCTCCGGCCGCCGCAACCTCGACCTGTACTGGGCCGCGACGGGCCGGCCGCGCCGCGAGGCGCACCTCGACGAGGCCCTCGCGGTCGCCGACCTCGGGGGCGCCATCGACAAGCGCGTGCGCGGCTACAGCCAGGGGATGCGGCAGCGGCTCGCGATTGCGCAGGCCATGCTCGGCCTGCCGGACCTCCTCGTGCTCGACGAGCCGACGAACGGCCTCGATCCGCCGCAGATCACCGCGCTCCGCGGTGTCCTCCGCCGGTACGCCGAGGGCGGCCGCACCGTCATCGTCTCGTCCCACCTGCTCGCCGAGGTGGAGCGCACCTGCACCCACGTGGTCGTGATGTCGCACGGACGCCTCGTCGCGGCGGGGCCGGTGGGCGAGGTGGCCGGTGAGGCGTCCGAGCTCGTGCTCGACGTGACCGACCAGGCCGGCGCCCTGCGCGCGGTTCGCGATCTGGGCGTCGCGCGCGCCGAGCCGCACGGCGGGACGGGCATCCGCGTGGATCCGGGGGCCCTCGGGGTGGAGGACGTGATCGCCGCGGTCGTCCACGCCGGCATCGGGATCCGGGACGTGCAGCGCGGGCGCCATCTCGAGGAGGCCTTCCTCGAGCTCATCGGCGCCACGGAGCCGTCCGCATGAGCGCCGCGGCGACGCGGCCGGATGCGCGGGAGCGGCGCCGTCGCGTGCTGCCGTTCCGGGTGGAGCTGGCCCGGCAGCTCAGCCAGTGGCGGGTGCGGATCGTGCTGCTCGTGCTCGCGGTGCTCCCGATCGTCGTGCGCGTCGCGCTGCTGATCGGCGGCCCGCCGTCCTCCGGCGGCACCGACCTCGCCGCACTCGCCCAGGCGAGCGGCGCGACGTTCGCGGGCTTCGTGCTGGTGCTCGCCGGCGGCTTCCTCGTGACGCTCGTCGCCGCACTGCTCTTCGGCGACCTCATCGCGGGGGAGGCCTCCCGGTCGACGCTGAAGTACCTGCTCACCATCCCGGTTCCGCGGATGCGGCTGCTCGCCGTGAAGGTCCTGGTGGCGACCGTCATCCTGGCCGTCGGCATCGTCGCGCTCACCGCGATCGCCCTGCTCGTCGGCGTGCTCTCCTACGGGGCAGGGGGCCTGCAGGTGCCCGGAGGCCCGCGCCTCGGCTTCGGCGACTCCGTCGGCCGCCTCGCCCTCACCGCTGCCGCGAGCGTCGTGGGCCTGCTGTGGGCGGCCGCGCTCGGCACGCTGCTCACCGTCGTGGCGGACTCGCCGCTCGCGGCGGCGGGGGGCGTGGTGCTCGCGTCGATCCTGTCGCGGATCCTCGACCAGATCCCCGACCTCGGCGACCTCCGCGTGCTGCTGCCGACCCACTACTCGAGCGCCTTCCGGCGGTTCCTCACCGCGCCCGTCGACCTCGCGCCGGTGGCCGACGCGCTCCTGTCCGGCCTGATCTGGGCGATCCTGTTCGGCACGGTCGCCGCCTGGTGGTTCGGCCGCAAGGACGTCTCCGGCTGACCGCCGCTAGCGGGTCTGGCGCCGCCGGCGCTGCGGGCTCGGCCGCTTCGGGCGCGGCTTCTGGTCCTTCGGCGCGCGCTTCGCCTTCGGCTCCGGGGGTGCCGGTTCCGCGGATCCGCGGGAGCTGTTCACCGTCCGGCCCCGCACGATGCCGATGAACTCGTCGACGAGCGGCCCCTCGGTCGTCCGCCGCCACACGAGGCCGACCCGTGTCGGCTCGGCGTCGGTGATCGGCCGGCCGACGACGTCCCTCCGGCCCGTGGCCCGCAGCACGGCCTGCGGCATCCGCGCGATCCCGTGCCCGGCGGCGACGATGTCGAGCGTGGCGTCGTCCCATCCGGGGTAGAGCTCCTCGTCCGCCAGATCGGCGAGCGTCACCGTGTCGAGCACCTTGATCGGATGGTCCTTCGCCGCCACGACCACGGGCGTCTCGTCCCAGAGCGGGATGACGTGCAGCTCGGCCGGATCGACGCCCGCGATGGGCAGGCGCGCGAGCACCATGTCGAGCGCGTCGCCGAGGGCCGCCTGCACCTGCTCGTCCGCGACGGGTTCGACGCGCAGCCGTGCGTCCGGCATCCGGTCGCGCCAGGTGCGCACCCATGTGTCGGGCGTCACGCCGGCCACGACGCCGATCACGAGCCCGGTGGTGGTCATCCGGACGACGGTAGCGTGGCGGGGTGGCGCAGGAGCAGACGATGAAGGCCGAGACCGCGGCGAAGAAGCTCGGCGTGCTGCTCGATGCGACGCCGGAGGACTTCCGCACCGGCCCCGTGAGCCGGTCGCAGCTGAACGCGCTGCTCGAGTCGCCGGCGGAATGGCTGGCCGAGCTGCGGCGGAACGGCCCACATCCCCGGCCCGTCGTCGCCGCGAAGCTCGGTGTCTCGATCGCCGGCCTTCGGCGCGCCGGGATCGAGGATCCGCTGACGTCGGAGCAGATCCAGGACCTGCTCAAGGAGAAGCCCGAGTGGCTCGTCCGCGAGCGCGCGACGCACGCCGAGGTGATGGCGGAGAACGCGCGCGCGAAGCGCGGACGCGCCGCGAAGCCGGGTCAGCAGCCGTAGTCGAGGTCGTTCAGCGTGCCGGGCCCGATCCACTGGACGATCCGCACCGCGGACGCGGTGAAGCTCTTCGTGCAGAAGTGCGCGAGCTGGGTGGTCGTCTGCTTCGTCAGCCCGGTCGCGAACCAGACCGGCCAGTGGCGGGCCGCGAGCCCGCCGCCGGTGATCGTCGACCACTCGCCGGCCCTCGCGTAGACGCCGATGACCGCGCGCGGCCGGGTGGCGGTCGCCGGAGTCCTGTCGGCGATCGCCTGGTGCTCGCCGAGGATGCTGCGGTCGTTCAGCGCGGTGCTCGTGTTCCAGTCGTTCATCATCTCGACGTCGAGCCACCAGGTGGCCGCACCGGCCAGTCCCTGAGCCTTGGCGTACCGGTACGCCTCGACGCCGGCCAGGTAGCCGTACCAGTACGCGCCGCAGCTGCGATCCTTGGCGGCGCATCCTCCGTAGGCCATGGCCTTCGCGAAGGCGCTGCCGCCGGTGTACAGGCCGGTGTTGACGTAGAGGCTGACGTTCGTGAACGCGTGCGCCTCGGCCGCCGCGCAGGAGTTGTCCGTGTACGGCCGGCCGCCGTTCACGCCGACGATGCCGAACGGCACACCCGGGGCGATGATGCGGCTGCAGCTCGGGTAGCTGATGTCGATCCCGGTGCGGCCGGTGGGGTACTGGCCGCTCGCTTCGGCGGCGACGGGCAGGAGGGCGGTCACGACGACCGCGGACAGCACCGCCGCGACCGCGAGCAGCCGGCGTTTCGGAGTCGACATCGATTCCCCCTGGATCTCGAGCCGGCGCGATGTGGCCGGCACTGAGGCGATGGTGGGGTACGGCCGCAGGTCGCGCCGCACTCCACGCCGCGCGATCCCGATCCCGCTCGAGGTGGGGCGGGCGGTTTCGGGTGTTCCGGGCGTCCGATGACGCCCGGAACCGCCCGAAGTGGCCCCGCGCCCGAAGCCGCGGCACGACGGCTAGCCTCGACCCCATGCTGCAGGCACGTCGCTGGGGCCGGCCGACGCTCGCCTGGGCGATCGATGCCGGCGTGGTCGTGCTCGCCCTCGCGCTGCTGATCCTCGGCGACCCGACCCTGCAGCTGCTCGGCGTGCTGCTCCTCGTCTGGCGCGCGGTGACCGTCGCCCTCGCCGTCCTCGTGTGGCGCCGCACCGCCGAGGGCCGCTCCAAGCCCTGAGCAGCAGGCTCGGTCCGCGCGACGGCGTCACGAGAGGCGAGGGATGGAGCACGTCCCCGAGCTGATCGTCGCGACCACGTCAGGCCGTGTGCACGGGACGCGCGAGCACGGCCTCACCGCCTGGCGCGGCATCCCGTACGCCGCTCCGCCGCTCGGCGAGCTGCGCTTCCGCGCTCCCGCGCCGCCGGAGCCGTGGACCGGGATCCGGGACGCCACCCGACGTGGTCCCGTCCCGCCGCAGCGCCGCACGACCGCCGCCGCCGGCGCCGGGCGCCGGACGCCCATGTCCGAGGACTGCCTCACCGTCTCCGTCCTCCGACGCGCCCGACCGGCCGCGCCCCGGCCGGTGATGGTCTACCTGCACGGCGGAGCGTTCGCCATCGGCGCGGGTGATGCGCCGGTCTACGACGGCAGCACCTTCGTGGCGCACGGCGACGTCGTCTACGTCACCGTGAACTACCGGCTCGGCGCACTCGGATGGATGGACTTCTCGCGGTACTCCACCCCGGCGCGACCGCTCGACAGCAATCCCGGCCTCCGCGACCAGATCGCCGCGCTCACCTGGGTGCGGGACAACATCGCCGCGTTCGGCGGGGATCCGAACGAGGTCACCGTCTTCGGGGAGTCGGCGGGCGGCACCGCGATCGCGGCGCTGCTCTGCAGTCCCGCCGCCCGCGGCCTCTTCGCGCGCGCCATCATCGAGAGCGGCGTCATCGGCGCGATCTACGGACCCGAGCGCCCGGCAGCGTGGGCGGCCGAGTTCGTCGAGCTGCTCGGCGCCACCGAGGAGACCGCGGTGGAGGCGCTGACGACGGCGACCGCCGACGAGCTCGTCGCCGTGACCGCACGGCTCGACGACGACGCCTTCGCCGCGCAGCCGGGCACGCGCCTGCTCGCTCCGGTCGTCGACGGCGAGCTGCTGCCGAAGCATCCGCTCGACGCGTTCCGTGACGGGGACTCGAACCCGGTGCCCCTGATCATCGGCACGAACGCGGACGAGGGCACCCTCTTCCAGCTGGTCGTGCGCAACCTCGCGGCGACGCCGCCGCGGATCGACAGGCTGTTCGCGCTGACGGCGCCGGAGGCGAAGGAGGCGGTGCTCGCGGGATACCCCGCCTTTCCGCGCAGACGGTCGATCGCCCAGATGGTCACCGACTTCATGTTCTGGAACCCGGCTGTCGCCGCCGCCTCCGGTCACGCGCAGGTGGCACCCACATGGCTCTACCGGTTCGACTTCGCGACGCCGCTGCTCAAGCTCACAGGACTCGGCGCGACACATGCCGCGGAGCTCGACTTCGTCTTCGGCCGGCCGGACTCCCTGCTGCAGGGCGTGTTCGGGCTGCTCGGGGGCCGTCGCGCCGCACGCGCCGTCGCCGGGCGGATGCACCGGCGATGGCTGCGGTTCGCGAGCACCGGCACCGTGGGGAACGACTGGCCCCGCTACGACGTCGAGCAGCGCCTGACGCTGCTCATCGACGAGCAGGACCGTGTCGAACCGGATCCCCGGTCCGCCATGCGCCGCGCATGGGAGTCGTGGCGCCCCTAC
>NZ_JAODBE010000127.1 GCF_025463795.1 Amnibacterium sp.
CCGCCCCTGCCGTGGCGGCCGTCGCGATCACGAGGGCGCGGCGTGACGGGCCGCCCGCCGCGGTCCCGGGCGCGCGGATGCGGCGCACGAGTGCGCCGAGCACGAGGACGCCGACCGCGAGGTCGACGAGCGAGGGGGCGACGTCGACGACGGCGGCGCCCTGGCGGGTGACCGCGGCACCGCCGGCCACCACCGCGAGCAGGGCGACGAGGATCCGCCCGGCCCGCGGCCGCTGCAGCTCGGCCACGCCGGCGATCGCACCGAGCACGACGAGCAGCACGAGGAGCACGACGACGAGGAAGCCCTTGTCGCCCGTGCCGAAGGCGGCGATCACCGCCTCCTTCAGGAAGCCGGGCGTGAGGTCGATGACGAGCGAGCCGACCGACAGCAGCGGGCTGGCCGACGGATGCAGCACCGCGGCGACGAGCTCACCGGCGCCGATCGCGGCCGCGGCCGCCGCGATGCCCGCGCCTGCGGCGAGCGTGCGGCGCGCTCCGAGTTCGGTCACGCCGGATCATAGGCATGCGGACGGCCTGCCCCCGCGCGAACCCCGGTCGGATCCGGGATCCATCCGTCGTTCTCCGGACGTCGGCGAGAACACCGTGCTCGGCCGCCGGCCCCCCTGAACACCGCCGCCCGGCCCCGACGACGTCGGATGCGGCTACTTCTTGAGCGCCTTGATCACGAGGGCGAGCGCCTTGCCCGCGACCCAGACGAACGGGATGCCGACGGCGAGCAGCGCGACGGGGTTCGCCTGGAAGCGCACCCCGAGGCTGTCGCCGACGTAGGCGCCGATGGGCAGCGTGTAGCCGCCGCCCCCGCCGCCACCGCCGGCCCCCTCTCCGTCGGGGCCCTCACCCTCCCCGGCGCCGAAGCCGTAGGCGACGAGCGCGACAGGCACGAAGGTCGTGCCCTCGATGTCCTGCGGATCCCCGTAGACGGCCTTCACTCCGAAGGACTTCACGGTGTCCGCGAGCTGCACGGCGAGGTTGGTCATGGGAAGCACGCTAGCCCGCCGCCCCGTCACCCGCCGATCCGCACCCTGGGAGAGGACTGACAGAGCATCGCGGGTCCAGCCGATGCACGAACTCGCTCAGCCGAGCGCCGCTACCGTGTCTCGTCGCCCGCCCGGCGACCCCGCTTCCCGACAAGGAGATCCACGTGCAGACCTGGCCAGGAACCCCCTACCCGCTCGGGGCGACCTTCGACGGGAGCGGCACGAACTTCGCGCTCTACTCGGAGGTCGCCGAGAAGGTGGAGCTGTGCCTCTTCGACGAGGACGGCACCGAGGTCACCGTCGAGCTCATCGACGTCGACGCCTACGTGTGGCACTGCTACCTGCCGCAGGTGCAGCCCGGCCAGCGCTACGGCTACCGCGTCACGGGGCCGTACGACCCGGCGAACGGGCTGCGCTGCAACCGCAACAAGGTGCTCCTCGACCCGTACGCGAAAGCGACGGTCGGCGAGTTCGACTGGGACCGGTCCCTGTTCTCCTACACCTTCGGCGACCCCGACTCGACGAACGACGAGGACTCGGCAGGCCACGTGATGCTGTCGGTGGTCGTGAACCCGTTCTTCGACTGGACCGGGGACCGCACCCCGCGCACGCCCTACAAGGACACGGTGATCTACGAGGCCCACGTGAAGGGCCTCACCGAGCTGCATCCGGACATCCCGGAGGAGGACCGCGGCACCTACGCGGGCGTCGCGCATCCGGTGGTCATCGACCACCTGCAGAAGCTCGGCGTGACCGCGATCGAGCTCATGCCGGTGCACCAGTTCGTGCAGGACTCGACCCTGCTCGACAAGGGCCTCCGCAACTACTGGGGCTACAACACCATCGGGTTCTTCGCTCCCCACAACGAGTACGCCGCCACCGGCCAGCTCGGCGAGCAGGTGCAGGAGTTCAAGGCGATGGTCAGGTCGCTGCACACCGCCGGCATCGAGGTGATCCTCGACGTGGTCTACAACCACACCGCCGAGGGCAACCACATGGGCCCCACGCTGTCGTTCCGCGGCATCGACAACGAGGCGTACTACCGCCTCGTCGACGACGACAAGCGCTTCTACATGGACTACACCGGCACGGGCAACTCGTTCAACGTGCGGCACCCGCACGCGCTGCAGCTGATCATGGACTCGCTCCGGTACTGGGTGACGGAGATGCACGTCGACGGCTTCCGCTTCGACCTCGCCGCGACGCTCGCCCGCGAGTTCTACGAGGTCGACCGCCTCTCGACCTTCTTCGAGCTCGTGCAGCAGGATCCGGTGGTCAGCCAGGTCAAGCTCATCGCCGAGCCCTGGGACATCGGCCCCGGCGGCTACCAGGTCGGCAACTTCCCCCCGCAGTGGACCGAGTGGAACGGCAAGTACCGCGACACCGTGCGCGACTTCTGGCGGGGCGAGCCGTCGACGCTCGGCGAGTTCGCCGCCCGGCTCACCGGATCCGCGGACCTCTACGAGAACTCCGGCCGCCGGCCCGTCGCGTCGATCAACTTCGTGACCGCGCACGACGGGTTCACCATCCGAGACCTCGTCTCCTACAACGAGAAGCACAACGAGGCGAACGGCGAGAACGGCAACGACGGCGAATCCCACAACCGGTCCTGGAACTCGGGCGCCGAGGGCGAGACGGACGACCAGGCCGTGCTCGAGATCCGGGCTCGGCAGCAGCGCAACTTCATCGCCACGCTTCTGCTCAGCCAGGGCGTGCCGATGATCCTGCACGGGGACGAGCTCGGCCGCACCCAGGGCGGCAACAACAACTCGTACGCGCAGGACAGCGAGATCAGCTGGGTGCACTGGGACCAGTCCGACCACCCGCTCATCGAGTTCACCGCGGCGGTGTCGCGGCTGCGGCGCGACCATCCGATCTTCCGCCGGGCACGGTTCTTCGACGGCAGGCCCGCGAAGCGCGAGGAGGGCGCCCCGAAGCCCGACATCGTGTGGCTGCGGCCCGACGGCACCGAGATGCAACCGGAGGACTGGGACAGCGGATTCGGCAAGGCGGTCGGGGTCTACCTGAACGGTGACGGCATCCGCGACCGGGACCTGCGCGGCGAGCGCATCTCGGACGACGACTTCCTGCTCTACTTCAACGCCGCCGAGGAGGCGGTGCGGTTCAAGCTGCCGCCGAAGTCCTTCAACACGTCGTGGGACGTCGTCGTCGACACCGCCGGCAAGGCCGCGGACCGCACCTCCCTGAAGGCGGGCACCCAGCTGCCCCTCGAGGCCCGCTCGCTCGTCGTGCTGCAGGCCCACCAGGAGCCCGAGGTCGAGCCGGACCACTCCGTCGCGGCGTCGCTCGCGTCCTACGCCACCACGTCGGCCACCGGCCCCATCCCGGTGGTCGGGAAGGGAGGGGGCAGGTGAGCCCGCGCACGCCCGTCTCGACGTACCGGGTGCAGGTGCGGCACGCCTTCGACCTGCACTCGGCCGCCGAGCTCACCGACTACCTCACCGACCTCGGCGTCGACTGGATCTACCTGTCGCCGCTGCTCGAGGCGGAGCCGGGCTCGGACCACGGCTACGACGTGGTGCGCCACGACCGCGTCGACCCCGCCCGCGGCGGCGACGAGGGGCTCGTCGAAGCCGCGACGGCGGCGCACGCCGCCGGGCTCGGCGTGCTCGTCGACATCGTCCCGAACCACGTCGGCGTCGCCACGCCGAAGCGGAACCCCTGGTGGTGGGACCTCCTCACGTACGGGCCGGCGTCCCGCTACGCGGAGGCGTTCGACATCGACTGGGAGTTCGGGAACGGCAAGCTGAGGATCCCCGTGCTCGGCAGCGCCGACGACCTCGCCCGGCTGACGGTCGTCCCCGGCCCGGAAGGGGCCGTGGGCCGAGGCGACGAGCTCGCCTACTACGACAACCGGTATCCGATCGCGCCGGGCACGGCGGACGACGGCGCCGACCCGGTCACGGTGCACTCCCGCCAGCACTACGAGCTCGTCGACTGGCGCCGCGCCGACTTCGACCTCAACTACCGCCGGTTCTTCGCGGTGAACACCCTCGCGGCGATCCGCGTCGAGCTGCCCGCCGTGTTCGACGAGTCGCACGCCGCGATCCTCGACTGGGTGCGCCGGGGCCTCGTCGACGGCCTGCGCATCGACCACCCCGACGGCCTCTTCGACCCGGGCGCCTACCTCGACCGCCTCGCGGCGGCGACGGGCGGCGTCTACGTCCTCGTGGAGAAGATCCTCGAGGGCGACGAGCCGATGCCCGACATGTGGGCGACCGCCGGCACGACCGGCTACGACGCGCTCGGCGACTTCGACCGCGTGCTCGTCGATCCGTCCGGCGAGGAGCCGCTCACGGCGCTCGCGGCGCGGCTCGCGGGCGGTCCCGTCGACTGGCACGAGCTCGTCCACACGACCAAGCGCTCCGTCGCCGACGGCATCCTGCACTCCGAGGTGCTGCGCCTCGTCCGCGAGGGTGAGTGGGAGACCGGGCAGGACCACGACCGGCTCGCGGACGCGGTCGGCGAGCTGCTCGCCTGCTTCCCCGTCTACCGCTCGTACCTGCCGTTCGGCGAGGAGTACCTCGACGAGGCCGCCGACGAGGCCCGTCGCCGCCGTCCGGAGCTCGAACCGGAGCTCGACGCGGTGGTGCGCCTGCTGAAGGAGGTGGGCTCGCCGATCTCGCAGCGGTTCCAGCAGACGTCGGGCATGGTGATGGCGAAGGGCGTCGAGGACAACGCCTTCTACCGCTACCCGCGCCTCACGAGCCTCACGGAGGTCGGCGGCGAGCCGAACGTCTTCAGCGAGTCGGTCGAGCGGTTCCACGAGCGCATGGCGGGGCGGCAGGACCGCTGGTCCTCCGCCATGACGACGCTCTCCACGCACGACACGAAGCGGGGCGAGGACGTCCGCGCGCGGATCGACGTGCTCGCCGAGGTGCCGCGCGAGTGGGCCGAGACCCTCGCCGCGCTCGAGGCCATCGCCCCGATCGGCGACGAGACGTTCGCGAACCTGCTATGGCAGGCGACGGTGGGCGCCTGGCCGATCGAGCGGCACCGCCTGCACGCCTACGCCGAGAAGGCGTCCCGCGAGGCCGGCGTCTCGACCACCTGGACGGATCCTGACGAGGCCTTCGAGCGGCGGATGCACGCGGCGGTCGACGCCGTCTACGACGACGACCGGGTGCACGCGATCGTCGAACGGGTCGCGACGAGCCTGGCGCCGGCCGGGTGGTCGAACGGCCTCGCCGCGAAGCTCCTCCAGCTCGCTGCCCCCGGCGTGCCGGACGTCTACCAGGGCAGCGAGCTCTGGGAGACGTCGCTCGTCGACCCCGACAACCGTCGCCCGGTCGACTACGCGGACCGGCGGGAGCTGCTGAAGCAGATCGACGCCGGCGCCCTGCCCGAGATCGACGCGACCGGTGCGGCGAAGCTGCTCGTCGTCGCACAGGCTCTCCGCCTGCGCCGCACCCGGCCCGAGCTCTTCACCGGGTACACGCCGCTCGCGGCCACCGGTCCGGCCGCCGACCACGTCGTGGCGTTCGACCGTGGCGGCGCCATCGCCGTGGCCACACGGCTGCCCGTCCGTCTCGCCGAGTCGGACTGGTGGCGGGACACCGTGCTCGACGTGGGCTCCGCGCCGGTGCGCGACGTGATCACCGGGCGGGACTTCCCAGGCGGTTCCCTGCGGCTGGCCGACCTGCTCACGCAGTATCCCGTCGCACTGCTCGTGACCGAAGGGGGCAAGCCGTGACGATCCGCCATCCGCTCGCCGTGTGGGCGCCGAAGCCCGACCGGGTCCGTGTGCGGGTGCTTCCCGGCGCGGACGGGGGCCGGGGATCGGACCACGACCTCGTCCGGGGCGTCGACGGATGGTGGGAGCCCGCCGCCGGCGAGCTGACGGAGGTCGCACCCGACGCCGAGTACGGCTACCTGCTCGGCGACGACGACCGCGTGCTGCCCGACCCCCGCTCGCGGCGGCAGCCGCGCGGGGTGCACGAGGCGTCCCAGCGGTTCGACCCGTCGGTGCACCGCTGGCAGGACGACGCCTGGACGGGCCGCCCCCTCGCCGGCGGGGTGATCTACGAGCTGCACGTCGGCACGTTCACGCCCGAGGGCACCCTCGACTCCGCGATCGAGCGGCTCGACCACCTCGTGGCGCTCGGGATCGACTTCGTCGAGGTGCTGCCGGTCAACGCCTTCAACGGCACGCACAACTGGGGCTACGACGGCGTGCTCTGGTACGCGGTGCAGGAGACCTACGGCGGCCCTGCCGCCTATCAGCGGTTCGTCGACGCGTGCCACCAGCGCGGCCTCGCGGTGATCCAGGACGTCGTCTACAACCACCTCGGCGCCTCCGGCAACTATCTGCCGGAGTACGGGCCCTACCTCGCCGAGGTCGGCGGCAACACGTGGGGCGCTTCGGTGAACCTCGACGGGCCCGACTCGGACGAGGTGCGCCGCTACATCATCGAGAACGCGCTGATGTGGCTGCGCGACCACCACGTGGACGGGCTGCGGCTCGACGCGGTGCACGCCCTCGTCGACCACCGCGCGAAGCACCTGCTCGAGCAGATGGCGGAGGAGGTCGCCGTCCTGTCGGCGCACCTGCGCCGGCCGCTCACGCTCATCGCCGAGTCGGACATGAACGACGCCCGCCTCATCACGTCGCGGGAGGCGCACGGCTACGGCCTCGACGCGCAGTGGAGCGACGACTTCCACCACGCGCTGCACGTCGCCCTCACGGGCGAGACCACCGGGTACTACGAGGACTTCGCGGGGCTCGGCGTGCTGCAGCGGGTGCTCACGCACGGCTTCCACCACGACGGCACCTTCTCGAGCTTCCGGGAGCGCCACCACGGCCGGCCCGTCGACCGGCTCACCCTGCCCGCGCACCGCCTCGTGACCTTCGCGCAGGACCACGACCAGATCGGCAACCGTGCGACGGGCGACCGGCTCTCCGCGACCCTCTCCCCCGCGCGGCTGGCGATCGGCGCGGTGCTGAACCTCATGACCCCGTTCAGCCCGATGCTGTTCATGGGAGAGGAGTGGGGCGCCTCGACCCCCTGGCAGTTCTTCACCTCGCACCCGGAGCCGGAGCTCGGGAAGGCGACCGCCGAGGGCCGCATCGCGGAGTTCGCGAAGATGGGCTGGGACCCGGCCGTCGTGCCCGATCCGCAGGATCCGGAGACGTTCTGGCGGTCGAAGCTCGACTGGTCGGAGCCGCAGACGGGCGCGCACGCGGCGCTGCTCGACCTGCACCGGCGGCTGATCGACCTGCGCCACCGGCTGCCGGAGCTCACGGACCCGCGGTTCCCGACGATCGACGCCGTCGCCGACGACGCGGCCGGCACCATCGTGCTGCGCCGCGGCGGCGTGACCGTCGCCGCGAACCTCGGCATCGCCGAGTCGCGGGTTCCCGCTGCGGGGTCGCTCGTGCTCACCACGGCGCCGGGCGTCGCCGTCGACGGCGGCCGGCTGGTGCTGCCCGCCGAGTCGGCCGCGATCACCGTCGCCCTCTGAGCCGGCCCGACGTCCCTGTGCCGGCTCCGCGCCCGCGTGGGGGCCCGGCCGGCCGTTCTGGACGGGCACCTGCACCTGCCACGCGAGAGGCGAGAGGTGCCGGTCGGGGGCCTCCCGGGATGCGGGACGGTCAGTGGTCGAGCGTCGCGAAGACGACGAGGTTGTCGGCGTACACGCCGTGGACCTCGTCGAACGGCTCGCTGCAGGTGATGAGCCGGAGCTGCGGATCCGGCGTCGGGCCGTAGACCGCCGAGGTGGGGAACAGCGCCTTCTGCACGACCTTGGCCGACGTGACTGTGAAGTCCAGGGTGCGGTGGTCCGACATCCGCACCTCGATCCGGTCACCGGGCCGCAGCAGGCGGAGGTCCACGAAGACCGCCGCGCGCTTCGTGGTGTCCAGGTGGCCGGCGAGAACCGCGGCGCCCGTGTCACCCGGCACGACGCCGTTCGCGTACCAGCCGGCGTCCGGCCACTGCGTGGGTGGCTGGAGCACGCCCTTCGCGTCGCGCGACAGCGTCTCGAGAGGGGCGTCGACCGAGATCCGCGGGATGAGCACGCGTGTCGGCACCGCGGTCGACCTCGGGACGGGCGCCGCCGTCCGCGGATCCTGCAGGCCCCGCGCGGCGCCCCGCTCGACGTGCTCGGCCGCCAGCGCGAGCGCGCTCGCTCTCGACGTCCCCGCGTGGTGGCCCGCGCCCTCCCGCATTGCGGTGACCGCGGCCCCGGCGGCGACACCCGCGTCCGCGAGCACCGCCGCCGTGATCAGGGCCGCCACGACGCGACGGCGCAGCGGCCGGCTCGACGAGGTCATCGGGTGGGGAGGTCCGCCGTCCGCCTGCGGGCCAGCAGCGCACCCGCGCCGGCAGCTCCGAGCGCGGCCAGCGCGGCGAGACCGGCGGCCACGGGGGCGAGGCCGACCGGACCGGCCAGGCCGCCGGCGCCCGTGTCGATCGACCCGGTCGGCGTCACCGCCGCCGCGGAGCTGTCGAGCACCGTGCTGACCGTGAGGCCGTGCGAGGACGTGTCGAGCACGAACAGCGTGTGCACGCTGCCCGCCGGCAGGGAGACGTTCATCGTCCTGCTCGTGGAGCCCGAGGTCATGGTGACCGGCACGGTCCCGGCGGGAACGTCCACGTAGCCGCTCGTCGTCGCGAACTTCGCGGACGACGCCACCGTGGTGGATCCGGCCTTCACCGTGACGGTGGGGTGCGTGGTCGACGCCTGCAGCACGCGCACGCGGGCGGACCCGGATGCCGGCGAGCCGAGCGCATCGCTGTACACGTGCGTCTGGAGGTCCTTGTTGAGCCCGACCGCGGCGACGGTCTCGGCCTTGCCCTGGCCGACGCTGACCGAGGCCTTCACCACGGGCGTCGTGCCGGCCGGGGCGCCCGCGGGCACCATCGCGATCGCGTAGGTGCCGACGGGCAGCTTGATGTACTGGGACACCGCGCCGTAGCCGACGCTCGACAGCTTGTACAGCACCGTGTCGCCGGACAGGCTCGACAGGGTCACGTCCACCTGCTTGGTGTCCGGGGACAGATGCGCCACCCGCACCCAGCCGGTGGCGGCCGCCGCCGACGCGGGCGCGACCGGGAGCAGGGCGATGAGCACGGCGCCCAGAAGCGCCGCCATGGCGGCGAGGGGGCGAGACGGCATTCCCACGAGGACTCCTTCGATTCAGGACGAGGGGACGAAGGTCGGATCGGGAGCGAACGTGGCGAGCACGCCGGCGTCCGTCGCATCGATGGTCGACGTCGCATACGGGCCCCGCAACGCCGACAGGTACCGCAGCACGGTGCCGGTCGCGTCGGCGTCGTGGGGCACCGGGTGCCCGTCGATGGCGCTGATCAGCACCTGGCGGCGCACGGTCCCAGTGTCGCCCTTGAGGGCGGGGAAGCCGCCGATCGTCAGGCGATGCACGGCGAGCAGCTGACCGAGCACGATCGAGACCCGGCTGTCGACGTCGCCGCCCTGCAGGAGCGCCCGATCGGCTCCGTCGACCGTGAGCCGGGGGTTCGTGGCGAGCTCGGCCCCGGTCTGCCGCCGGGCGTCGGCCGCCCGCCCCTCGGCCGCGCTGGGCGGCGCGCTCGAGGGGGTCGGTTCGGGCGAGCTCCGTACGGCACGGACGTCGACCGCGGTCGCGCCGCTGCCGAACCGGGCGACGGCGAGCGAGCGCGCGAGCGTCGCACGCGCGGCACCCGTCGAGGCGTCGAGCGCGTCGCCGGTCGTCACGAGGTAGTCGGCGCTCGACCAGGGGGCGGAGCTCGGCGCGGGAGCGTCGTCCGCTGCCGCGTA
Organism: Amnibacterium sp.; assembly: GCF_025463795.1. Classification (GTDB taxonomy): domain Bacteria; phylum Actinomycetota; class Actinomycetes; order Actinomycetales; family Microbacteriaceae; genus Amnibacterium. Next base: position 9,776 of record NZ_JAODBE010000127.1, read on the forward strand.
CCAGCCGACCGCGGCGCGGGCGCCGTGGGCGAGGTCGGGCCACACGCCGAGGTCGACCAGCACCACCTGACCGGGCGGCACGGAGGTGTCGACCCAGCGCTGTGCCCGGCTCAGCGGCTGACGTGCGCCGGTCTGCAGCGCCGGGAGGGAGACGATCCACACGACGGCGGCGACGACGAGCAGGGCGACGACGGCCATCAGCCAGCCGGATCCGACCGCGCTCGTGAGGAACTGCGGCCGCCCGAGCGCGACGATGGCGCGGTCGATCACCATCGCCGTCGCGACGGTGAGGAGAGGAAGCAGCAGCACGATCGGCGCGACCGCGTCGCGGCCGTCGGGCCAGAACGCCGTCAGCGCGGTGAGGGCGGCCACGGCGGCGACCGGGACGAACCACCGGGACCGCGCGGCGAGGATCACCGCGACGATGCCGATCAGCAGCGACAACGGGTCGGTGCGCAGCCAGGCCACCGCGCTCGCGGCGCCGGCGGCGGGGAACGCCGCCTGCGCGGCGGCGGCAGCACCGATCGCGTC
>NZ_JAODBE010000134.1 GCF_025463795.1 Amnibacterium sp.
AGCCGATCGCGTCGGCGTCCGACTCGGCACCGGCGAGCGCGACGAGCAGGCTGAGGAGGGACAGCAGCACGCTCGCCACGAAGAGCGTCAGCGTGACGGCGAACGCGATGCGGTCGAAGGCGAAGTAGCGCCTGGTGGTGCCGCGGTGGTACTCCACCTGGTCGTGGAGCCATCCGGTGATGAGGCGACGCTTCACGCCCTTCAGATCCGCCGAGGGCGGCGCGGACGCGGTGCGCCAGGTCGCTTCGAGCAGTGCTCGGGTCGCCCATTCGACGTCGGGGTCGGCGACGAGGTCGACCCGCTCACGCCCTGTGGCCGGGATGAGACCGACCGCGAGCAGGACGATCGCAGCGCGGATGCGCTCCGCCAGGTACCGGCTCGCCGTCCATCGGTCGAGGTAGTGGCCCCGCCTGAGGACGGTGAGCGAGACCGCGATCGTGACGAGCGCGACGAGCTCGAGCGCGGGGAGCCACGGCAGGCTGGGGTGGAACGCGAGCTCCGCAGCCTGCACGGTCACGGCGGCGACGGCCAAGGCGAAGTTCACGATCGTGAGGGTTCGGAGCCGGCGCTGGCTGCGGACCGCGGTCCGGTCTGCGCGACCGAACACCGCCTGCAGCTCGGTGGGCTGGGAGACTCGCGGCCTCTCGTCTCCCAGCCGTCCGTTGAAGAGGTCGAGGCCTTCACGGGCTTCACGGGAGAGCACCGGGCGGAGCTCAGGAGCGCCCCTGTCCGAGATCCGCACGCCCTCGTCCGTCCGCGTGACCTCGAGCCACCAGACCGCCTTCCGCTGCAGCACGGCGTAGTCATAGGTCTCCGCCGTTCCTCCGGGCCCCCGGGACGGAAGCCCGTCCCAGATCGCGAGGACGATGTCGGATCGATCGACCACCGCTCGCGCGGCCGTGCGGTAGGCGAGATCGTCCACGTGCTGCGCGACCACGACGACGGTGGACGCCGCGTTCAGCAGGTCGTCGAAGTCGGTCGCCGAGGCCGGGTCGAAATCGCGCCGGAAGACCTCGAGAGGGGCGGGCAGCACCGCCTCGAGCCGGCCGCCCCGTTCCATCGCGGCTCGCGCGACGATGCGATCGGCGCCGTCAGCGATCGAGCTCACCACCACCAGCTCGGTGTCGGTGGATCTGCTCCGAGGCGGCAACGCGCGCTCGACCCCGTCCAGCACCACGCCGAGCGCCCGCATCACCTGCTCGTCGCTCGGAAGCCACCGGTGCCCGATCACGCCGAGGCGAAGGGTGAGGGGCACGCGGCCGTCGGACGTGCCCATCGCCCGGGTGTGCGGAGCCGTCCCGCCGTCGCCCTCGGCGCCGAGCCGATCCGGAGAGCTCACCCGCCGGCCTTCCCGCGCAGCCGGGCGTCGGGTGACCAGCGGAGGCGTGCAGCAGCGGAGGCCTCGCACGCTGCCCGCGTCGCGGGGACTCCGTTGCCCACGCGCTCATCATGGCAGCCGACCGGGTCGAGGGGCAGGTCCCCTCCGTGGCCTGCTCGCCTCCCGGCCTGTCAGCGGAGGAAGGCCTCGGGATCGAACTCGGTGAGCGGGATGATGCGCACGCGGGGGAGCGGCGTGTTGAAGGCGTGCACCTCGGTCTCGAGGTCGTAGAGGGGGACGTCGAGGCCGGCGTAGGCGCCGCTGACGAGCTCGGGGAAGCCGAGGATGCCGACCCGGTGGTCGCTGTCGAGCAGCCGCTCGACCTGCTCGAGGTAGTCGCGGTCGTGGCTGCCGAGCAGCACGTCCGCGTCACGGCCGACGAGCGCGTCGAGGGTGCGCTGGATGCCGATGTCGACGACCTTCTCGTTCGCCCCGCCCGCGAGCGGGACCGGACGGAAACCGATCTGCGTCAGCGCGGTGACGAACGGGCCGGGCAGGTAGCCGTTCGAGGCGTTCAGGAAGAAGAGACCGGTGGCGTCCTGGCCCCACAGGCGGCGCGCGAACTCGAGCACCCGCTCCCAGCGGGGCCGCTCGCTCGGCTCCGGCTTGCGCCCGAGCACGGTCGAGCCGAGGGTGGCGTCGATGTTCTCGCCGTCGACGAGGACGAACGTGCGGCGTTGCGGCATTGCTGCTCCCATCACCCCCCGGCACCTGGAGCCCGGCGAGGGCGTCGGGCTTCATCCTCTCGCACCGACCTCGGCCACCTCCGCGGCGATCCGCGACAAACCCTCGACCTGCGGAGCGCGGGCGGCTTCCGACACGTCGGGCGTCTTTTTGCGCCCGGTCTGTCGGAAGGCGCCCGGATTCGGCGGAGGCCGGGGCCTCAGCTCGAGCGCTGCACGATCTCGTCGGTGAGAGCCGCGCGCACACGCCGGTAGTGGTCGGGGTCGTCGCTGTAGCGCGTCATCGAGAGGGTACTGTCCGGGTCCACGATGCGGAGCACGGCCTCGGTGCCCGCGAGGTCGCGGAGCGCCTGCATCGCCCGGTGGTCGGCCATCGCCTCGGCGAAGACGCGGTAGCGGATCGACGCCCACGGGTGGCCGTCGTCGCCCGGGTAGACGACGAAGGGATCCCCGGCGAGGAAGGCGCCGCCCGCGGTCGTGTCCTGGAACGGGTCGATCGGGTGCGTGGAGAGGTGGGCGTTGTAGAAGTTGAAGCCCCAGTGCAGGAACCCGGCCGCGCCGAAGCGGAAGAGCTGGCTCCCGAGCACCCGGTTGCGGGTCGACGGCTGGCCGATGAAGCGGTTGGCGACACCCGTGTGCTGGCCGACGCAGTAGTACATCCAGAGGTCGGTCACCTCGGCGGCGAGGAACGGATCGAGCGCGTCCGTGGCGACCACCGGGTGCTCGACGACGCCCGACGAGTAGAAGGCGAAGTCGCTGAGGGCGTCGACGATCGTGCAGCCCTCGAGCAGGTCGTCGACCACGGCGCGAGCCGCCCGGTAGGAGGCGAGCATCGCCTCGCCGTGCGGCTCGTCGGAGATGTGGAAGATCACGCGGTCGAGGCCCCATCCGCGATCCAGCTCCTGCCGCAGGGCCGGGAGCAGGGCCTCGAGCAGGCGCCGGTACTCCGGATCCGTGGCGTCGGTCTGCCAGCCGAAGCGCTGCTCGGTTCCCGAGCCGGACCGGACGTACACGGCGGGGGTGTGCTCCGCGCCCCACTGCGTGAACAGGTGCGCGATCTCGAGGTGCCGGATGCCCTGCCGCCGGCAGAGGTCCATCCACCGGGAGAGCCGCGCGAAGTCGAACCGGTAGGTGCCGTCGTCGTCGACGATGTCGACGAGCTGCACGGATCGGCGGGTGCCGCCGACGGCGGTGTCGAGGGGCGGCGTCCAGACGGGGGTGAGCACCGAGTTCACGCCCATCGCGGCCGCCGCGCCGACGAAGCGCTCGAGGATCGCCCAGTACTCCTCGCTGTGGACCTCGACGCCGTAGTAGCCGGCGAGGCCGTCGCCGTGCACCCACTGGGTGTTCACGATGTCGAGCTCCGGGAGCGGCTGGGGATGCACCCGCACCGGCACGGTGGTCCTGAACAGCGCCCGGCCGGTCGTCGCGGACCGCAGCACGACCTCGACGGGCAGCTCGCCGTCCATCGGGGGAGCCGCGACCGTGCACCAGACCGACCGCCACTGCCCCAGGTACGGCACCACGCGGCCGTCCGCCGGCAGCGGGCGAAGCAGGTCGGGGTAGAGCCCGGCGGTGTCGCGCAGCCAGCCGTCGTCGTGGGGCTCGAACGCGACGAGCGTGCAGGGCACGAGGTCCACGCTCGCGACCTCCGTGACGGCGGCCGCGGCCGCGCCGACCTCGACGAGCACCGCGCCGACGTCGTCGAACGACTGCGCCGCCGGGGGCAGGAACGCGATCTGGAAGGAGACGGATTCGCCGGCGAAGGCCGTGATCGGGATGTCCCGGTTCATCGGCCGGGGCCGCTGGTCGGCGAACACCTTCTCGAGGGAGTCGCAGACCACGAACGTCCAGTCGTCGCGGATCCCGGTCATCGGGCCGCTCCTCCGAGCGTCTTCTTCATCATCCAGAAGCAGCGGCCGAGGCGGGCGCCTGCGGTCCGCGAGTAGAAGGGGATCGCGGTCTCGGCCACCCAGCCGATCTGCGCCACCTGGACGCCGCGGGCGGCCATGTCCGCGAGGCAGAGGTCGGACAGCACGGCACCGATGCCGTGGCCCTGCTCGGCGGGATCCGTGGCGATCGGTCCGTAGAGCGACGGGCGGTGGATGCCGTGGGCCGCGAAGCCGACGACCTGCTCGCCGCGGAACGCGAGGAAGATCGGCGGCGGCTCCCGGTGCAGGGCGGCGCGGGTCTCGCGGAACCACACGTCGGAGATGTCCGACCAGAGCCGCAGCGCGTGCTCGCCGACGGCGTCCGCGTCGCCCGGCTCGCCCCGCCGCACGGTGAGGCCGGCGCGCTCGAGGCGGGCGAGCGCATCGGGTGTGGGCGCGGGGACGTGGTCGAGGGCGACGTCCATGTTGTAGACGGTCTTCGCCCGTGTGTACCCGCTGCGGAGCAGCATCGCGAGGAACGCGGTGTAGCGGATGTCGACCCCCGGCCAGGCGTACGTGCGCAGGTTCTCGCCGGCACGCGACCGGGTCGCGCCCGACGCCGCCGCGCGCCGCTCCCACGCGGCGAGGAGCGCCCGCGCGATGCCGGCACCGCGCGCCGCGGGCGCCACGACCACGAGGTCGAGGAACGCGTCGTCGCCCTGCAGGCTGCCGAGCAGCACGCCCACCGGCCCGCCGTCCCGCTCCGCGACGAGCCGGATCCGCGTCGTGCCCGCGTCCTCGGTCCAGAGCAGCCGAGGGAGCTCCGCGGCGTCCTCCGGATCGAGGTCGAAGCTCGCGGCGGCGATCGCGCCGAGCGCGGGCAGGTCGTCGTCCGTGCCGTCCCGTGGAGTCACTTGGTCGCCCCCTTCAGCAGTCCGGAGAGCAGGTACTTCTGCAGCAGCACGACGAGCAGCACGGGCGGCAGCACCGCGACGAGCCCGGCCGCGGACTGCAGCCCGTAGTCGCTGCTGAACTTGTTCGCGAACGTCGGGATGAGCACGGTGAGCGGCTCCGTTCCGGACGAGTTCGCGTAGACGAGCGGGATCAGGAAGGCGCCCCAGCTCGCGAGGAACGTCACCACCGCGGCCGCCACGAGGCCGGGCGCGACGAGCGGCCCGATGATGCTGCCGAGCACCCGGAAGGTGCCGGCTCCGTCGAGCCGGGCCGCGGCCTCCAGGTCCTCCGGGAGGGTGACGATGTGGCTGCGGAGGATCCAGATCGCGAGCGGGAGCGCTGCCGAGGTCAGCACGAGGATCACCCCCTGCTGCGTGTTGATCTGCCCCGTCGCCGTGGCGAGCTGGAAGAGGGGGATCAGCACGAGGTAGACCGGCACCGCGAGCGTGATCGTGATCACCGTCAGCAGGAGGCGCGAGCCCGCGAACCGCAGCCGGGCGAACGCGTAGGCCGCGGGAAGCGCCACGGCGAGGGTGAGGACCGTCGTGCCGAGCGCCTGGATCACGGAGCTGCCGAGCGCGGAGAGGAAGACGCCCTGGGTCGCGGATCCGGGCCCGAGCAGCCGGCCGAAGTTGCCGAGCTCGATGCTCTGCGGGAGCAGCGCGGCGGGGGAGCGGCGGATGTCGGCGACGCTCGCGAAGGCGATGACGGCGCCCCAGTAGATCGGCGCGAGCGACCAGACGACGACGAGGATTCCGACGACGATCCGGACCGTGCCCCAGAGGGGCCCGTACCCGGTGCGATGCGTGGCCATCAGTACTCCTCCTCGCGGTAGACGAGCCGCAGGTAGACGAGGGAGATCGCCGCGGTGATCGCGGTGGCCACGACCGAGGCCGCGAACCCGAATCCGAAGTTGAAGTCCCGGAACGCGTAGAGGTACATGGATCCGGCGATCGTGATCTTGTCCGGGTCGAGTCCGACGAGCACGTAGACCTGGTCGAAGAGGCCGATCGCGAGCACCGCGCCGTTCAGCAGCACGATCGCGAGCGCCGGCCGCAGCAGCGGCAGGGTGATCGAGCCGAACTGCCTCAGCCGGTCCGCGCCGTCCACGAGGCTCTGCTCGTAGATCTCGCGGGGGATGCCCTCGAGCCCTGCGAGCAGCACGACGACGCCGAGCGGCACCGCGCTCCAGGCGACGGTCAGCCCGATCACGACGATCCCGGCGATCGGCTTGTTCAGCCACGCCTGGTAGCTCCCGATCAGGCCGACCGACTTCAGCACGGAGTTGAGCAACCCGGAGCCGGTGGGGTTGAGGATGAACGACCACAGCACCCCCGCGACCGTGCCGGGGATCGACCAGGGCAGCACGATGACGGTGAGCGCGATCGCCCGCCACGCGCCCTTCAGGCTCTGCAGCCAGAGCGCGGTGCCGAGACCCATGAGCAGCACGGCCAGGGTGATGACCACGAAGTAGCCGCCGGTGTTCAGCAGCGCCTGCTGGAAGGTGTCGTCCGACAGCACGGCCGTGTAGTTGCGGAGGCCGCTGAACGCCCGGTTCGGATCCGTCAGCTCGTACCGCTGGAAGCTCCCGACGACGCTGCTGATCGTCGGGTACAGCACGAGCACCGCGATGACGGCGAACGCGGGCGCGACGAGTGCGAGCCCCAGCCGGTTGGCGCGGCGGCGGGCGGCGGACCGGCCGGGCCGTGGGCTCGGCCGAGCCGGTCCGCGTGCCGCCGGAAGCAGAGCTGCTCGGTCGGCGCGCACCGCCTACCCCTGCGACGCGAACTGGTCGGTCTGCTTCGCGAGCTTCTGAATGCCGGCCGCCGCGCTCGTGTGCCCCAGCGCCACGGACTGGATCGTCGCGGCCGCCGCCGAGCTGAACTTCGAGTACCAGGTGGGGGTGCCGCCGGGGATCACCGCCTGGATGGTCGGCTCGAGCGTCTGGATCGTCTGCGCGTCGGCGAGCTTGCCGCTGTCCGCGAGCTCCTTGAGCGCGGCGCTGCTCGGCGGCAGGAGGCCCATGTCGGGGTCGTGGTACGCGGTGATCAGCTGCGCGGGCTGCAGCCACCAGGTGATGAACTCCGCCGCCGCCTCGGGGTGCTTCGAGGCCTTCGGGATCGACAGCGCCTCCTCGAGGCTGACCGTCGGACCGGTCGCGTCCTTCTGCCCGGGAACGTGCGCGAACTGCAGCTGGTCCTTCGAGATCTTGCTCTTCGCCGGATCCGTGAACTGCGCGTTCCCGCCGGGGCCCGTCGCGAGCACCATCGCGGATTCGCCTGCGGCGAAGTTGTCGCCCACCTGCTGATCCGTCAGCCCGATGGCGCCCGGATCGATGAGGCCCTCGCTGTAGGCGGTGTGGATGAACTCGAGTGCCGCCTGCCCGAGACCGCCGCTGTCGAAGGCGGGCTTGCCCTTCGGCGTGAGGATCTGGCCGCCGGAGCTGCGCACGAGCGCGTACCAGGGCGTCGACGTGCCCTCGAGGATCTTCAGGGGCAGCCCGATCGGATGGGCGACGACGCCCGCCTTCTTCACGGCCCGCGCGGCGATGAGCACCTCGTCCCACGTCGTCGGCGCCGAGGTGATGCCGGCCTTCTTGAGCATCGTCATGTCGTACTCGGAGCCGCGGAAGTCGAGCGAGTAGGGGACGCCGATCTGCTTCCCGCCCTGGACGAACGTGCTCGCGCCCACCGAGTCCTTCAGCTGGGCGGCCGACAGGTACTGGTCGAGCGGGGCGAGCCAGCCGGCGGCGCCGAACTGCGACACCCACGTCCAGTCCAGCTCGACCACGTCGGCGGGCGCCTGCCCGCTCGCCTCCGTCGTCACGACCTTGTCGTGGATGGAGTCCCAGGCGAGGGTCTGCAGATTGACCTTGATGCCCGTCTTCGCGGTGAACTGCTGCAGCACCGACTTCTTGAACGAGCCCCAGGGCGGCATCATCACCGAGATGGTGGTGCCGGCGTACTTGCGGTCGAGCGAGCCGGGCTTGAAGCCGGCCGCGGGCGTGGCTGAGCCCCCGCCCCCGCCCCCGCCGGTGCTGCACGCCGTCAACGTGAGCGCCGCGATCGTGGCGCCCGCCAGCGCCATCCGCCGCCACTGCCTCCGAAGGTTCCCCACGGTCGTCCGCCTCTCACGTCGCTGTGATCACCGGAGCCTCGACCACCAGGATGGTCCGATCGGCGGTGCCGGTGGCGCCTGGTCGTGGTCGGACGGTATTGAGGCGCGGCCCCGGGGTCAAGGAAATGCGCAGTGCGGATGAGGGGAGCAGCGGGATGACCAGGGTCGCGATCGTCGGTGGTGGCCGGATGGGGCAGGCGCACGCGCAGGCGTGGGCGGCGCTCGCCCCCGAGGTCGAGGTCGTGGCGGTGGTCGACCGTGCAGCGCCGAGGCCGCTCGCGGGCGTGCCGACCGCGCGTCCGACGACCGATCTGGACGGCGTGCTCCGCGACCCGGCCATCCAGGTGCTGTCGATCTGCACGCCCACCGACACCCACCTCGAGCTCACGCGGCGGGCGCTCGCGGCGGGCAAGCACGTGCTGCTCGAGAAGCCGCTCGCCCGCACCGTGGCGGACGGCGACGAGCTCGTCCGGCTCGGTGCGGCGGCCTCGGGGACGCTGATGATCGGGCACGTCGTGCGCTTCTTCCCCGGGTACGTCGCGGTGCGGCGGCTCGCGGGATCGTTCGGCGCGCTCCAGGGGGTGCTGGCGTCGCGGCTCTCGCCGACCGGTGGGCGGCCGCCGTGGCTGGAGGACGAGGAGCGGTCCGGCGGGATACTGCTGGACCTCGCCGTGCACGACTTCGACCAGCTGCTGCTGTTCCTGGGGCCGGCGCGACGCGTCGAGGTCGCGCGGCTCGACGACGGCACCCTGCAGGCGCGCGTCGAGCACGAGAGCGGAGCCGTCGGCTGGGTCCGTGCCGGATGGGACGCCCCCGTGTCGACGCCGTTCCGCACGTCGCTGGAGGTCATCGGCGCCATGGGCCAGGCCCGCTACTCCTTCGCCTCGGGCGTCGAGGAGCGCAGCGAGCTCGTGGTGTCCGAGGACGGCGCCGAGCGGATCGTCGACGTCGACCCGGGCGAGCCGTACACCGACCAGGCTCGGGCGTTCCTCGAGTGCGTCCGGACGGGGAGGCGGCCGAGCGACGGGGACCCTGCCGCCTCGCTCGCCGCCGTGCGGCTGGCGCTCGCGGCCCGGGAGTCGTTGCTCGGCTGGAGCGCGGTCGAGGTCGGCTGACGGCCCCTCCGTCAGCCGCCGTCGCGCATGTGGAGCGCGCGGGCGACGGCGGCCGTGAGCACGGCGGCGAGCGTGAGCCAACCGGCGGCGATCGCGATCAGGACGTCCATGGTGCGAGGCAAGCGGATCCGCTGAGCCGTCCGCCCTCTGCCGGGTATGCGTTCGATGAACATGCGACGTCGACTCCGCCCCCGCGGCGCGCGGGCCGATGTCCCCTTCGGTTCCGTCGGGGAGGGCTCAGCGGAGCAGGGCTCGGACCTCCGGCGGCAGGGTCGACTCCGGCACCGAGTACGTCTCGGCGGTCGCGGACTCGCTCTCGACCGTGAAGTCGTAGACGAAGCCGTCGGGGCGCGGAGGGACGTCGGTGGGCCTCCGGTCGCGCAGCGTGACGAGGATCCGGTCCACCGCGTCGGGATCGCTCACCTCGGTCGTGCGGGCGATCCCGGCGAACCCGCCCGTGCGCGTGACGACGATGCGGGTCACGGGATGTCGACGCCCACCTGGCTCCATGCGTCCGTCACCGCCTGCTGCTCCGCGGATCCGTAGAGCTTCGCGGCCGTCTGGGCGGTGAGGCTCGCGAACTCCTCGAAGGTGGCGCTCGTGCGCAGGTCGCCGCCGGTGAGGGTGGCGTACCAGACGTGCCCGGCCTTGTCCCAGCTGTTGCCGCCGAGTCCGAGGGCCGCCAGGGAGAAGGCGTGGTTGGGGATGCCGGAGTTCGTGTGCACGCCGCCGTTGTCGCCCGTCGTCCGCACATAGTCCTTGACGTGGGCGGGCTGCGGGTCCTTGCCGCCGAGCTGCGGGTCGTCGTACGCGGTGCCCGGTGCCTTCATCGAGCGGAGGGCGACGCCATTGACGCCCTTCGCGAGCAGTCCGGCGCCGATCAGCCAGTCGGCCTCCGCAGCGCTCTGCCGCAGCGCGTACTGCTTCACCAGGGAGCCGAACACGTCCGAGATCGACTCGTTCAGCGCGCCCGACTGGTTCTTGTAGGCGAGATCCGCGTT
>NZ_JAODBE010000146.1 GCF_025463795.1 Amnibacterium sp.
AGCCAGGCCGTGAGGCTGCGGGCGGCGGCGGCCCGGCGGGCGAGGGTCGCCCGGGCGAGGCCCGCGGTGCTCGCGGCCCACAGCCAGTCGCGGAGCAGCTCCAGGTCGAGGGCCGCGGCCTCGACGACGTCGCGCTCGCCGGCGAACCTGACGAGGTCCGCGAGGTCGGAGCCGTACGAGCCGACGGTGTGTGCGGAGTAGCCGCGTTCGTCCTCGAGGTGCGCGCGATGCGCCTCGATCGCGTCGCTCAGCAGCACGCGACCAGGATGCGCCCGCTCAGCGCTCGACGTCGACGCCCATGCCGTCGAAGGCCGCATCCGGCGTGGTGGTGAGGATCTGCTCGCCCCCGGCGGGCAGCAGCGAGTAGCCCACGCGGCCGTCGTCGTAGCAGGTGAGCACGCCGACCGCCCTGCCGCCGTCGAGTCCCGCGACGCCGCCCCCGGGCCCCCGAAGCGCGATCGTGTACGCGGTCGCGGGAGCGACGAAGACCGGGATCCCGGCGAAGACGCTCGTCGTCGCGTAGTGGAGGTGGCCGCCGAGCACGGCCCGCACGTCGGTGCCCTTGATCGCGGCGGCGAGCCGATCCTGCCCGGTGAGGTGCAGCCGTTGCAGCCCCGTCACCTCCACCGGAACGGGCGGATGGTGCAGCGCGAGCAGGCTGCCGTGCTCCGCGGGCTCGCGGAGCACCTCGCGGAGGCGGTCGAGCTGGTCGTCGTCGAGGCCGCCCTCGACGTGCCGCGGGATCGAGGTGTCGAGCAGCACGACCCGCAGCCCCGCCACGTCGACGACGGCGTCGATCGGCTCGTCCGAGGGGGCCAGCCCGAGCAGGTGGTCGCGCATGGCCACGCGGTCGTCGTGGTTGCCGGGCACCGTGAGCACGCGCCACCCGGTGCGGGCGACCGCGGCGTCGATGGCGTTCCGGGCGGCGAGGTAGGCGTCCGCCTCCCCCTCGTCCGCGACGTCGCCCGTGTGGATCACGGCGTCGAGGGGCACGCCGCTCGCCTCCAGGCCGCCGAGCGCCGCGGCGAACGTCTCCGTCACGGGAACGCGCCCGTGCAGCAGCCCGGATGCCGTGAAGTGGCTGTCGCTGACGTGGCCGATGCGATGGGTCGCGGTGGGCTCCCGGCTCATGTCGGCCACGATAGCCAGGGGGCCCGACGGCCTCAGCCCGTGTGCTGGTCGTCGATCTTCAGCACGCCGCCCTGCCGGACGAGCCGGAAGGTGTCGTGCTCGACCGTGCGCGTCCCGTCGTCGGCGACGTACGTGAGAGTCGCGCTGGCCCGATCCGGCGCCTCGCCCTGGACGGCGCTGACCGTGACGCTGCGGTAGCCGCCCCAGAACGAGTCGAAGTAGGCCCGGCCCTGGGCGTGGCCCTGCTGGAACGACGGCGTCAGCCGGTTCCAGGCGGCGTCGGTGTTCCCCGGGAGCAGGGCGAAGTAGTTGCGGAGCGCACCGGCGAGCTGGCCGCTCGTGGGGGTTCCGGAGACCGGCGCGCTCGTGGCCGTCGGGCTCGGGCTGGGAGCGGCGGTGGCGGTCGGCGTCGGGCTCGGCGACGGGCTCGGGGAGGCGGCCGTGGGGCTCGGGCTCAGGCTCGGGCCGGCGGACGTGGGCGCCGGTGACGAGGGCGCGGTCGAGTGCGCGGGCGGCGCGCTCGTCGCGGGCGCGGTGCCGTGGGACGACGCGAGCAGCACGCCGCCGGCGATCAGGGCGGCGAGCACGAGCAGGATCACCACGACGAGGACCGCGATGAGCCCCGTGCGGCGCGGGCGATCCTCCACGGGTGCCTCGTCGCCGGGCGCGTCGAGTGGCACCGCCACGGCGGGTTCCGGTGGTGCCGGCACACCGAGCACGGGCGTCCGGGGCGTCGGCTCCGGTGCGCCTGTGGGCTCCTCGACGGCGAGCGGGACGGGCGTCGGGGCCGACTCGTCCTCCTCCGCCTCCGGCCCTGCCTCGTCGCCGGGCTCGGACTCGGGTCCGGGTTCCAGGACCTCCGCTTGCTGCAGCGCGTCCCCCGGCTCCGGTTCGGGTTCGGGCTCGTCGGCGAGCGCCTCCGGGTCGGGGTCCGGCTCCTCGTCCGCGTCCTGGTCGACCTCGGCCGACGGTTCCGGTTCCGTGGGCGGCACGGCGGCGGCCGCGACAGCGGCCGCCGCGACGGGCAGGACGGCCGTCGGGCGGCTCTCCTCGTCCCAGGCCGCAGTCTCGTCCGGTTCGGTGTCGCGCCCCGGGCGCAGCCGGGTCGTCGGCTCGGATTCGGCCGAGTTGCGCAGCTGGTCGAGGCGTGCGGCGACCTGGCTCATCGGCGGCCGCCGGCCGGGCTCGGCCGCGAGCATGTCGAGAAGGAGCGGCGTGAGGGCTCCGGCGTGCCGCGGCGGCGCGAAGTCGCCCATCGCGACGCGGTGCAGCACCGCGATGGAGTTCGCGTCGGCGCCGAACGGCGGCGCGCCTTCGACCGCTGCGTAGAGCGTTGAGCCGAGCGAGAAGACGTCCGACGCGAAGGACGAGTCGTCGCCGCGGGCGACCTCCGGCGCGAGATAGGCCGGGGTGCCGTGCACCAGGCCGGTGGACGTGAGCGTCGTGTCCCCGAGCGCCCGCGAGATACCGAAGTCGCTGATGAGGGCGCGCCCGTCCTCGTCGAGCAGCACGTTCCCCGGCTTGATGTCGCGATGCACGATGCCCAGTCGGTGCGCCGCCGCGAGGGCCGACGCGACCTGAGCACCGATCCGGGCCGCCTCCCGGGGCGGCAGCGGCCCGTCGTCGTGCAGCAGGGCCGACAGCGGCGTGGACGGCACGTACTGCATGACCAGGCACGGCTGCCCGTCCTGCTCGACCGCGTCGAACACGGGGACCGCGTTCGGATGGTGCAGGCGGGCGGCGATGCGAGCCTCGCGCATCGCCCGGTTCTTGGCGGTCTCGGCCTCCTCGTCCGAGACGCCGGGCTGGGTGCGCAGCTGCTTGACGGCCACGGGCCGCTCGAGCAGCTCGTCCCAGCCCTCCCAGACGACGCCCATGCCGCCGGCGGCGATGACCCGGACGAGGCGGTAGCGCTCGCTGAGGAGTGTGTGCGGCGCGTCCACCGGTGCACTCCCCCCGCTTGATCGGTCAGCGAGCGGCCCGAGCCTAGGGCCGCAGACCTGGGAGCGCATGGGAGTGTCGCACGACGAGCGACCTCAGACCGCGTCGCGGAACGCTGCGGCAGCGCCGCGCTCGTCCTCCTGCCGCACCTCGACGAACGCGTCGAACGCCGTGACGTGCATGGCCTCGTCGTAGGCGGCCATCGCTGCGGCGATCGCCCGGCCCGCGGTCCCCGCGCGTCGCGCCCGTCGCCCCGCCAGGGCGAGCAGGGCCATCCCGCCGAGAACGGCCGCCACGGCGAGGACGGCGACCCCGGCGCTCTCCACCATGCGGCGCAGCCTAGGCGCGCCGCCTCGTCAGCGTCCCCGTCGCCAGCCGCCGTCGGGCGTCTGCACCGCGCCGCCCCCGAGGGCGAGCAGGGCGAGCACCGATGCGGTCTCGCCGGTACTGAGCCCGGCGCGGCGGGCGACGTCGTCGAGCCGGCGCGTCCTCGCGCCGAGCGCGTCGAGCACGCGGCGCTCGGCCGGGTCGGCGGGCGGCTCGAGCCCGTCGAGCGGCACCTCGGTCGTCGCGTCGGCGACGAGCTCGGCCATGTCGGCCGCGTCGCGCACGCAGACCGCGTCGTACTCGCGCAGCAGCCGGTGGCAGCCCGCGGAGGTCGCGGAGTAGACGGAGCCGGGCACGGCCCCGAGCGGACGGCCGAGCGCGGCGGCGTGCCCCGCCGTGTTGAGGGATCCCGACCGCGCTCCCGCCTCGAGCACGACGGTCGCACGGCTCGCCGCGGCGATCAACCTGTTCCGCTGGAGGAACCGCCATTTCGTGGGCGCGAAGCCGCAGGGCAGCTCGGCGAGCACGGCGCCCTCGGCCGCGATCCGTCGCAGCAGCTGCTCGTGGCCGCTCGGGTAGAACCGGTCGAGCCCGCCCGCCAGCACGGCGACGGTGGTGCCGCCGCTCGCGAGCGCAGCCCGATGGGCGGCGCCGTCGATCCCGTACGCGGCGCCGGACAGCACCGAGAAGCCGCGGTCGGCGAGCCCGGCGGCGGCGTCGGCCGCGACGCGCTCCCCGTACCCCGTGGCGGCCCTGGCCCCCACCAGGGCGATCGAGCGACGAAGGGACCGGACGGCGTCCGGGTCGCCGAGGCACCAGAGCGCGAGCGGGGCGTGCACACGGAGATCGTCGAGGCCCTCCGGCCACACGTCGTCGCCGGGCAGCAGCAACCGGATGCCGAGGTGCGCGGCGTTCCGGAAGACTCGGAGCGAGACGTCGGGGTCGAACCGAGGTCGCCAGCGATCGAACGCCTCGAGCAGCTCCCGCCGGCCGCCGGGCGGCACGCCGCCGCCGAGGACCGCGAGCGCGTCGGCGGCGCCGAACGCGGCGAGGAACGCGCCCGCGACGCCGTCGCCCGGCTCGGCGATGCCGGTCCAGGCACCCAGGGCGAACACCTCCGCGAGGCGGTCGTCCTCGACGTCCGCCCGGACTCCGTCCACCGCCGCACGGAGGACGGCCTCGCCGAACCCCGGGGTGGCGCTCACCGGACCGCTCCCCGCAGCGTCAAGGCGGTGCCGAGCTCCCGACGGCCGGGGCGGACCACGCCCGCGAGGTCGGCGACGGTCCACGCGAGCCGCAGGGTGCGGTCATACCCGCGCATGGTCAGGGTGCCCCGTTCCAGCGCGAGGTCGAGCGGTTGCCGCACGTCGGGCGGCAGGCGGCGGTCGCCGGCGCGCCACCACGGGCCCGGGACCTCGCCGTTCACCCGCCACGGCGTCCCCGTGAGCCGGGCGACGGCCCGTTCCCGCGCCGCCAGGACGCGAGCGCGCGCCGACGCCGTGTCGAGCCCCGGCCGCTCGTCCCGCAACCGCAGCTGCGCCGCGGAGACGCGATCGACGCGGAGCCGGATGTCGACCCGGTCGAGCAACGGCCCCGAGAGCCGGTCGAGGTAGCGGCGGCGCGACGCGGCCGGGCAGGTGCAGGCGCCGTCCACGCTGCCGAACTGACCGCACGGGCACGGGTTCGCGGCCATCACGAGCTGGAACCGACCGGGGAAGCGTGCCGTCACGGCAGCGCGCTCCACCGTGATCTCGCCGGACTCCAGCGGCTGGCGGAGCGCGTCGAGCGCTGCCGCGGAGAACTCGGGCGCCTCGTCGAGGAACAGCACACCACCGGACGCGCGCGCCGCAGCGCCCGGACGGATCCAGCTGCTGCCGCCGCCGACGATGGCGGCTGCGGTCGCGGTGTGGTGTGGGGCCTGCCACGGCGGCCGTCGCCGAAGACCGCCCGGCACCGCTTCACCGGCGAGCGACGCGACGCAGGTCGCCTCGAGCGCCGCCGACTCGTCGAGATCGGGCAGCAGCCCAGGCAGACGGGCCGCCAGCATCGTCTTGCCGGCGCCCGGTGGTCCGACGAGCAGCACGTGATGGGCGCCGGCAGCGGCGACCAGCATCGCCTCGACCGCCTCGGGGTTGCCGACCACCTCGGCGAGCTCGGGCGCGGGCGGCTCCCCCGCGGCGACCGCCCGGTCCGGCACCGGCTCGACGGGCACCGACTCGAGCTCGGCACCGTGCGCGATGGCGAGCTCCCGGAGGCTGGGCACGGCGACGACCCGCACCCCTGAGACGAGCGAGGCCTCGGCCTCGTTCGCCGTCGGCACCACGACCGTGCGCCGGCCGTTCGCGCGGGCGGCGAGCACGGACGGCAGCACGCCGGGGACGGGGCGCAGCCGTCCGTCGAGGCCGAGCTCACCGAGATGCACGACTCCGTCGACCGCTGCGGGCGCGATCACGCCCTGCGTGACGAGCACGGCGACCGCGATGCCGAGGTCGAACGCGGAGCCGTGCTTCGGCAGCGCGGCCGGCGACAGGTTGACGGTGAGGTGCCGGCTCGGCATCTCGAACCCCGAGTGCTCGATCGCGCTGCGCACCCGCACCTGAGCCTCGCGGAGAGCGGCATCGGGCAGCCCGACGAGCTTGAGGCCCGGCTTCTGGTTGGTGAGCGCGGCCTCGATGTCGACGAGCCGGCCGGTCAGCCCGAGCAGCGCCACCGCCGTCGCCCTACCGGGCGTGCCGATCACGCGGCGGCCCGCAGGTGATCGATGCTCGCCGGCGCGCGAACCGGCACGAGCACACCGACGAGATCGATGCGGGAGGTGGCGAAGCGGACGGCCGGATGCGCGCGTCGCCAGGCGCCCGCGAGCACGCAGAGCCGGGTGAGCTTCGCATCCGTCACGCCCTCGAGCGGGTCGCCGAAGGCGCGGCTGCGCCGGGTCTTCACCTCGACGACCACGAGCTCGCCGTCGTCGAGCGCGACGATGTCGATCTCCCCGGCGGGACAGCGCCAGTTGCGATCGAGGATGCGCCACCCGAGGCGCATCAGATGGTCGGCGGCGAGCTGCTCGCCGAGCCGCCCCAGGTCGTCCTTCGTGCTCACGACGCGCAGCATGCGACGACCCGGCCGCAGTCGGTGGACGGCCGACGTCACCGACGCCCCCGAAGCCGAGGCGGATCGCCTGGGGAGGAGCGGATGTGCGTGTCTTCCGGTGTTCAGGCCGGTCTGCGCCGGGACGCGGCATGAGCCCACCCATGTCGACCCGGGCCGGCCGACCCGCTGATGCGCCGATGGACCGGATCGGTCGGCCGTCAGTCGGCGACGGCGAGCCGCCGGGCGCCGAAGCGCCGCAGCTCGGGCGCGAACGCGAGCGCGAGCCCTGCCGCCAGGAAGAGGATCGTCGCGACGGGCAGCGCGGGGAGGCCGGCGGTGCCGAGCAGCAGCGATCCGAGCAGCGCGCCGCCGCCGATCCCGGCGTTGAAGGCCGTCGTCTGGAGCGCGCCGGCGACGTCCCGCGTCCGGGGCGACGCCGTGCGCATCATCCGGGTCTGCAGCAGCGCCGGCACGCCCCCGAACGCGACGCCCCACACCGCGAACGCGACGAGCTCGACCGGCGTGCTGCGCACCGCGAGTGCGAGGACCAGCACCGAAGCCATCACGACGAGCACCATCGCCACGAACCCGCGCTTCGGGAGCCGGTCGGCCACGAAGCCGGCGAGCACCAGCCCGACGGCACCGGCGCCGCCGAACAGGAACAGCAGCATCGGCACCGACGCCGCCGGCAGGTGCGCGGCACCCACCAGCCACGGCGCCACGTAGGTCGAGAGAGTGTTCTGGCCGATCATCAGCGTGAGGATGGCCGCGCAGAGCAGGATCACGCCGCGCATCGACCGGTCGTTCCGCAGCGGCAGCGGGATCTCCCCGGTCGCGAGCGGCTGGCGGTGCTGCACGGGCGGCAGGAAGAGCAGCACCACGAGGGCGAGCACGAGCACGATCCCGCCGATCAGCAGGAACGCCGCCCGCCAGCCGAGCGCGCGCCCGATCGCCGTGCCGACCGGCACACCGAGGACGAACGCCGCGGATGCGCCGGCGGAGGTGATCGCGATGGCGCGGCCGAGCCGCTTGCCCGCGACGAGGTAGGACGGATAGGTGGCGACGACGCCCCAGAACAGGCCGTGCGCGGCGCCGCCGAGGATCCGCGCCCCGACGAGCACGCCGAACGTCGGGGCGAGTCCGGCCAGCACGTTCGCGACGGCGATCACCGCGAGCACGACGATCACCAGGCGTTTCCGTGAGAAGCGCCTCGTGAGGGTCGTGAGGGTCGTGGTGGCCGCGACGACGGTGCCGGCGAAGATCGCGACGAGCAGGCCCGTGGTCGCCACGCCCACCCCGAGCCCGGCCGCCATGTCGGGCAGCAGGCCGGTGGGCAGGAACTCGCTCGTCACCGACACGAAGATCGCGCCCGCGAGGGTCAGCAGGCCGACCCACGGGAACGGCGGGAGGACGGAGGGCGAGGACGCACGCGCGGACACGGAGCACCGATCGGAGTCGAGGGTGGCGACCGGGCATCCGGCCGAGGCGCTCTGCAGCGCGGGAAGGTGACGCCGTCGTCGGCATCCATTGAAGCGGACGGACCGGGCCCGACACGCCGTCCATGCCGGCCCGTGGGCCGACACGCCGCCCCGCTCCGAGCACTTCAGCAGGGCGAATGGGCTTCAGCAGGACGAGAACGGCCGATTCGTCCTGCCGGACCGAGATGGTCCTGCTGACGTGCTGACGTGCCCGGGAGCGGGACTACTCGTCGAGCGCGAGCTCCTGGGGCAGCTCCAGCTCCTTGGCGGACAGCTCCTCGACGTTGACGTCCTTGAAGGTGAGCACGCGCACGCTCTTCACGAAGCGGTCGGCTCGGTACACGTCCCAGACCCACACGTCGTGCATCTGCAGCTCGAAGTAGAAGTCGTGCTCGGTGTCCCTGCGGGTGAGCTCGACCTCGTTCGCGAGGTAGAAGCGCCGCTCGGTCTCGACGACGTACTTGAACTGGCTGACCACGTCGCGGTACTCGCGATACAGGGCCAGCTCGACCTCGCGGTCGTAGTCCTCGATCTCGTCGTCGTCCATCGCGCCAAGTCTACGGTCGCAGGACCGGCTCGTCGGGCTGCTCACGCGCATCCTCGGGAACGCCGTGCAGCCAGGTGGTGCGGTGCCAGTCGCACGGGCCGTGCTCGCGGATGGCGGCGTAGTGGCCGCGGGAGGCGTAGCCCTTGTTGCTCCGCCAGCCGTAGATCGGGTGCTGCTCGTGCCGCTCGATCATGAGCCCGTCGCGGTGCACCTTCGCCAGCACGGACGCGGCCGACACGGTCGCGCAGTCGCGGTCCGCCTTGATCCTCGTCACGACGCGGGGCCGTGCCACGACACCCAGGGCCACGAGGCCGGGCGTGAGGTAGTCCCAGTTGCCGTCGAGCACCACCACGGCGCCGTCCAGCGCCGTACCGAGCGCGACGAGCGCGCGGGCGCCGGCGAGCCCGAGCGCCCGGGTGAGGCCCTGCCCGTCGATCTCCGCGTTGGTGGCGAGCCCGACGGCGGAGGCGGCCGCCCAGTCCGCGACACGCGGAGCGAGGGCGACCCGGACGGGCTCGGGCAGCAGCTTCGAGTCGCGCAGACCCGGCGGGATGCGCTTCCGGCTCGGATCCAGCACCGCGACGCCGACCCCGAGCGGGCCCGCGATCGCACCGCGCCCGACCTCGTCGCAGCCGATCACGACGGTCGCGGTCTCGGCCAGCGACCGCTCGAGTGCGAGGCCCGGCGGACGACCGCTCATCCGCCGTTCTTCCCGACCCCGGCGAAGGTGTCGGGGTAGTTCGAGAGCACGGACCAGCGCCCGAGGGGCCAGGAGATGACGAACGCCCGGCCGACGACGTCCTTGATCGGCACGAAGCCGTGGTCGCGCTGGTCCGTGTTGTAGCGGGAGTCCTTCGAGTTGTAGCGGTTGTCGCCCATCACCCAGAGATCGTCCGAGGGCACGACCACGTCGAACGGCGTGCCGGAAGCGGCGGTCGTGCCCGGCTGATGCAGCACGTAGGGCTCGTCGAGCGGGGTGCCGTTGACGCTCATCTGGCCGAGCGCGTTGCAGCACGTGACATGGTCGCCCGGCAAGCCGATCACCCGCTTGATCAGGTGATCGTTCGCGTCCTGCGCGGAGAGGCCGACGAGCGAGAGCAACTGGTCGGCCGCGGCGGCGATCGGTCCCTGCGGGGGCGCGACCGCGGTCTCGAGCCATCCCCCGGGGTCCTTGAACACGACGACGTCGCCCCGCTGAAGCGGTATCACGCCGGGCACCAGCTCGTCGACGAGGATGCGGTCGTTGACCTGCAGCGTGTTCTCCATCGACTCGGACGGGATGTAGAACGAGCGGACGAGGAAGGTCTTGATCAGGAACGACGCGACGACCGCCACGACGACGATCACGACGAGATCCCGCAGGAACGCGCCGGCGCCGCGGTTGCGGTTGCGCTTCCGATCGGCCCGGCGAGGGCGCCGCTCCGCGACGGTCTGCGGAGGGCTGTCGGTCACGATCCGGGCCTCCCTGGCACGCGAGGACGGTCCGTGCCGCGGGCCAGTGTACGTCGCGGCTCGAACTGGGCCGTCAGGCGGAGCGGCGCGGCCGCCCCACCCGATCGGACGCGGCGTCAGGCGTCGCGCTTCTCGCGGATCTTCGCCTTCTTGCCGCGGAGACCGCGGAGGTAGTACAGCTTCGCGCGACGGACGTCACCGCGGGTGACGACCTCGATGTGGTCGAGAACCGGCGAGTGCACCGGGAAGGTGCGCTCGACGCCGACCTGGAAGCTGATCTTGCGGACCGTGAAGGTCTCGCGGACGCCCTCGCCGTGACGGCGGATGACGACGCCCTGGAAGACCTGGACGCGGCTGCGGTTGCCTTCGACGATGTTGACGTGCACCTTGACGGTGTCGCCGGGGCGGAAGTCCGGGACGTCGGTGCGCAGCGATGCTGCGTCGACCTGGTCGAGAAGGTTGGTCATGGGAGATTCACTTCCTGCAGCCGCCACAGGTCGACTGCTCGTCGTCGGCCGGCACGCATCGGCGCCCGACCGGGAGATGTCAGAGAGAAGGCCGCGGAAGAAGCTGGTTCCCCTGCGGCAGAACCGGCCGCGGCACGATCGTCAATTCTGTCACAGCGCGACGGAATCCTGCAACGCGCGAGGATTCCGGCCCCGGTGCGGTCGAAATGCCGCTTGATGTCCTGATCCGGCCCGAATGAGAACACCAACAGGCAATTCGAGGATCAGCGGGGCGGCTCGGAAGGCCGGATCACGAGGTATTCGCCCGCGTCGAGGGGCGCCTGCTTCGCCCCCGGAGTGCCAGAGGGGACGGCACCGCGCTGGATCGTCTCGAACACCCGGCGGACGCGCTTGCGCGTCTCCTGCACGAGCTGCCAGGCGACGCTCGCGAACGCGGCGATCCCCAGGGCGACCGAGAGTGCGGCGAACGCCCCGGTGGCGGGCCCGAAGAACCCGGCGGCGATCACCGCGACGTGCCAAGCGCCCGCGACACCGACGTCCAGCCACGATGCCGTCCGCGTG
>NZ_JAODBE010000159.1 GCF_025463795.1 Amnibacterium sp.
CGGTCGTTCCTCGTCCGTTCACCGGGCCACGACCCCCGAAATCTTGAACCGTCAGGCTTCGCGGGCGGCTCGGAGGGCGTCGGCCCACCAGAGCAGGTGGTCGACCATGACGGTCAGGCGCGGCTCGAGGGAGGCGAAGACCTCTCGGGCGGCGTCTCCCCCGGCACGCACCGACGGGAACTGGTAGCCGAGGATGTGGACGGTCTCGCGGACGGACACCATGCTGAGTTCGGCGACGACCTGACGCAGCTGCTCGATGGCACGGCTTCCGCCGACGTTCCCGTAGCCGAGGAACGCGACGGGCTTGTGCTCGAGCTCGGCGAAGAAGTGGTCCAGCAGGTTCTTCAGCCCCGCCGAGTAGCCGTGGTTGTACTCGTTGGTGATGACGAGGTATCCGTCGGCCGCATCGAGGCGAGCACCGATCGAACGTTCCGCGTCGTTCATGTACTCGCGCCTCGCCACCGCTGGAGGACGGGGACGGTCGTAGAGCGGCAGGTCGACATCGCGGACGTCGAGGACCTCGACCTCCAGGTCCCCACGTTCGGTGAGCCGGCTGGTCACCCACGCGAGCAGATGATCGGCGAACCGTTCGGTGCGTGTGCTGCTCACAATCACGAGGATCCGTCGGAGGTCCGTCATGCGGTCGCCCCGTTGTCGAGCTCGGCATGCACGCGGGGAGCCACCTGGGTGCCGAGCAGCTCGATCGACCGCAGCACGTCGGCGTGGCGCATGCCGCCGATGTCCATCTGCAGGAAGTGCCGTCGGTGACCCAGGTGTGCGTGGAGATCGATGATGCGATCCGCGATCTCGCTGGGATCACCTGCGAACACCATCCCTCCCGGGGAGTAGTTCGCCGCGGCCTGCTCCCAGGACGGCGCTGCGAAGCGTCCGGAAGCGGCATAGGCGGCCTGCTCGTGGCGGAAGAACTGCGCCTTCGCATCGCCGCCGTCCATGCCGATGAAGCCGTGTCCCGCGACCGAGATCCCCAGGGTGCCGGCGTCGTGGCCGGCCTGCGCAGTCGCCTGCCGGTAGAGGGCACCCATTCGACCCCAGTGCTCTGGCGTGCCGCTCAAGATCCCGTACGAGACCGGTAGCCCCGCCTCGCCGGCGCGGACGGTGGACCCCGGGCTGCCGCCGGTGCCGAGCCAGATCTTCATCGGGCGCTCCGGTCTCGGCACGACGACCGCGTCCCTCAGCGGCGGCCGCAGCGAGCTGTCCCAGCTGACCTGCTCGCTCTCGTTGATCGCGAGGAGCAGCCCCAGCTTGTCGGCGTAGAGCAGGTCGTAATCGCCGAGGTCGTACCCGAAGAGGCCGAACGACTCCGTGGACGAACCACGGCCGGCGATGATCTCCACCCGATCCCCGCTCACGATCGCGGCGGTCGCCATCTGCTGGTAGAGGCGGATGGGGTCATCGGTCGAGAGCACCGATACCGCCGTCGAGAGGGTGATCCGCGTGGTCATCGCCGCCGCGGCGTTGATCACCGCCGCCGGCGACGACACCGGCATCGACGGAGTGTGATGCTCCCCGACTCCGAAGAAGTCGAGACCCACCTCCTCAGCGACTCTGATCTGCTCGAGCAGGTTCCGGACCGCCTGCGCCGTCGTGACCGTCTCACCCTCGAGATTCCGGCCCGCGACACCGAAGCTGTACACCCCCAGCTCGAACCTCACCGGGTCCCCCGCGGTGTCCTCGATGGCCGCATGATCGTCGCCGAGCCCGTCTCAGGAGACGGTGATGATGTAGCGCCCGGCGACATGGCCGCCCGCGCTTGCACCTTGCGCATCCGAGGCTTCATCGAGCGCGAACGTCCGCTCCACCGGGATGTGGAACCTGCCCTCGGTGAACAGACGCGTCGCTTCGGTGAGCGCCGCGACGGCATCGCCACCTGGGCTCGCGACAGCAGCGCCGTGCTCCGGTGCGCTGTAGTCCGCTATCGACAGCACCCTGGACGGGTCACCCGTCAGCTCGATCAGCTCTGGGATCACTCCCGCTCCGGCGATGTCGAACGCCGCGTCAATGTTGCCGGCGACGATCTCCCGGACCCGACCGACGAAGCCGTCGCCATAGATCGTGGGCGTCGCGCCCATGGACCGGACATGGTCCTGGTTCCGCTCGCTCGCAGTCCCGATCACCGTCGCCCCGCGGGCGACGGCGAGTTGCACCACAGCGGTGCCGACACCTCCCGCAGCCCCGCTGACGAGGATGGTCTGCCCGGGCTGGACCGCGAGCTGGTTCAGGATGCGCACCGCGGTCCCGACCGGCACCGGATACCCTGCCGCCTCCTCGAACGACAGCCCCTCCGGCTTCAACACCCAGGTCGTGAGCACAGCGTGCTCCGCATAGGTCGCCGAGCCAGACCCGAGCACCGCGTCGCCGACTCGAACCCCGGCAACCCCCTCGCCCACCTCGTCGACGACTCTCGCGGCATCCACGCCGGTGCCGAACGGAAGCGGGAGCGGCATCTGCTCGCTCATGTACCCAGCACGGATCTTCCAATCGACCGCGTTCACCCCGGCCGCGCGAACGGCGATCCGCACCTCACCGACCCCGGCGTGGGGCTCATCGACCTCGTCCACACGCAAGACCTGGGGACCGCCGTACTCTGCAAAACGCACCGCACGCATGAAACCACCCCTCATCAAGGCCACGAGTGACACCAGCCCCTCGCTTCAACCACGTGGGGGCGTTCCTGTTCCCACGACGGGAATACCGGCGGAGACCGGACGCTTGAGGTTGACATGTCATCAACCATTGCCGACCAGCTTCCCCACTCGCAGTACCGTGAGGTTGTGTGGAAGAGCGACCCGGCCCACTCCGAGATCACGTTCTCGGTCCGCCATCTCGCGATCAGCAAGGTCCGCGGCTCCTTCGAGA
>NZ_JAODBE010000169.1 GCF_025463795.1 Amnibacterium sp.
GACGCCGCCGGAGCCGCCGGACTTCCGGCCGGACGGCGCGGTCGTCGCGCTGGTCACGACCCGCCCCGGGCAGCGCCTCGCTCAGCTCCGCGACGCGGGCCTCGCCGCCGCACCGGCCGGCGGGGACGACGCGCCGCTGCTCGTGGGCTCGGTGAACGGATGGCAGGCGCAGTGGCCGAGGTTCAGCCGGATCGTGTCGACAGGCACCGTCCTGGTCGACGCCGTGCCACCCGCCGAGCTGCGTGCGCTGCTCGGCGCCTCGGCGGTCCTGCCTCCGGTGACCGGCCCCGACGACGTGCTCGCGCTCCGGGCCGGCGAAGCGCCGACCCGGGTGCGCCTGGTCAGGCGCCCCGGGTGACCTCGGTCAGGGCCTCGCGCAGCACCGACACCCCGTCCTGCAGCTGCTCGTCCGTGATGGCGAGGCTCGGCAGGAAGCGGAGAACGTTGCCGTACGTGCCCGCGGTGAGCAGGAGCACGCCGTGCTGGCCCGCATAGGCGGAGATCGCCTGCACGGCCGCGGCGTTCGGCGCCTTCGTCGTCGCGCCCGTGCCGGGGGCGACGAGCTCGATCGCGAGCATCGCGCCCTTGCCGCGCACATCGCCGATGATGTCGAACTCGCGCTGCAGCTGCTCGAGCGCCGGGCGGAGCGTCTGCTCGATCCGCTCGGCCTCGGCCAGCAGACCCTGCTCCTCGATCTGCTCGATGACCGCGACGGCGGCCGCGGCCGCGACCGGGTTGCCACCGAACGTCCCGCCGAGTCCGCCCGGGTGGGAGGCGTCCATGATCTCGGCTCGGCCGGTGACGCCGGCGAGCGGCAGGCCTCCGGCGATGCCCTTGGCGAAGAACACGAGGTCCGGCTCGAAGCCGAAGTGCTCGCTCGCGAACCAGCGGCCGGTGCGCGCCATGCCGCTCTGGATCTCGTCCGCGGCGATCACGACGCCGTGCTCGTTCGCCCACCGCTGCAGGGCCGGGAGGTAGCCGTCGGCCGGCGTCTGGAAGCCGCCCTCGCCCTGGATCGGCTCGACCACGAGGATCGCGAGGTCCTCGGCACCGATGTGCTTCTCGATGTACGTGATGGTGCGCGCGGCCGCCTCGGCGCCGCTCAGGCCGTCCCGGTAGGGGTAGGAGGAGGGCACGTGGTAGACGTCGCCGGCGAACGGGCCGAAGCCCGTGCCGTACGGCATCGCCTTGAAGTTCATCGCCATCGTGAGGTTCGTGCGGCCGTGGTACGCGTGCTCGAGCACCGCCACCGCTCGGCGGTGCGTCGACTTCCGCGCGATCTTCACGCCGTTCTCGACGGCCTCGGCGCCGGAGTTCACGAGCACCGTCTTCTTCGGGAACGAGCCGGGGGTGCGCTCCGCGACGAGCTCCGCCACCCGCACGTACGACTCGTACGGCGTGATCGTGAAGAGGGTGTGCAGGAAGTCACCGAGCTGCGCACGCGCGGCCTCGACGACCGCGTCGTTCGTGTGGCCGACCGTCGTGACGCCGATGCCCGCGCCGAGATCGATGAACCGGTTGCCGTCGACGTCCTCCACGATCGCGCCGTGCGCCCGGCGGATGTAGACGGGGAGCATCGAGCTGACGCCGACCGGCACCGCCGCGAGGCGCCGCTCGTGCAGGGCCTGGGAGGCGGGGCCGGGGATCGCTGTGACGATCCGGCGAGACGTCAGCTCGTCGGTGGTGGAGGTGTCGGGGACGAGCGTGTCGGTCATGCCTCCAGTGTACGAACCGCGCCGAGCCCGGCATCCGCGGAGCGGGCGTGCCCAAGGATTCGGGAAGAACGGCCGTCCGTGGGCAGGACCCCCCGCGGACGTGCCGCAGGATGGAGGGATGCCTTCGAACGCCTCCGCTCCGCTGCGCCGCCTCGTTCCCGCGGCCGTGGCCGCCGCGCTCGCCCTCGCGCTGGCCGGCTGCTCCGGCAGCCCGTCCGGATCGGCGACCTCGAGCGCGGCATCGGCCGCGGCTCCGTCCCCTGCGGCCTCGCCGGCGACGTCGACGGCCGCCTGCGCGACCTCGGGCAGCGCGTCGCAGTCGGTGAAGGTGAGCGGCAAGGCCGGCGCGGCGCCCGCGGTGAAGTTCCCGCTGCCGACCGCGGCGAGTGCGACGCAGCGGACCGTCATCACCGCCGGCCACGGGAACGCGGTGCAGACGGGCAGCAGCGTGAAGATCGCCTACGAGCTCTTCGAGGGCGCGACGGGCAAACAGCTCGACCAGAGCGGCTACACCGCCGCGAAGAAGCCGGTCATCCTGACCGCCGACACCTCGCAGTACCTGCCGGGGCTCGTCGAGTCCATCGTCTGCGGCAAGGTCGGCGAGCGCTTCGCCGCCGTCATCCCGGCCTCGCAGGCGTTCGGGTCGACGGGATCCGAGCAGCTCGGCGTCGGAGCCAACCATTCCCTCGTGCTCGTCGGTGACATCCTGTCCCTCACCCCCACGAAGGCCACGGGGGCCGTGAAGACGCTGCCGTCGGGGTTCCCGACCGTGACGCTCGCCTCCACGGGTCAGCCGACCATCACGGTGCCGAAGTCCACGGCGCCGGCGACGCTGAAGATCGCCGACCGCGAGGTGGGCACGGGCGCCACCGTGAAGTCGGGCGACACCGTCACGGTGCAGTACCAGGGCGTGCTCTGGCGCAACGGGTCGGTGTTCGACCAGTCGTGGGGCAAGACCGGTCCTGCGAGCTTCTCGACGGCCGCCGTCGTGAAGGGCTTCCGCGACGCGCTCGTCGGCCAGAAGGTCGGCTCCCAGGTCGTGGCGATCGTGCCGCCGGCCGACGGCTACGGCAAGACCGGCGCCGCGAACGGGCAGATCAAGGGCACCGACACCCTCGTCTTCGTGATCGACATCCTGGCCACGACGCACGCCTGACGCGTCCTCGCTGATCGCTGCGTTCCGGAGCTCTCGGGCGACACGCCGCCTGCGGTGCTCCGGCGCCGGCTCGTCCGCTGGTTCTTCCGGAACGGCGCGATCGGCCCTGGGACCGCGCGGTCAGCCTCGGCGGCGCATCCGGCGCTCGAGCAGCGGGTCCTCCGGCGACGGCCCCTCGTCGACGAACCCGCTGCGCCGGTAGAGGCGCACGGCCGGGCCGTTGTCGGTGCGCACCGAGAGCAGGACGTCCCGGCCCGCCGCGAAGTCCACGATCGCGGCGATCGCGACCTCTCCGACGCCGCGGCCACGCGCGGACGGATCCACCCAGAGCGAGACCACCTCGACGACGTCGTCCTCGAGCATCGCGGCGATCATGCCGACGGGTCGGCCGTCGAGATCGAGCAGCACGGGAAAGGGGGAGTCGGCGAGCCGAGCGCGCCACCGCGCCTCGACGTCGTTCGGGCCGGTCCAGTCGGCGAGCGTCGAGCCGAACGCGGCCGGGTCCGTCGCGAGCGCTGCGAGCCGGAGCGAACGCCAGTCGCGCCAGTCGTCCTCGCCGATCCGGCGCACCTCGATCACGGCCCCATCCTTCCCCGCGCCCGTAGGCTCGGCGCATGCCGCACCGGTACGAGGTCGCAGTCGAATGGACCGGCAACCGCGGCACCGGCACCTCCGCGTACCGGGCGTACGGCCGCACGAACGTCGTCCGGGTCGAGGGCAAGCCCGATCTGCCGGGGAGCGCCGACAAGCCGTTCTTCGGCGACGCCGACCGGTGGAACCCGGAGGAGCTCCTCGTCGCCGCCCTCAGCCAGTGCCACATGCTGTCGTACCTGCACGTCGCCGTGAAGGCCGGTGTGGTCGTCACGGCCTACACGGACACCGCGACCGGGGTGCTCGAGGTCGACGCGGACGGCGGGGGACGGCTCACGGAGGTCGACCTGCATCCGCTGGTGACGCTCGAGGACGAGTCGCAGCGGGCGCTCGCCGACTCGTTGCACGCGGAAGCGCACCGGCTCTGCTTCATCGCCAACTCGGTGAGCCTCCCGGTCCGCCACCACCCGGTCGCGCCGGGCGGGACCCCGTGAGCCGTCGACGTCGGGTTCTGCTGCTCGGATCCACGGGATCGATCGGCACGCAGACGCTCGACGTGATCGCGGCGAACCCGGAGCGCTTCGAGGTCGTCGGCCTCACCGCCGGCAGCGACGCCCGCTCGCTCGCCGAGCAGGCGGAGCGCTTCGGCGTGACCGCCACCGCCCTCGGCGCGGCCGACGCCGAGGCCCTCGTGCACGACGTCGAGGCCGACGTCGTCGTCAACGGCATCACGGGCGCCGCGGGCCTCGGCCCGACGCTCGCGGCGCTCGAGACGGGCAGGACCCTCGCGCTGGCGAACAAGGAGTCGCTCATCATCGGCGGTCCTCTCGTCACCAGGGCGGCGCGCCCGGGCCAGATCGTCCCCGTCGACAGCGAGCACTCCGCCATCGCCCAGTGCCTCGCCTCCGGCACGCACGCCGAGGTGCGCCGGCTGGTGCTGACCGCATCCGGCGGCCCGTTCCGCGGGATGGCGGCTGCGGCGCTCGCGGACGTCACGCCGGCGCAGGCCCTCGCCCACCCCACGTGGGACATGGGGCTCATGGTCACGACGAACAGCGCGACGCTCGTCAACAAGGGCCTCGAGGTGATCGAGGCGCACCTGCTGTTCGACGTTCCGCTCAGCGCGATCGACGTGGTCGTGCATCCGCAGTCGATCGTCCATTCGATGGTCGAGTTCGTCGACGGCGCCACGATCGCGCAGGCCTCCCCACCCGACATGCGGCTGCCGATCTCACTCGGCCTGGACTGGCCGCACCGCGTCGCCGGGGTCGGCGCACCGCTGGACTTCACGACGACGCAGTCGTGGACGTTCGAGCCCCTCGACGAGGACGCGTTCCCCGCCGTGCGGCTCGCGAAGCAGGTGGCGGGCGCGGGCGGTACGGGACCGGCGGTCTTCAACGCGGCGAACGAGCAGGCGGTGCTCGCGTTCCATGCAGGGCGGATCCGGTTCCCCGACATCCTCGGAACCGTGCGCGCGACGCTCGACGCCGTTCCGGTGGCGACCGGTGAGCTCGATCGGGCAGCCGTCCTCGACGCCGACCGCGCCGCCCGAGAGGCCGCGGACCGCATCCTCTCGCGGAACTCCTAGGCGCGGCCGCGCCGCGTGCGCCGGCGGATCGGCCTGCCGCACGTACCCTGTCGGGCGTGACCGTGCTCCTCTACGTCCTCGGCATCCTCGTCGTCGCGGTCGGTGTGGTGCTGTCCATCGGCCTGCACGAGGTGGGCCACCTCGTGCCCGCGAAGCTGTTCGGCGTCCGCGTGACCCAGTACATGATCGGGTTCGGGCGCACGGTCCTGTCCCGGCGCCGCGGCGAGACGGAGTACGGCCTGAAGCTCGTGCCCCTCGGCGGCTACATCTCGATGGTCGGCATGTTCCCGCCCGCCAAGGGCGGCGGGCGCGGCCGAACGGCATCGACCGGCTTCTTCAACACCCTGGTCCAGGACGCCCGGGACTCCAGCCAGGAGCAGATCCAGCCGGGGGAGGAGCACCGGGCCTTCTACCGGCTCGCGGTCTGGAAGCGCGTCGTCATCATGCTCGGCGGCCCGACGATGAACCTGCTTCTCGGGATCCTCTTCACCGGCATCGTGCTCACGGGCTTCGGCGTCTACCAGCCGACGACGACCGTCGCGTCGATCTCGAAGTGCATCGTGCCCGCGACGCAGGCCACGACGGTCTGCCGCAGCACCGACCAGGCCGCACCGGCCGCGAACAGCGGCCTCCAGCCCGGCGATCGGATCACGGCGATCGACGGCCGGGCCGTCTCCTCGTGGACGGACGTCACCGACGTCATCCGCACCAGCGCGGGCACGGCGATCACGCTGACCGTCGCCGGGACGGGCGGCGAGCGCAGAATCACGGTCACCCCGGCGAGCAACACCGTGGCCGTCACGGACGCGAACGGCGCGCCCGTCCGGAACGCCGCCGGCACGCTCGAGACCCGCACCGTCGGCTTCATCGGCATCAGCCCCACCGAGCAGCTCACCCGTCAACCGGCGA
Source organism: Amnibacterium sp. (assembly GCF_025463795.1). GTDB lineage: Bacteria > Actinomycetota > Actinomycetes > Actinomycetales > Microbacteriaceae > Amnibacterium. The sequence continues at coordinate 5,960 of NZ_JAODBE010000169.1, forward strand.
CGGCCGTGCTGCCCGCCGTCTGGAACAACACCGTCTCGGTCGGCGCGGTGATCATCCACCTGCCGCAGCGCCTCGTCGGCGTCGCGCAGGCCGCGTTCGGCTCGGCGCCGCGCGACCCGAACGGCCCGATCAGCGTCGTGGGCGTCGGCCGCGTCGCGGGCGAGATCGCCAGCTCGCCCGAGGTGCCGGTCGTCTCGAAGGTCGCGAGCCTCGTCGGCATCCTCGGCAGCCTGAACATCGCGCTGTTCGTCTTCAACCTGATCCCGCTGCTGCCGCTCGACGGCGGCCACGTGATCGGCGCCCTCTGGGAGGGGCTGCGGCGCAGCATCGCGAAGCTGTTCCGCCGCCGTGACCCGGGCCCCGTCGACACCGCGAAGCTCATGCCCCTCACGTTCGCGGTCGCGATCCTGCTGGGCGGGATGAGCCTGCTGCTCATCTACGCGGACATCGTCCGCCCCGTCACCCTCTTCTAGTCCCCGCGACTTGCCACTTTTGGCCGCTTCCGGGGCCGTGAAGGGGTCGAAAGCGGCACGTGGCCCGGTGGAACGTGCGCGCCCGGCCGGCTCGCGGGGAGCGGCTCCCCGTCCTCGAGCGGCATGCGATGCGGCGCGGGCACGGAGACGACGAGCACCACGCCGAGCAGCAGGACGACGCCGCCCGCGACCTGGAGCGGTCCGGGGATCTGGCCGAGCACCAGGGCGGCGGTGAGCGTGGCGAACAGGACCTCGGTGAGTGCGAGGAAGGACGCGGGCCGAGGTCCGATCCGCGCTGCCGCCGCGACCTCGATCGTGTAGGCGAGCGCGGTCGCGATCAGCACGACGACGGCGAGCGGCACGAGCGCGGAGACACGGGAGCCGAACAGGTCGACGGTCCAGGACCCGACGGTGACGGGCACGATCCGCGTGACCCCGAGGAGGCCCGATACGACGGTCGCCACGAAGAAGCCGATGCCGGTGAGCGCGAGCGGCGGCACGGGCAGAGTCGCCGAGAGCTGGAAGTAGACGGCGCACACGACCGCCGCCGTGAAGGCGGCGCCCACCCCGAGGGGATCGAGGGCGACTCCGCCGGCGATGTCGAGCACGAGCAGCAGGCCGCCCATCGCGAGCGCGGCGCCGCCGATCACCCGCAGCGGCGGCCACCGGCGCATCCGGATCCCGGTGGCGACGACGAGCAGCACCGGCGCGAGGTACTCGATCATGAGGGCGGTGCTGACGGGGATCCGCGAGACCGCGAGGAAGTAGGAGGTCTGCGTGCCGGCGATGCCGACGCCGCCGAACAGGAGCAGGCCGAGCCGGTGCCGCCACAGGAGCGACCACCGGCCGCGCATAGCCCGCACGGTCGGCACGGCGAGGATCAGGGTGCCGATCCCCGTCCGGACGATGCTGCCCGCCCCGGCGCTCCAGCCGGCGTCGAGCACCGGCTTCACGAAGGTGCCGGACATCCCGAACGCGAGGGCCGAGGCGACGGCCACGAGCATCCAGCGCGTGCGTCCCATGTCGGTGCCCCGTTCCCTGTCATGACCGTTCCGCAGTACGCTCCTGACACTAGTCCTGAGCGTGTAAGGAGTGAAATCGTGTTCGCCGATGACACCGAGTCGGTCCTGCAGGCCGCGGCGGCGCTCGTGAACACCGAGCCCGAGGCGTCGCACTCGGGAGCGGACGAGCTCAGCCGCGTCGAGGACGTCGCGGCCTTCTACGCCGGCCGGTCCTACAGCGGTGCCCTCGCGAGGAGCGATGAGGAGCTCGCCGCCGTGCGGGGGCTGCGGACCGAGCTGCGCCGGTTCTTCACCGAGTCGCGGGACGACGCGGCGGCCCACGTGAACTCCGTGCTGGAGGACGCTCGCGCTCTGCCGCGTCTCGTCAAGCACGACGGGTACGACTGGCACCTCCACGCCGTGCCGAACGACGCCCCCTTCGAGCGGCGGATCCTCGTGGAGACCGCGATGGCCGTCTCCGACCTCGTGCGGGCCGACGAGCTCGGCCGGCTCAAGGAGTGCGCCGCCGAGGACTGCACCGCGGTACTCGTCGACCTCTCCCGCAACCGCTCGAAGCGCTTCTGCGACGTCGGCAACTGCGGCAACCGTACGAACGTGTCGGCCTACCGCGCACGCCGGGCCCTCGGCGCCTGACGCGCGCCTGACCCTCCTCGAGACCGAAGTACCCTCGAGGGCGACGAAAGGACGGTCGGACGTGCCTGCTGTGAACCTGGGGATGCCGAAGGTGCCCGAGGTGCTCGCCCCGCGCCGCAAGTCGAGGCAGATCCGCGTCGGCAAGGTGCTCGTGGGCGGCGACGCCCAGGTGAGCGTGCAGTCGATGACCACCACGCCGACCCCGAACATCAACGCGACGCTCCAGCAGATCGCCGAGCTCACCGCCTCCGGCTGCGACATCGTGCGTGTCGCCGTCCCCTCGCGCGACGACGCCGAGGCGCTGCCCATCATCGCCAAGAAGAGCCAGATCCCGGTCATCGCCGACATCCATTTCCAGCCCAACTACGTCTTCGCCGCGATCGACGCCGGCTGCGCGGGCGTGCGCGTCAACCCCGGCAACATCCGCAAGTTCGACGACCAGGTGAAGCAGATCGCCGAGCGCGCCAAGGCGGCAGGGGTCTCCATCCGGATCGGCGTCAACGCCGGCTCCCTCGATCCGCGCCTGCTCGAGAAGTACGGCAAGGCCACACCGGAGGCACTGGTCGAGAGCGCCGTCTGGGAGGCGAGCCTCTTCGAGGAGCACGACTTCCACGACTTCAAGATCTCGGTGAAGCACAACGATCCGGTCGTGATGGTGAAGGCCTACCGGATGCTCGCCGAGCGGGGCGACTGGCCCCTGCACCTCGGCGTGACGGAGGCGGGGCCGGCCTTCCAGGGGACCATCAAGAGCGCGACCGCGTTCGGCATCCTGCTCGGTGAGGGCATCGGCGACACGATCCGTGTCTCGCTGTCCGCGCCGCCGGTCGAGGAGGTGAAGGTCGGCCTGCAGATCCTGCAGTCGCTGAACCTCCGCGAGCGCAAGCTCGAGATCGTCTCGTGCCCCTCCTGCGGGCGCGCGCAGGTCGACGTCTACTCCCTCGCCGACAGCGTCACCGAGGGCCTCCAGGGCATGAGCGTGCCGCTGCGCGTCGCGGTGATGGGCTGCGTCGTGAACGGCCCGGGGGAGGCGCGCGAGGCGGACCTCGGCGTCGCGTCCGGCAACGGCAAGGGCCAGATCTTCGTCAAGGGCAAGGTCATCAAGACGGTGCCGGAGGCGGAGATCGTGCAGACCCTGATCGAGGAGGCGAACCGCCTCGCCGACGAGATGGGCCCGGGCGCCCCGCTCGGCACCGCCCAGGTCGTCACCGCCTGAAGCACGCCGCGCTGCACGCGGTGAGGGTGAGCGCCGGCGTTCCCGCCGGTGGCTCGAGACCTCCGCCCGACAACGCGTTCCCGGCCCTCGCGGGGCACCCGCATGCGTGCCGGTTTCCGCCCTCGTCCGGGCGGAACGAGGGCGGAACGTGGCACGTGCGCGTCGGAGGACGGCACCCGGAATGGGGGTCCCATCAGGCCCCATCCGGCTTGGCCGGTCCGCCGGGGCGGGCATAGCCTTGCGCCCACCAGGTGGCCCGAACGGCGTGCCCGGCCACGGACCCCGCGTCGATCCCTCGACCCGGGGTCCGCGTTCGTTGACCGGTAGGTTCGATCTCCGTGGTCACGCGTATGAGTCGGTTGTTCCTCCGCACGCTCCGGGAGGATCCCGCCGACGCCGAGTTCACGAGCCACAAGCTGCTCGTGCGCGCCGGGTACATCCGGCGCCAGGCGCCGGGCATCTTCGCCTGGCTGCCGCTCGGCCTGAAGGTGAAGGCGAAGGTCGAGGCCATCGTCCGTGACGAGATGGAGGCGGCGGGCGCGCAGGAGGTGCACTTCCCGGCGCTGCTCCCCGCTGAGCCGTACCAGCTGACGGGCCGCTACGCCGACTACGGCGACGACATCTTCCGGCTGAAGGACCGCAAGGGCGGCGACTACGTGCTCGCCCCGACCCACGAGGAGGCGTTCGCGCTGCTCGTGAAGGACCTCTACTCGTCGTACAAGGACCTGCCGCTCACGATCTACCAGATCCAGGACAAGTACCGCGACGAGCCGAGGCCTCGCGCCGGGCTCCTCCGCGGCCGCGAGTTCACGATGAAGGACGCCTACTCGTTCGACATCGACGACGCCGGCCTCGACGCCTCCTACGAGCTGCAGCGGGCCGCCTACGAGCGCGTCTTCGCCCGGCTCGGGCTCGAGTACGCGATCGTCTCGGCGCATGCCGGCGCGATGGGCGGGTCCCGCAGCGAGGAGTTCATGCACCCCACCCCGGCGGGCGACGACACCATCGTGCGCTCGTCCGGCGGCTACGCGGCGAACGTCGAGGCGTTCCGCACCCTGGCCCCGGCTCCCCGGGACGCGTCGGGGCTCCCGGCCGCCCTCGTCTTCGACTCGCCCGACACCCCGACGATCGCCACGCTCGTCGCGCTGCTGAACGAGCGGCATCCGCGCGGGGACGGCCGCGCCTGGACCGCCGCGGACACGCTGAAGAACGTCGTGCTCGCCCTGACGCACGTCGGCGGGAACCGCGAGGTCGTCGTCGTCGGCATCCCCGGGGACCGCGACGCGGACCTCAAGCGCGCGGAGGCGACGTTCTTCCCCGCCGCGGTCGAGGCCGCGACGGAGGAGGACTTCGCGGCGAACCCGTCGCTCGTGAAGGGCTACATCGGGCCCTGGTCGGCAGCAGGGCCGGTGCTGGGGGAGTCGTCCGCGGGTCGGATCCGCTACGTCGTCGATCCTCGCGTCGTCGAGGGCACGGACTGGGTCACCGGCGCGAACGAGCCCGAGAAGCACGTGCTCTCGCTCGTCGCGGGCCGCGACTTCACGCCCGACGGCACCGCCGAGGTCGCCGAGGTGCGCGCCGGGGATCCGGCCCCGGACGGAACCGGTCCCGTCGAGCTCGCGCGCGGCACCGAGATCGGCCACGTCTTCGCGCTCGGCCGCAAGTACGCCGACGCGCTGGGGCTCAAGGTGCTCGACCCGAACGGCAAGCTCGTCACCGTCACGATGGGTTCGTACGGGATCGGCGTCACCCGCGACCTGGCCCTCGTCGCCGAGGCGAACTCCGACGAGAAGGGTCTCGTCTGGCCGCGCTCCATCGCGCCGTTCGACGTGCACGTCGTGGCGACCGGCAAGGACGAGGCCGTCTTCGAGGAGGCCGAGCGGATCGGGCGGGAGCTCGAGCTGCGCGGCGCCGACGTGCTCGTCGACGACCGCCGGGTGTCACCGGGGGTGAAGTTCGCGGACGCCGAGCTGCTGGGTGTGCCGAGCATCGTCGTCGTCGGCCGCGGGCTCGCCGACGGCGTTGTCGAGCTGCGCGACCGGGCGTCGGGTGAGACGGAGCACGTCCCCGTCGACCAGGTCGTGGACCGCGTCGCGGGGCTGCTCGGGCCCTGAGGACTCAGGCGATCCGGTCGGCGATCGTGATGGTGGCGGTGTCGATCCGCTGCGGAACGCCGTCGAAGGCCGCGCGGCGCTCCTCGGAGGCCGCGTAGCGCTCGTCGACGGCGCGGAACGCCTCGCGGTCGCCCTCCACGGAGACCGCCCAGACGAACTCGTCGTTCTCCGGGATCGCGTAGGCGAACTCGACGCGGAAGCCGTGCGCGGTGCGGGCGGGCACGATCCGCTCCCGCCACCAGGCCACGAACGCGGGCAGCTCACCGCCCACGATCCGGTACCGGCGCAGCTGCACCGTGCGTCCGTCGTCGTCCGTCCCCGCCATCCCGGCCCTCCGTCCCCGCCTCCTCGGCGCTGCTACCGTAGTGGTCCCGGTGGAGCGGTGGCCCCGGCCGGGACCCAAGTGGACAGTGGAGGGATGGCGATGGAGATCGACCTCGCCGTGCTTCGCCTGATGGAGCGTGAACGGGAGATCCCGTTCGACGAGCTCCTCCGCATCATCGAGGCCGCGGTGCTCACCGCGTACCTCAAGCACACCGGTCAGCCCGAGCACCAGACGCCGGGCACGCCACGGCCACGGGTGCACATCGACCGCAAGTCCGGGCGTGTGACCGTGCTGATCCCCGAGCTCGACGAGAACGGCGAGCAGATCGGTGAGTCCGAGGACGAGCCGCACGACTTCGGCCGCATCGCCGCCTTCGCGGCCAAGCAGGTCATCAACCAGCGGCTGCGCGACCTCGGCGACGAGCGGATCCTCGGCGAGTTCAAGGGCCGTGAGGGCGACATCGTCGCCGGCGTCATCCAGCAGGGTCCCAACCCGCGGATGGTGCACGTCGACCTCGGCAGCGTCGAGGCGATCCTGCCGCCCGAGGAGCAGGTGCCCGGCGAGACGTATCCGCACGGGGAGCGGATCCGGGTCTACGTCACGAGCGTCTCCCGCGGCCCGAAGGGACCGTCCATCACGGTCTCGCGCACCCACCCGTCGATCGTCCGCAAGCTGTTCGCGCTCGAGGTGCCGGAGATCGCGTCGGGGCTCGTCGAGATCACCGCGTTGGCCCGCGAGGCCGGCCACCGGTCGAAGGTGGCCGTGAAGGCCACCCAGCCCGGCGTGAACGCGAAGGGCGCCGCGATCGGGGAGCTCGGCCAGCGCGTGCGGGCCGTCTCCGCGGAGCTCGGCGGCGAGAAGATCGACATCGTCGACCACTCCGACGACCTCGCGACCTTCGTCGCGAACGCCCTCTCGCCCGCCCGCGTCTCGTCGGCGTTCGTCATCGACAAGAGCACGAAGGCCGTCCGGGCGCTCGTACCCGACTACCAGCTGTCGCTCGCGATCGGCAAGGAGGGCCAGAACGCCCGTCTCGCCGCGAAGCTTACGGGCGCGAAGATCGACATCCAGCCCGACTCGATCCTCGAAGAGGATTGAGTCGATGGGTGCTGCCGGTCCTCGACGAGGATCGAGTCCATGGGTGCTGCCGGTCCTCGTAGAGGATCGAGCCCATGGGTGCTGCCGGTCCTCGAAGAGGATCGAGCCCATCGGTGCGGCCGGTCCTCGAAGAGGATCGAGCCCATGGGTACTGCCGGTCCTCGAAAAGGATCGAGCCCATGGGTGCTGCCCGATCCTCGATCGCGAGTAGGCGCCTGATGGCGGATCGTCGCGGGCACGTCGTCGTGATCGGCGATGCGCTGATCGACGAGATCCACGACGAGGCCGGCGTACGGGACGTCGTCGGAGGCGCGGCGCTGAACGTCGCGGTCGGCCTCGCCCGGCTCGGGGTCCCGACGACGCTCGTCGCGATGGTGGCCGAGGACGAGGACGGCGCGACCGTGCGGGCGTTCCTCGGCCGGTTCGGCGTGCGGCTGGTCGCCACGCCCGCGCCGCGCGGCACCGCCAGGGCGATCGCCACGAAGTCCGACGGCGAGGCCCGCTACGACTTCAACGACGCGGCGGTGCACCGCTCGATCGACTTCACCGGCGCGGCCCGCGACGCGCTCGACGCGGCACCGCTCGTGGTCGTCAGCTGCTACCCGTTCGACCACGACGACCTGACCGACGCCCTGCTCGACGCGGTCGAGGATCCCGCGGACCGGCTCGTCGTCGATCCGAACCCGCGCCCAGCGCTGCTCTCCGACGTGGCGGCCTTCGTGCGGAACGTCGACCGGGTCGCCTCCGCGGTGCGGCTCGTGAAGCTCGGCGACGAGGACGCGGCCCTGCTCTACGGCACGGAGCTGGACGATGCCGCCCGGCGCCTGCAGCAGGACGGCGCCCGCCTCGTGCTCGCCACCGCCGGCGGACGTGGCGCCTCCCTGCATCTGCCGGACGGCCGCCTCGACGCGCCGGTCGCCGAGCTGCCGGGCCCGATCGTCGACACGATCGGCGCAGGCGACGCCACCCTCGCCGCGCTCACGGACGCCCTGCTCCGCGCCGACCGTGAGGACGGCGGCGACGCCCTCTTCTGGGAGGGTGCGCTCCAGAACGCCATGATCATCGCCGCCGCGACCTGCCGCTCCGAGGGCCCGCTGCTCCAGCTGCCCTGACGACGCGGATCCGGTCCCGCGAGTAGGGGAACGTCCCGGGAGTAGGCCGACGCGCCGCGCCCAGCCCTACACCCGGCACGATCGCCTACGGCCGGCACCCAGCCGGGCTCCGCCGTCGGCCGGGTGGAACCGGAATGCCCGCCGCCGCCGGCACGTTGCACATGTCGAGCGCCCGGGGCTCGCATCCGCACGCCCGACGGGTAGACTCATCGGCGGCCGGTTCGGACCGGCCCTCTCCGCCTGCCGCACGATCCGTGCGCAGGCTCTCATCCCCCTTGAGGTGGAACAGGCACATGGACAAGCGATGAGCGACTCGAAATGAGCTCCGCACCGCATTAACGGCCTGCCTGTCTGGCAGGTCCAGACAGGAGAACAGTGGCGAAACCACGCGTCCACGAAATCGCATCCGACCTCGGCATCGACACGAAGCTCGCACTCGCGAAGCTGAAGGAGATGGGCGAGTTCGTCAAGGGCCCGTCCTCGAGCGTCGAGCCCCCGGTCGTCCGCAAGCTGAAGGCGAAGCTCGTCGCGGACGGCATCCCGATGGGCGGCGCTTCGGCTGCGCCCGCGCCCGGTCCTCGACCGGTCGCACAGGCACCCGGCCGCACGCCGGCCCGCCCGCAGCAGCCCGCACCGGCGGCGCCGCAGGCGCAGCAGCCGACCGCGGCTCCTGAGGTCCGGCCGAGCACGCCCGCCCCGCAGGCGCGTCCGGCGACCCCGCAGCCCGAGCAGCAGCAGCCCGCGCCCCAGGCCGATC
>NZ_JAODBE010000101.1 GCF_025463795.1 Amnibacterium sp.
TGGCCATCAGGAGAAATACACGGTAGCGTCACCGACAGAGTGCGGACGCATCCGGATACCACCACCGAGGACCAGCTTCTGCCGGCCTGCTCCGGTCGATCGGCGCACTGCCGACCAGAGAACATCCTATCAGTCGGGGGCTGTCGGCGGGAGGGAGCGCCTCGGGCGTGATCGGCGAGCAGCGGCCGTGCGGTCAGAGGTCGAGGGTCGCGCGCGCGGCGTCCGTCAGCGCGCGGCCGTACGAGGGCCCGTAGCCGGCGGCGTGGACGGCGAGCGGATGCAGCTGGTGCAGCGGGATGCGGTCCTCCCAGCCGGGCCGGAGCGGGTGGGCGCCGTCGTAGCCCTCGTAGACGGCGGCGAGGAACGGGCAGCCGAAGAGCGCGAGCATCGCGAGGTCCGTCTCGCGGTGACCACCCGACGCCGCGGGGTCGATGAGCACGGCGCCGGCGGGCGTCCACTGCACGTTGCCGTTCCAGAGGTCGCCGTGGATCCGCGCGGGCGGGTCGTCGTCGTCGAGGTCACCGGCGGCGATCGCGTCGCACGCGTGCTCGACGAGCCGCAGGTCGGCGCCGCCGAGGTGCCCGCGTTCGGCGGCCCGGCGTGCATACGGCAGCACCCGCGCCTCGACGTAGAACGCGCCCCATTCGCGCCAGCCGTCGGGGCGCGTCGGCAGCTCCTGGTTGCCGAGGTAGGTGGGGCCGCTGTACCCGTCGGGCGGGACCCCGAACCCGGCGGCGCCCGCGTCGTGGGTCGCGGCGAGGGCGGCGCCGAAGGCACGGGCCTGCGCCTCGGTCGGCCGGGTGAGCTCGAGCGCCTCGAGGTCGATGCGGCCGGGCTCGACCGCGATCACGCGCACGACCTGGGCGCCGCCGGCCTCGGCCAGCCAGGCGAGCCCGGCCGCCTCCGCCTCGAAGAAGGCGGGAGGGGCGTCGCGGCGGCGCTTGGTGTGCACCCGGCCGCTCATCGCCCGACCGTCCGTCGGGCGTGTGCGGCGGTCATCCGAGCGCCGGCACCGCGGGAGGTGCGAACAGGCCGACCGAGGACCGGCGTCTCGCGACCACGGCGACGGTGAGCGCGAAGGCGACCACCGCGTAGACCGCGAGGGTCGCGATGCCGCCGGCGACGGAGGCGCCGCTCGCCCCGGTGATCACCGCCTGCATCGCGCCGACCGACGCGGTGAGCGGCAGGTACGGGCTCACCACCTGGTACGGGGCCGACACGAGCTCGATCGGGTAGAGCCCGCCGACCGCCACGAGCTGCGCCCCGAGCAGCACGATCGAGATCACGGTGCCGGCGCGGCCGAAGAGCGCGGTGAGCAGCTGGTGGACGGCGAAGAACGCCACCCCCGTGACCACGGCGACGAGCAGCGCGAGCGCGGCACGGTCCCACGGCAGCGCGAGCGTCGCCTGCAGGAGGGCGATCAGGAGCGCCGCCTGCAGGACCGCGAGCACCGCGCCGCGGGCCAGGGCGGATCCGACGAGCCGCCCCGAGCCGATGCCGGTCGCGAGGAGGCGCCTGCGGATCGCGCCGAACAGCAGCACGGCCGCGGACGCGCCGATCCAGAGGGACACCGGCAGGATGAGCGCCGCGACGATCTGGCCGATGCTCGTCGTCTCGTGCTGCCGGACGGCCGTGGCCTGCACGGGGTTCGCGACGACGTCCGCGATCTTCGCCGCCTGGGCGGGGGCGGCGTCGGGCAGCGCGTCGACCGCCTTCTGCAGGCCGCCGCCGAGCGAGGTGGCGCCGCTGCCGATCTTCGACGCACCCCCCTGGCTCGAGCGGATCCCCGAGGCGATCTTCGCGGCCCCACTGCCCAGCTGGTCCGCACCGGTGGCGATCCCGCGAGTGCCGGTGGCGATGGAGGAGGCGCCGGAGGCGCTCCGGTCGAGGCCGTCCGCCAGGGTGCCCACGCCGCTCGCGGCGGAACCGACACCGGAGACGAGCTTCGCTCCCCCGGTGGCGAACGGGCTGCTGCTGCGGCCGAGGGCGGCGATCGAGGACTGGAAGGTGGCCGCGCCGGAGATCCCCGCGGCGAGCTGCTGCTCGCCGGTGCCGGTCGCGGCCGTGTGCAGGCCGGCGCGGATCCGGAGCAGCGCCGCCTTCGTCTGCGGACTCAGCGTCGGGTCGCTGTCGATGACCTGCTGGAGGGAGTCGCCGGCGGAGCCGACGCCGGACGCGTAGGAGGAGAAGCCGCCCGGGAGCTGCTGCAGGCCCTTCGCCTTCGCGGCTGCGGTCGAGAGCCCGCCCGTCACGCCCCGGACGTACTGGCGCACCCCGCCCTGCAGGGTCGTGAGCCCCGAGGCCGCGCTGTGCGCACCGGCCGCCGCCCGGCCGAGGCCGCTCGCCAGGGAGTCGGTGCCGGAGCCGAGCCGGGTGGCGCCGCTGCCGAGGCCGGTCGCACCGGAGGCGATGCCGTCCTGCCCGCCGGCCAGCTTGCCGAGCCCGGTCGCGAGGGACCCGGCGCCCGCACCGAGCGTGCCTGCGCCGGTCGCGGCCGTGCCGAGCTGGTCGTGGAGGGTGCCGAAGCCGCCGTAGAGCCCCTTGATGACGCCTTCGGCGATGGTGCTGCCGAGCGTCGCGGTGAGCGAGGTGCCGAGCGACGAGGCGAGCTGGCTCACGACGTAGCCGTGCGCGTCGTCGGTGCGGATGGTGATGCGGGCCCGCGCGGGGTTCGTCGACGAGACGGTCGAGATCGACTTCGAGAAGTCCTCGGGGATGGTGACGACGGCGTAGACGTCACCCGAGTCGAGCAGCGCCTTCGCCTGCTGCTCGTTCGAGAGCCGCCACCGGATGGCGACCCCGCCGGACGCGGAGGCGGGCTTGGTGAGGTTCGTCACGACGAGCCGGCCGGCGGCGATGGTCGTCGTCCTCCCGTCCGCACCCTTCGTCTGGACGAAGCGATCCTGGTTGACGACGGCGGCGGGCACGGTCGCGGCGCCCGTGTCGGCGGACGCGAGCGCCCCGACGAAGACCCCGAGCACCAGGGCGGGCACGACGGCCGCCACGACGAGCAGCGCGATGCTGCGGAACGAACGGTTCATCGGGATGCGGGGACCTTCCTCGCGGGATCGGATGCGCCGAGCGGGATGTCGGCGGAAGCGGTGACGAGCACGGCGGCCGCGCCGCCGTCGGTGAGCTGGGGCAGTGCTGCTGCGAGCCGGCGCTCGGCCTCGCGGCCGATGTCGCCCGCGTCGAGGACGACGACCTCGGCGCCGCCGGCGAGTGCGGCGGCGGCGAGCACGACGAGGCGCTCCTCGGCGCCGAGGGCGCCGAGCGGGGTGCGGCGGTCGAGGCGGCCACGGGTGGCGGCGAGCGCGGGTTCGGCGGCGCGGATCCGCTCGAGCCAGATCGCCACCGACCCGCTGCGAGCCCGCCGCGGGGCCGCACGGAGCCGCTCGGCGATCAGCTCGCCGACGGAGGCGCCCGCCGCGGTGCCGTCGTCGAGCACCGGCGCGGCGAGGCGGCGCACGTCGGCGGCCTCCGACGGGGCCGGATGCCCGTCGATCTGCAGCCCCCCGCGCTCGGGCGCGAGGTGACCGGTGAGCGTCGCGACGACACCGCGGCGCAGCGCCGCGGGCACGGCGAGCGTCGTGATGCCACCGCGGCCCACCCGCAGGTCGATCGGGTCCGTGGTGAACGGGGCCGCGGCGACGAGGCGCTCCGCGGAGAGCAGCCAGCCCTCCTGGCCGGCGGCCCAGGCGAGCTGCGCGCGGCGGGCGGCGAGCCCCTCCCCCTCGATGTCGACCGACGGGAGGGCCCGGTCGAGCCACCGGGGCAGGTACCAGCCCGCCCTGCCGACGAGCAGCATGACGGCGGGCACGAGGGTCATCCGCACGAGGAACGCGTC
>NZ_JAODBE010000108.1 GCF_025463795.1 Amnibacterium sp.
ACCGGCAACCTCATCGCCCTGTTCTCGACGATCGCCACCGACTCCGCCGTCTCCACGAGCTCGAGCACGAGCGGCGGCACCAGCAGCACGTCCACGACGGGGTCCGTGTTCACCGGCGACACGGGGATCCGGGCGCTCAACGATCAGATGCTGACCGCCGCCACCGCGGCCGTGAACGGCAAGAGCCCCTCGACGATCGGGATCACCCTCACGAAGACCGGCACGATCACCTTCGACGAGACGGCCTTCACGAGCGCGATGGCGAGCGACCCCGCCGGCACGATGTCGATGTTCCAGACGATCGCGAGCCGGATCTCCGGCGCCGCGTCGGCCGCATCCGACCCGCTCACCGGCACGCTGACGCAGAAGATCACGTCCCAGGAGTCGCGGGAGTCGAGCCTCAACAGCCAGATCAGCGACTGGACCACGCGTCTCGCGCTGATCCAGCAGAACTACCAGAACCAGTTCAACAACCTCGAGACCGCGCTGAACAACCTCAGCTCGCAGGCCTCCTGGCTCACGTCGCAGATCGCGACCCTCCCGTCCTACAACTCCGGAAGCAGCAAGTGATGGCCAACGAGTACGCCGCCGCCCGCAACCTCTACAACCGCGACTCGGTGCTGTCGGCGTCGCCCGCGCGGATCCTCACGATGCTCTACGACCGGCTGCTGCTCGACCTGCAGCGCGCGGAGACCGCGCAGCGGCAGGAGGACTGGACGGCCGCGACGCCGTGCCTCCTGCACGCGCAGGAGATCGTCGCCGAGCTCATGAGCTCCCTCCGGCCCGAGATCTGGGACGGCGGACCCGGACTGCTCGCCCTCTACGCCTACGTGACGCAGAACCTCATCACCGCGAACGTCCGCCGCGACATCGGCAAGACGCGCGAGTGCATCGTGCTGCTCGAGCCGCTGCGCACCGCGTGGCACGAGGCGGCGCTGAAGGTCTCGATGGAGCAGGCGGCTCAGCGCCGCGACGCCGTTGGCTGATCCGGCCGGCTCGGTCTGGACGCCCGTCCTCGACGACCTCGAGGACCGCGTCGCCCGCGCGGAGGACGGTGACCTCGGTCGGCTCGAGGGCTGGGCGCCCGCGCCGGTGCCGGCGCCCATGACCCCCGGGGACGTCGAGCGCGCCACTCGTGTGCTCGCCCGGCAGCGGGCGCTGCTGACGCGGCTCCGCGACGAGCAGGGGGGCGTCGCCGCGCGGATGGCGGCGACCCGGAAGCCCGCGTTCCGGGCGTTCACCGCGCCTCCGGTCTACGTCGACCGCTCCCTCTGACGCGAGGGGGGACAGCGGTCCCCCGAACGGGGGGCGTCGCGCCTCCCGGGAATCGCGCGTCGCGCGCTTTAGTGTCGCGTCAACTCCCCGAGCACGGATCGCTCGGGTTCCTGCAGGCCATGGATTCGGCCGCCGCACCGTTCACCGTAGGTGGGATGCGCCGTGTTCCAATCGGTCACCATGAACGCGCTCTCGAGCGCACTCGACGGCCTCGCCGCTCGTCAGCAGGCCATCGCCCAGAACATCGCGAACATCAACACGCCGAACTACAAGGCGAAGGTCGTCTCGTTCGAGAACGCCCTCGCCCAGTCGGTGGCGGCGGGTTCCGGCGTCGCCGGCGCGGCCTGGACGACGTCCGCCGCGCCGACCGTGCAGAACGGCAACAACGTCGCCCTCGACTCGGAGACGTTGAACAACGAGCAGACCGTGCTGATGTACCAGTTCGCCGCGCAGGCCGTGAACATGGACTTCGACGCCACCTCGACCGCTCTGAAGACCGCCTGATGGACGCGATCGGCATCGCCGCCTCGGCGCTCAACATGCACCAGGCCTGGCTCAACGCGATCTCCAACAACATCGCGAACATCAACGACGCCAAGAACCCGAGCCAGAACGCCTTCCAGGCCGAGTACCTCGTGGCGCAGGAGTCGGCCGGCAACACCGGCGTCACCGTCGCCAGCGTTCAGCACGGCAGCGCCACCGGGAGGCTCGTGTACGACCCGACCAACCCGGTCGCCAGCTCCACCGGCTACGTCCGCATGCCGGACATCGACCTCGGTGAGCAGATGAGCGACCTGATCATGGCCCAGCGCGGCTTCGAGGCGAACTCCAACGTGGTGGACCGCGCCAAGGAGACGTACCAGGCCGCCCTGGCGATCGGCAGGAACGCATGAACCCCATCACCTCGGTCTCCGGCCTCACCTCGCTGCCGGGCCTCTCCGGCGTCACGGGCGCGGCGGATCCGTCCGCGACCACGGCCACCTCGGGCAGCGGCTTCGGCGGGATGCTCGCGAACGCGGTCGACGGGCTGTCCGGCCTGCAGAACACCGCGAACTCCGCCGCCGTCAAGGCGGTCACGAGCGGTGACCTCACCGACATCCATCAGGCGACCCTCGCGGCGACCCGCGCCCAGGTGACCATGGAGCTCGTCACGGCCGTGCGCAACAAGGGCATCGACGCGTTCAACCAGATCATGAGCATGCAGGCCTGATGAAGAACCTCAACGGCGCCGGCCGCCGCCTCCTCGACACCGTGCGCGGCTTCACCGTCGCGCAGCGCACGATCGCGCTCATCGGCGTGGCGATCCTCGTGCTCGGCGGTGTCGCGCTGTCGAACTGGCTCGGCCGGCCGACCTACTCGCCGCTGTTCACCGGCCTGTCGGCCTCGGATGCGAGCGGCGTCGTCGGCCAGCTGGCCAAGGACAAGGTCGACTACCAGCTCTCCGACGGCGGTGCGACGATCCTGGTGCCTGCCGCCGACGTCGACGCCGAGCGTCTCGCCGCGGCCTCGGCCGGGCTGCCGAGCTCGAGCACGACCGGCTACGCGCTGCTCGACAACATGGGAGTCACCGCCAGCGAGTTCCAGCAGAACGTCACGTACAAGCGCGCGATCGAGGGTGAGCTGGCGAAGACCATCTCCTCGATCAGCGGCGTGACGGCCGCATCCGTGCAGCTCGCGATCCCGCAGCAGACCGTGTTCAGCGACAAGCAGCAGGACCCCACCGCCTCCGTGTTCGTCAACGTGGCGACGCCGCTCACGAGCGACCAGGTGCAGGCGATCGTGCACCTCACGGCGGCCGCCTACCCGGGCCTCAAGGACACGAACGTCTCCGTCGTCGACCAGAAGGGCGAGACGCTCTCCTCGGTCGGGGGCTCCCCGTCCGGCAGCGCCTCCGAGCAGGCGACCACGTACGAGGACGCCACCCGCGCGAAGATCCAGGCGCAGCTCGACGCGCTGCTCGGTCCGGGCAACTCGACGGTCACGGTCAACGCGACCGTCAGCCAGTCGTCCGGCACCACGACGAGCAAGACGTACACGACGCCGTCCGGCGCCCCGGTGCTGTCGCAGAGCGCCAACAAGTCCACGTACAAGGGCAGCGGAGCGAGCGGCGCCGCAGGCGTGCTCGGGACCGATACGACCTCGACGAGCACCGGCACCGGTACGACGGCCGGCAGCGGCGACACCTACACGTCGGATCAGGGCGTGAAGAACAACGCCATCGACCAGACGACGACGACCCAGACGATCACGCCCGGCACCCTCACCTCGCAGTCCATCGCGGTCGCGGTCAACGCCACCAAGGCGGCCAGCATCCCGACGAGCACGATCCAGAGCCTCGTCGCGGCCGCCGGCGGCGTGAACACGAAGCGTGGCGACACGATCACCGTGGCCGCCGCCCCGTTCTCGAACTCGGCCGCGTCGGCGGCGAAGGCCGCGCTCGCGCAGCAGCAGTCGGCGCAGTCGTCGGACAACATGTCGCGGATGATCACGGCGGCGATCTGGGTCCTCGGCGGGCTCGTCGGGTTCGTGCTGCTCGTGCTCGTGCTCCGGAAGCTGTTCAAGAAGCCGGAGCAGGACACCGTGGACGCCGGGCAGCTGTCCGTCGTGCCGCCCGCCTCGCCCCTCGACGCCGTGCTCGCCGGCGGCGCGCCCCGCCTGCAGGGCGGCGCGAACCCGATGGCGGGCCTGCCGACCGTTCCCGCGCCCACCGTCGCGATGCCGCAGGCCGTCCCGGTCGCCCCGCGCGCCACGGCGGAGCACCTGTCGCCGTTCGAGCGCCTCCAGGCCGACGTCGACGCGCTCGCCGAGGCCGCTCCCGACCGCACCGCCGAGTACCTGCGTGCGCTCATGGCCGAGGGGGCCGGTGCGTGACCGGCATCGGCACCGATTTCGCCCCCGTCGCGGTCCGCAGCCTCTCGGGCGTCCAGAAGGCCGCGCTCGTGCTCATGAACATGAGCACGGAGCGCGCCGCGGCCGTGCTGCGGAACTTCAGCCCGGACGAGGCCGAGGAGATCACCGCGGAGATGGCGCGGATGCGCGCTCCCGCCGGCCGCGACGCGGAGACGGCGATCCGCGAGTTCCACGAGCAGAACGTCGTCCGCAACGAGCCCTCCGGCGGCCGCACCGGCAAGGACATCGCGGCCGACCTCATCCACGCGTCGTTCGAGCCGGAGCGCGCCGCGGGGCTGCTCGAGCGGATCGAGGCGCCGGAGGCGAGCGTCTCGTTCGCGTTCCTCGAGTCGGTGGAGGCGCCGGCCGTCGGGAAGCAGCTCGCGGGGGAGACCGCCGAGACGGTCGCGTTCGTGCTCGTGCAGCTCGGGCCGGACCAGGCCGCGAAGGTGCTCATGGCCCTCGAACCCGACCGGCGCACGGACGTCGCCGAAGCGATCGCGACCATGGGCAGCCCGGCGCCCGAAGCGGGCGGCATCGTCGCCGACGCGCTCCGCCGCCAGCTCCGCGCATCCACCTCCCGGTACGCACCGGTCGCCGCCGCCGGCGCTCCCGGGCTGCGCGTCCAGCCGCTCGTCGACATCATGAACCGCGCGGAGCCGGCGGCCGAGGGCGAGCTGATGGCGGCGCTGCAGGCCAGGGACGCGCACCTCGCCGAGGAGGTGCGCGCGAAGCTGCTCGCGTTCGAGGACCTGCCGCGCCTGAAGGACCTCGACCTGCAGCAGGTGCTCCGCGGCATCGACATCGGCCAGCTGGCCCTCGCCCTCAAGGGCGCCGGCGACGACATCGCCGACGCGGTGCGGGCGAACATGTCCGAGCGCAACCGCGAGACCCTCGCCGCCGAGGCGGCGGAGCTCGGGCGCGTGCCCCGCAGCAAGGTCGACGAGGCGCGGCACGCGATCGTGCGCGCGCTCCGCGAGCTCGCCGGCACGACCGGGCTGGAGCTGAAGCCGCCGGCCGGCGAGGGCCCGGCCGAGGGCGACGCCCCCGCCGAGATCGAGGACGAGGAGGAGTATGTCGACTAGCAGCTCCTTCGCCCCGCTCGTCTTCCCCGAGGTGGCCACCGAGGTCACGGGGGAGATCGCCGAGCGCGCCCGCGTTCAGGGACACGCGGCCGGTTACGCGGCCGGCCGCCGTGAGGCCGCCGCGATGCTCGAGCAGGACCGATCCGTGCTCCGCGCCGAGGCCGACCGCGTGCTGGCGGGCGAGATCGTCCGCGTACGGAGCGCCGCGGCCGCCCTCGAAGCCGCCGCCGCGTCCCTCCGTGCCGTCGCCGGCTCCTCGAACGCGGTGGTGGACGAAGCCGTGCTGGCCGCCGCCGTCGACATCGCGGAGCTCGTACTCGGCCGTGAGCTGGCGGATCGGCCGGGTTCGGCCGTCGCCGCGGTGCGCCGTGCGCTCGCCGCCGCCGGTGACGCGCCCGTCCGCCTCCTGCGGCTGCACCCCGACGACCTGGCCCTGGTCGAGGAGGTCGCGGCGGCGGAGCACCCGTCGGTGCGTCTCGTCGCCGACGCCGGCCTCGACCGCGGGGACGCCGTCGCGGACCTCGCCGACGGCTCGGTGGACGCCCGGATCGGCGCCGCCCTCGACCGCGTGCGCCTCGCCTTCTCGGGGGAGCCGGCATGAGCGCCACCACCGCCCCCTACCGGCCGCCCGGCCTCGACCTGCTGCTGACCGCGGCCCGGCCCGAGCGGATCGGCGCCGTGGCCGCCGTCGCCGGGCTCGGGATCCGCGTCCGCGGCGTGTCCGCCGCGATGGGTGACCTCCTGCACGTGGGGGAGGAGCGCAGCCGCGCCGAGGTCGTCGCCGTCAGCGGCGACGAGGTCGTGCTCATGCCGATCGACCGGATCGACGGCATCCGCGTCGGTGCCCCGGTTCGCGCCACCGGCCGACGGCTCACCGTCCCGACCGGAGCCGGCCTGCTCGGCCGGGTGCTCGACGCGACCGGCCGCCCGATCGACGGGCGCGGCCCGCTCCGAGTCGAACGACGCGTGCCCGTCGACGCCGAGCCGCCGTCGGCGCTCCACCGTGCGCGCATCGAGCAGCCGCTGCACCTGGGGGTGCGTGCGCTCGACACCCTCACCACCGTCGGCCGCGGCCAGCGGATCGGCCTCTTCGCCGGCTCGGGCGTGGGCAAGTCGTCCCTGCTGTCGATGATCGCCCGGGGCAGTGACGCGGCCGTCACGGTCATCGCCCTGATCGGCGAGCGCGGCCGCGAGGTCCGGGAGTTCCTCGAGGACGACCTCGGCCCCGCCGGCCTCGCCCGCAGCGTCGTCGTCGTGTCGACCGCGGACCAGCCGGCCCTCACGCGGTCGCGCGCCGCGTTCACCGCGACGCGCATCGCCGAGTCCTTCCGCGATGCCGGCACGCACGTGATGCTGATGATGGACTCGCTCACGCGGGTGGCGATGGCCCAGCGCGAGATCGGGCTCTCCGTCGGCGAGCCGCCCGCGACCCGCGGCTACCCGCCGAGCGTCTTCGGCCTGCTCGCCCGCCTCCTCGAGCGGGCCGGCACCGGGCAGGTCGGCTCCATCACCGGCGTGTACACCGTGCTCGTCGACGGCGACGACCACAACGAGCCCATCGCCGACACGGTGCGATCCATCCTCGACGGCCACGTCGTGCTCGACCGCAAGCTCGCGACCGCCGGCCACTTCCCGTCGATCGACGTGCTCGGCAGCGTCTCCCGGCTCGCCTCCCGCGTCACCACCCCGCAGCAGCGAGCGGCGGCGTCCACCCTGCGTTCCGTGCTCGCCGCGCGCCGCGAGGTGCAGGACCTCATCGACGTCGGCGCCTACGTGCCGGGCGCGAACCCGCGCGTCGACGCGGCCCTCACGCACGCGGAGGCGATCCGCGCGTTCCTCACCCAGCGCATGGACGACGTCACGCCGGCCGAGGTCGCGTGGCATCGCCTGGAGGCGCTCGTCGCGCCGATGGGAGGCGTGTGATGGCCGTGTTCAGCCTTGCGGGCCTGCTCCGCCTTCGACGCCTCAAGGAGGACCGGGCGGCGGTCGAGGTCGGGAGCGCGCGCTCCCGCGCCTCCGAGATCGCTGCGGAGCGGCACCAGCTGATCGGCACCCTCACGGACCACGGCCACGAGGCGCGCGACGTGCGCGGCATCGCGGCCATCTCGGCCGCGCGGGCGTCGACCTCCACCATGCTCGCCGACCTGGAGGGGCTGCGGCGAACGCAGGAGGAGATCGTCGCCCGCGCCGAGGCGGAGCACCGCGCCGCCCGTCGCGCGACCCTCTCGGTCGAGAAGCTCGAGGAGCGGCACGACGTCGCGACCCGAGCGGAGGAGCTCCGCGCCGAGCAGGTCGTGCTCGACGAGCTCGCCGGGCAGGCCCGCGCCCGACTCACCGCGCTCCAGCCCGACGGAGGGGGACCCCAGTGACGTTCACGGACATGGTCTCCACGATCCAGCAGATCCGGACCCAGCTCGCGGCACTGTCGCCCACCCCCGCGGCAGGGTCGACCGGGTCCGCGACCGCGTTCGCCGACGCGATGAGCGGTGCCGCCGCCACGTCCTCGACACCCGAGGTCTCCTCGACGGCGTCGACGGACGGGGCCGTCATCTCCTCCAACGGCGTCACCGGTGGCGACGTCGTGCAGGCCGCCCTGAAGTACAAGGGCGTGCCGTACGTCTTCGGCGGCGAGTCCTCGTCCGGGATGGACTGCTCCGGCCTCGTGCAGAAGACGTTCTCCGACCTCGGCATCTCGGTACCGCGCCTCGTGCACGAGCAGCAGACCGTCGGCCAGAAGGTCGACTCGCTGAAGGACGCGAAGCCCGGCGACCTCATCGTGCTGAACGGCGGCGACCACATCGCCATCTACATGGGGAACGACACCGTGATCCACGCACCCTACGAGGGGCGCACCGTGTCGGTGCAGAAGGCGTGGTTCACGGACAAGGACATCGTGACCATCCGCCGCATCGTGCCGGCGACCGGGGAGGCGACCGCGGCCACCTCGGGCGGCACGTCCGCGGCCACCACGGCCGACGTGGCCGCCCTGTCCGCCATGCTCGGCGGCGGCTCGTCCTCATCCCTGCTGGACTCGACCGGCGGCACCTCGCTGTCGAGCCTGCTCTCGACACTCGGCGCCGGTGGCAGCACCGGTACCGCCCAGCAGCTGCTCGCCGCGCGCGCGGCCATCTCGGCAGGAGTCGCATGACCGCGTCCATCTCGGTGACCGACCTCGTCGCTCGCCCCGCCGCGCAGGCGTCCCGTCGGTCCTCCTCGGACGGCGGAACCGCATTCCAGACCGCGCTCGACGCGCAGTCGGCCGGCACCGGGCAGGACGCCGCGGCCCGCGCCACGTCGACGCCCGAGGCTGCGAGGGAGGGTGCCGCGCCGGACCAGCGGTCGGCGGTCGAGCAGCGCGAGCGCATCGCGCCGGGGGACCGGCCCGCAGACGCCGCCGACGGCCCCGGCCGCCCCTCGCACCAGGACCGCGCCAAGCGCGCCGACGACGGAGCGCCCGGCGACGCGGCCTCCCCGGATCCGTCCGGTGCGGCGCCGACGCCGGCTGCCACTCTGATGCCGGCTG
>NZ_JAODBE010000003.1 GCF_025463795.1 Amnibacterium sp.
TGCAGCACGCGACGCGGGCGCGGCGGTACGACGTGTTCAAGGAGTACACGACGCTCGTCGACGACCAGTCGGGGTCGCTGATGACGCTCCGCGGCCTGTTCCGCTTCGCGCCGAGCCACCGGCATCCAGTGCCCCTCGACGAGGTCGAGCCGATCGAGTCGATCGTGCAGCGCTTCAACACCGGCGCGATGTCGTACGGCTCCATCTCGAAGGAGGCGCACGAGACCCTCGCCATCGCGATGAACCGTCTCGGCGGCCGGTCCAACACCGGTGAGGGCGGCGAGGACGTCGACCGACTGCTCGACCCGGAGCGGCGCAGCCGGATCAAGCAGGTGGCGTCAGGCCGCTTCGGCGTGACGAGCATGTACCTGAGCCATGCGGACGACATCCAGATCAAGATGGCGCAGGGCGCGAAGCCGGGGGAGGGCGGCCAGCTGCCGCCCGCGAAGATGTACCCCTGGATCGCGCGAACCCGCCATTCGACCGCGGGCGTCGGGCTCATCTCGCCGCCGCCGCACCACGACATCTACTCGATCGAGGACCTGAAGCAGCTGATCTTCGACCTCAAGCGGGCGAACCCGGCGGCGCGGATCCACGTCAAGCTCGTGAGCCAGTCCGGGATCGGCGCGGTCGCGGCGGGCGTCACGAAGGCGAAGGCCGACGTGGTGCTCGTCTCCGGGCATGACGGCGGCACGGGCGCCAGCCCGCTCAACTCCCTCAAGCACGCGGGCACCCCGTGGGAGCTCGGGCTCGCCGAGACACAGCAGACCCTCATGCTGAACGGTCTGCGCGACCGCGTGACGGTGCAGGTCGACGGGCAGATGAAGTCCGGCCGCGACGTCCTCGTGGCCGCGCTGCTCGGTGCCGAGGAGTTCGGCTTCGCCACGGCGCCGCTCGTCGTCTCCGGCTGCGTCATGATGCGCGTCTGCCACCTCGACACCTGCCCGGTCGGGGTCGCGACCCAGAACCCCGAGCTCCGGGCACGGTTCTCCGGCAAGCCGGAGTTCGTCGTGAACTTCTTCGAGTTCATCGCCCAGGAGGTGCGGGAGCTGCTCGCCTCGCTCGGCTACCGGACCCTCGACGAGGTCATCGGCCGCCGCGAGCTGCTCGATGTGAACGCGGCGATCGACCACTGGAAGGCCGACGGCCTCGACCTCGCCCCGATCCTCGTCGGCCCGACCTTCGCGGACGACGAGCCGCGCACCCGTCGCGTCGGCCAGGACCACGAGCTCGAGCAGCACTTCGACAACCGGCTGCTGCACGCGGCGGCCGACGTGCTCGAGCACGGCGGCCGCATCGAGCTCGACCTGCCCGTGCGCAACACCGAGCGCGCCGTCGGCACGATGCTCGGGCACGCCCTCACGATGCGGCACGGCGAGAACGGGTTGCCGTCCGGGTCGATCGACGTGACGCTGCGCGGATCCGCGGGGCAGTCGTTCGGCGCCTTCCTGCCGCCGGGGATCACCCTCCGGCTGATCGGCGACAGCAACGACTACGTCGGCAAGGGGCTCTCCGGCGGCGAGATCGTGCTGCGGCCCGATCCGAGGGCGCGGTTCGCGGCGGAGGAGAACGTCATCGCCGGCAACGTGATCGGCTACGGCGCGACGCAGGGCACCATGTTCCTGTCCGGCATCGTCGGCGAGCGGTTCCTGGTGCGGAACTCGGGCGCCACTGCGGTGGTGGAGGGCGTGGGCGACCACGCGCTCGAGTACATGACCGGTGGCCTCGCGGTGATCCTCGGACCCACCGGCCGAAACCTGGGCGCGGGCATGTCCGGCGGTACGGCGTACGTGCACCGGCTGTCGGACGCGCGCGTGAACCGCGACGCGCTCGCCTCCGGCGAGCTCGGCCTGCTGCCGATGGACAGCGCCGATGCCGCGATGCTGAAGGACCTGCTCGAGCGGCACGTCACGCTCACCGACTCGGCGCTCGCGGCGCGGATGCTCGGCGACTTCGGGACCGTCGTCGGCGAGTTCGTGAAGGTGCTGCCCCGCAACTACGCCGCTGTGCTCGAGACGCGCGCGAAGGCCGCCGACGAGGGCCTCGACCTCGACGGCGACACGGTGTGGCGGCGGATCCTCGAGGTGACGACCGGTGCTTGACGGGATGGATGGAGGCGAAGCATGGCTGACCACAAGGGGTTCCTGAAGACGCGGGAGCGCGAGCTCCCGAAGCGGCGCCCGGTCGCGCTCCGGCTCATGGATTGGCACGAGGTCTACGAGCAGCAGGATCGCGGCGAGCTGCGTCGCCAGGCGGGCCGCTGCATGGACTGCGGCATCCCGTTCTGCCACCACGGCTGCCCGCTCGGGAACCTCATCCCCGAGTGGAACGACCTCCTGTACCGCGGCGACGGGCGGCAGGCGATCGAGCGGCTCCACGCGACGAACAACTTCCCGGAGTTCACCGGCACGCTCTGCCCGGCTCCGTGCGAGGCGTCGTGCGTCCTCGGCATCAACCAGCCCGCCGTCACGATCAAGCAGGTCGAGGTCTCGATCATCGACCAGGCCTGGGCGAACGGCTGGGTCGAGCCGCACCCGCCGCAGCGGCTCACCGGCAAGACCGTCGCCGTCGTCGGCTCCGGTCCTGCCGGCCTCGCGGCGGCTCAGCAGCTCACCCGCGCCGGTCACACGGTCGCCGTCTTCGAGCGCGACGACCGGATCGGCGGCCTGCTGCGGTACGGCATCCCCGAGTTCAAGATGGAGAAGCAGCGGCTCGACCAGCGGCTGAACCAGATGATCGTCGAGGGCACGCGCTTCCGGGCGGGCGTCGAGATCGGCGTCGACATCCCCTGGGACGAGCTGCGCCGCCGCTACGACGCGGTCGTGGTCGCCACCGGGGCGCCTGTTCCCCGCGACCTCCCGGTCCCCGGCCGGGATCTCGACGGCGTGCACTTCGCCATGGACTTCCTGGTGCAGGCCAACAAGGCGGTCGCGGGAGACCAGGTGCCGGGCCAGATCACCGCCGAGGACCGCGACGTCGTCGTGATCGGCGGCGGTGACACCGGCGCGGACTGCATCGGCACCGCCCACCGGCAGGGCGCGCGCAGCGTCACGAACCTCGCGATCGGCAAGCAGCCCCCGCTCACCCGCAGCGAGGCCCAGCCGTGGCCGATGGTGCCGACCGTGTTCGAGGTCGCGAGCGCTCACGAGGAGGGCGGTCGCCGCGAGTTCCTCTCGTCGACCGTCGAGTTCCTCGCCGACGACACCGGCCGCGTCACGGCGCTCCGGGTCGCGGAGACCGAGTACATCGACGGCAGGCGCATCCCGAAGGCGGGGACGGAGCGGGTCCTCCCCGCCGACCTCGTGCTGCTCGCGATGGGCTTCTCGGGCCCCGAGCGGGACCTGCTCGCCGACCAGCTCGACGTGCCGTTCGACGACCGCGGGAACGTGGCGCGCGACGCCGACTTCCAGACCGACCAGCCGGGCGTCTTCGTGGCCGGCGACGCCGGTCGCGGCCAGTCCCTCATCGTGTGGGCGATCGCGGAGGGCCGCTCGGTCGCGGCCGCCGTCGACGCCTACCTCGAGGGCGAGACCGACCTGCCCGCACCGGTGCGCCCGACCGACCGTGCGCTCAGCCTGTGATCGCCGCGACCGCGCCGCGGCCCGCCCGGCCGGCGCGCGGTCGGCTCCTGCCCTGCACTCGCACTAGCCTCGACCACGGTCCATTTCCGAACGACGACAGGCGGACACACCACCGATGAGACGAGCGAAGATCGTCGCCACCCTGGGGCCGGCGACCTCGAGCTACGAGAACATCCGCGCGATCATCGAGGCCGGCGTCGACGTCGCCCGGATGAACCTCAGCCACGGCAGCTACGAGGTGCACGAGGCCGTCTACCGCGAGGTGCGCCGCGCCTCCGACGACACGGGCCGCGCCGTCGCCGTGCTGATCGACCTCCAGGGTCCGAAGATCCGCCTCGGCCGTTTCGCCGACGGGCCCCACGAGCTCGCCGAGGGCGACATCTTCACGATCACCACCGAGGACGTGCTCGGCACGAAGGAGCTCGTCGGCACGACCTTCAAGGGCCTGCCGCAGGACGTGAAGGCCGGGGACTTCCTGCTGATCGACGACGGCAAGGTACGCGTGCAGGTGCTCGAGACCGACGGCGTGCGGGTGCGCACCGAGGTCCTCGTCCCGGGCACCGTCTCCAACAACAAGGGCATCAACCTGCCCGGCGTCGCCGTGAACGTGCCCGCCCTGTCCGAGAAGGACGAGGCGGACCTCCGATGGGGCCTGCGCCTCGGCGCCGACCTCGTCGCGCTGTCGTTCGTCCGCAGCCCCGACGACGTCGTGCGCGTGCGGGAGATCATGGACGAGGTCGGCCGGCGGGTGCCGGTCATCGCCAAGGTCGAGAAGCCGCAGGCGGTCGACAACCTCGAGGCCATCATCGACACCTTCGACGGGACGATGGTCGCCAGAGGCGACCTCGGCGTCGAGCTGCCGCTCGAGGCCGTGCCGATCGTGCAGAAGCAGGCGTGCGAGATCTCCCGCCGCCTGGCGAAGCCCGTCATCGTCGCGACGCAGATGCTCGAGTCGATGATCTCCTCGCCGGTGCCGACCCGCGCCGAGACGTCGGACGTGGCGAACGCGGTGCTCGACGGCGCCGACGCGGTGATGCTCTCCGGCGAGACGAGCGTGGGGGAGTACCCCGTCACGACCGTGAAGACCATGGCGCGCATCGTCCGTTCCACGGAGGAGCACGGTCTCGAGCGCATCCTCCCGCTCGGCACCAAGCCGCGCACCCAGGGCGGCGCGATCACCCTCGCGGCGGCCGAGGTCGCCGACTTCGTCGGTGCGAAGTTCCTCTGCGTCTTCACCGAGTCGGGTGACTCGGTGCGTCGCATGGTTCGGCTCCGCTCGCAGATCCCGGTGCTCGCGTTCACGCCCGAGCCGGGCATCCGGTCGCGCCTCGCGCTCAGCTGGGGCGTCGAGACGTTCCTGGTGCCGCGGGTCACGAACACCGACCAGCTGATGCACCAGGTCGATGACGTGCTGCTCAGCATCGGTCGCGTGGAGCGCGGCGAGAAGGTCGTCGTGATCTCCGGGTCCCCTCCCGGCATCACGGGCTCCACGAACGACATGCGCGTCCACGTCATGGGCGACGCGATCGGCGGGGCCGCGCCCGCCTACCAGCAGTTCCGGGGCTGACCGGAGCGATCGTTACCGATTCGCCGCCGGCCGGGGAGGTTCCCGGCCGGTTGCGGGACATAGCGTGCGGGCGTCGGCCCGGGGGGCCGGGAGCGGGGATGCCCGATGACGACGCATGCGGTGCTGCCGGGCTGGTACGGGGACGGGTCCGGCACGCCACGCTGGTGGAACGGCCGCGGCTGGACCGAGTTCCTCGACGACGACCCGCCCCTGCCGCTCACGGCGAGGGCGTCGCTCACGGCCGCGGACGAGGACGTCGAGGTGCTGCCGCGCCACGGGGTCGTCGCGCCGGCCGTCAGCCTCGAGCACGGCCCGCTCCGCCGCGGCCGCTCCACCGGAGCGCGGCATCCGTTCCCGACCTTCGCCGTCGTCTCGATCGCCTGCACAGGGCTCGTCACGGGCCTCGGCTTCTGGCTGCTCGGACGGTGACGCGCCGGGCGGCGCAGGATTCGGAGCCCGGATTCAGGGAAGCGGGATCACCCTGACGGCATGGTCGAGGTGGAACCGCGAGAGCGGAGCCCGGACTAAGAGGCGGGCCCCGGCAACGACAGAAGCGGACCCCCGGTGCCGAGAGGCTCCGGGGGTCCGTTGCGTCGAGTCGGTGTGGCTCGGTCGGCCTCGCGTGGGTGGCGCCGGCGACGCCGTGCTCTCGCGGATCGTGCATCGCGCCCCGGTACCGGTGGTGGGACTCGCGTCGAGTCCCGCAGAGTTCGTCGTC
Organism: Amnibacterium sp.; assembly: GCF_025463795.1. Taxonomy (GTDB): domain Bacteria; phylum Actinomycetota; class Actinomycetes; order Actinomycetales; family Microbacteriaceae; genus Amnibacterium. The sequence goes on from NZ_JAODBE010000003.1 coordinate 5,867, forward strand.
GTCACCGGTCCGAACGGCTGCGCCCGCGGCCAGCTGCTCGCCTGCTGGCGCTGGGTCATGCACCGGGCCGAGTGCGAGTGGCGCTGCAGCCGCTGCGGCCTTGCTCGGCCGACCGTGCGATCCCGTGGGCCCGGTCGCCACCGGCCCAGGCCGCCCGTCACCGGGAAGATCGGAAGCGCCGGGCCTGCTGATCCGGCTCCGCGCTTCCTAGGGCTCCGTGCGGCTGCCGAGTACCTGGGCGTAGCAGAAGCCACGTTGCGCGACTGCGCACGGACCGAAAGGGGGCGCCGGCGTAGAAGGTGGGCAGCCTCGTGAAGTACACGCAGGCGGACCTCGATGCGTGGCTCGAGCAGCAGAGGAGCGGTAGAACGCGGTGGTGCCCGGGGAAGCGCGGGCTGTCCGGGGTGCCGGCGACACAGGCGCTCGGCACAGACAGGTAGACGCCTCGCCGTTGGCGAACTGCCGCCGATCCACTCGACCCGGTCAGCTCGTTTTGATAACGGAAGGGTAACGGGGCTAGGGTCGGGGCCCGTGCTCGCCGCAGAGTTGCTGCTCACCGTCGTCGGATGGTTCGCCGTCTCGATCGCTCTCGCGTTCCTGATCGGCCGGGTCGTCCGCCTCGCTGACGCCCGCCAGCCACGGATGCGCAGGCACCTCACCCGCGTCCTCTAGACGCGGATCCCGCAGCTTTCCGGGCTGGACGACCTCGACCCGTGGCTCGAGCAGTGGAGGGAACGGTGGGCGCCGCGCGCCTGTCCGGAGCTCCGGGTCTGTCGGCGTGCGCCGTTCAATCGCATGATCTTCTCGATGACGTCCATCTGCGGCACAGCCTCTCTCCACCTGCGGATCGCCCTCGGAATCTCCTCGATCAGAGGGAGTTCGGGCAGGTATTGACTCGAGCCGGTATGGAATGCGGTCCACACCCACGCCGAAATGAACGTGTCGCGCTTCCCTCGAGCGACCAGTTGGACGACGTTCAGCGCGGTATCACGGAGCCCGGTTCGCGACCATGCGCGGCGCTCTCGCATGTCACTCCGGCGGAGTAGTCGTACCGGTGGTGGGACTCGAACCCACAAGCCCTTTCGGACAGAGCATTTTGAGTGCCCCGCGTCTGCCATTCCGCCACACCGGCCCGCTGGACGCCCCCGCAGGGAGCGACCTCCCCACACACTAGGCTTCAGGGGTGGCTGAGAACGCACCCGCTGCACCCCGCCGCGTCGTCGTCGCGGAGGACGAGTCCCTGATCCGGCTCGACATCGTGGAGATCCTGCGCGACAACGGATTCGACGTCGTCGGTGAGGCCGGTGACGGTGAGACGGCCGTCCAGCTCGCCACCGAGCTGCGTCCCGACCTCGTCGTCATGGACGTGCGCATGCCGCAGCTCGACGGCATCAAAGCCGCCGAGCGGCTCACCCGCGACCACATCGCCCCCGTCGTGCTGCTCACGGCCTTCAGCCAGAAGGAGCTCGTCGAGCAGGCGAGCGAGGCCGGCGCACTCGCCTACGTGGTGAAGCCCTTCACCCCGAACGACCTCCTGCCCGCGATCGAGATCGCCCTCGCCCGCTACGCGCAGATCGTGGCGCTGGAGTCCGAGGTCGCCGACATGGTCGAGCGCTTCGAGACCCGCAAGCTCGTCGACCGTGCGAAGGGCCTCCTCAACGAGAAGATGGGCCTCTCCGAGCCCGAGGCGTTCCGCTGGATCCAGAAGGCGTCGATGGACCGCCGTCTGACCATGCACGACGTCGCCCAGGCGGTCATCGAGCAGCTGGCGGCGCCGAAGAAGTAGCCCTCGCCCGGCGGCGCAGCGCTGGGTCGACCCGCTGGGCACGCCGGCGCCGGATGCCTCGGCCCGAGACCGTGCGGCAGTCGATCCGGGACAGCAACCGCTCTCCACAGACCTCGTCCGGGTGCCGGAGCGGCGGCGTCAGGCGTCGCGGAGGAGGTTCGTCATCCGCACCGTCGACAGGAGCCGGCCGGATCCGTCCCGGATCGACGTCTGGTGCGTGCAGAGGGTGCGGCCGAGCGAGATCGCCTCGCACGTCGCCACCACGAAGCCCTCCGTCGCGGAGCGGCTGTGCGTCGCGTTGATCTCGATGCCGACGGCGTAGCGCCCGGGCCCGGCGTGGATCGCCGAGGAGACACTGCCGAGCGATTCGCCGAGCACGAGGTGCGCCCCGCCGTGCAGCAGGCCGACCACCTGACGGTTGCCCTCGACCGGCATCCTGGCCACCGAGCGCGCGGCGCCGAACTCGAGGAACTCGATCTCCATCCGCCTCGCGAGCTCACCACCGCCGCTGTCGACGAGACGGGCGACGAGCTCCGGATCGAGATCCTCGGGCAGCTGCATCGGGGGGCGTCCTTCCGGGCGCCGGGCGGGGTCGGAGCCGCTGGTTAGGCTACCCGGCGTGCCGGATGCGTCGAAGCCCACACTGCTCGTCGTGGACGGGCACTCGCTCGCGTTCCGCGCGTTCTACGCCCTCCCCGTCGACAGCTTCACCACGTCAGAGGGCCAGCACACGAACGCCATCCACGGCTTCCTGTCGATGCTGCTGCTGCTCCTCCAGAAGGAGCGGCCCACGCACCTCGCGGTCGCGTTCGACATCTCCCGATTCTCGTTCCGCAACCGTGAGTACCCGGAGTACAAGGGCACCCGCAACGAGACCCCGCCGGAGTTCCGCGGCCAGGTGCCGCTCCTGCAGGAGGCCCTCGCGGCGATGAACATCCCGACGGTCACGAAGGAGGACTTCGAGGCCGACGACATCCTCGCCACCCTCGCGACCCAGGGCCGGGAGCAGGGCTACAACGTCCTCGTCGTCTCGGGCGACCGCGACTCGATCCAGCTCGTGAACGACGACGTGACCCTCCTCTACCCGTCGGTCCGCGGCGTCAGCGAGCTGACCCGCTACGACTCCGACAAGGTCAGGGAGCGGTACGGGATCGAGCCGTACCAGTACCCCGAGATCGCGGCCCTGGTCGGCGAGACGAGCGACAACCTGCCCGGCATCGACAAGGTCGGGGAGAAGACCGCCGTCAAGTGGCTGAAGCAGTACGGCTCCCTCGAGGCGATCCTCGAGCACGCGGACGAGATCAAGGGCGTCGTCGGCACCAACCTGCGCGAGCAGCGCGGCAACGCGGAGCGCAACCGGCGCCTGAACCGCCTCCACACCGACGTCGAGCTGCCCGTCGCGCCGGGTGACCTCCTCCGCCGGCCGATCGACGAGGCCGCGGTGCGGGACGTCTTCGGCAAGCTCGAGTTCCGCACCCTGCTCGACCGCGTCCTGAAGCTGGAGGGCGGAGGCGTGTCCGGATCCGCGCCCGAAGCGGACGCCGACGCCGACGCCGCTCCGCCGGCCCCCGCCCCCCAGCAGCTGCTCGACGAGGAGCTCGCCGCCTGGTTCGAGCGCAACCGCGCGGCGCATCCGGAGGGCCTCGGCCTCGTCGTCGAGACCCAGGGCGGCCGCGTCGTCGGTGTCGGTGTCGCCTCACCGACCGAGACGGTCGACCTGCCGTGGCAGCCCGGTCGCGACGACTACGCACCGCTCGAGGCGTGGCTCGCCGATCCCGCCGCTCCGAAGCTGCTGCACGACGCGAAGACCCAGCTGAAGGCGCTGACCGGGAGCGGGCTGCGCCTCGAGGGCATCGCTTTCGACACGCTCCTCGCCGCCTGGCTGCTGCGCCCGAGCGGGCAGGAGAAGACCCTCGCCGACGTCGTCGACCGGTACCTGCAGGAGCGGCTGCCCGAGGCCGACCCGAACCAGCTCGTGCAGGACATCGGGGGAGCGGCTCCCGCCGCCGTGCACGCCTGGTACGTGCTCCGCTCCGCGCACGTGCTGAGGGAGGGGCTCGACGAGAAGACCGTGAAGGTGCTCACCGACATCGAGCTGCCCACGCTCCGGGTCCTCGCCGGGATGGAGACGGCCGGAGTCGCCGTCGACGCACTCGCGCTAGACGCGCTGAACACCGAGCTGTCGACGCGCATCCACGACCTCGCCGACGAGGCCTACGCGATCGTCGGCCACGAGCTCAACCTCGGCTCCCCGAAGCAGCTCCAGGAGGTGCTCTTCGTCGAGCTCGGCATGCCGGGCACCAGGAAGAACAAGACCGGCTACTCCACCGACGCCGACTCCCTCGCCGACCTGCAGGCCAAGGCGCCGCATCCGTTCCTCGACGTGCTGCTGCAGCACCGCGACGCCTCGAAGCTGCGGCAGATCATCGAGACCCTGCAGCGGGGGATCGGCTCCGACGGCCGCATCCACACGACGTACGTGCAGACCGGCACCACCACCGGCCGCATCTCCTCGAACGATCCGAACCTGCAGAACATCCCCATCCGGGCCGAGGAGGGCAGACGGATCCGCGGGGCGTTCATCGCCGGCGAGCACCACCCCGTGCTCCTCACCGCCGACTACTCGCAGATCGAGATGCGGATCATGGCCCACCTCTCCGAGGACGACGGGCTCATCGAGGCGTTCGTCTCCGGCGAGGACCTGCACCGCTTCGTCGGCTCCCGCGTCTTCGGCGTGACGCCCGGCGAGGTGACCCCGTTCATGCGCACCAAGGTGAAGGCCATGTCGTACGGCCTCGCGTACGGGCTCTCCGCCTTCGGGCTCTCGAAGCAGCTGCGGATCGACACCGCCGAGGCCCGCGAGCTCATGGCCGGCTACTTCGAGCGCTTCGGCGGCGTGCGGGACTACCTCCGCGACGTCGTCGAGCAGGCCCGCGTCGACGGGTACACCGAGACGATCTTCGGCCGGCGCCGGCCGTTCCCCGACCTGAACAGCCCCAACCGCGTCCTCCGCGACAACGCCGAGCGCGCCGCCCTCAACGCACCCATCCAGGGCAGCGCGGCGGACATCATGAAGCTCGCAATGATCGGCGTCGCCCGCGACATCCAGCAGCAGGACCTCCGCTCCCGGATGCTCCTCCAGGTGCACGACGAGCTCGTCTTCGAGGTCGCGGACGGCGAGCAGGACGCCCTGGCCGACCTCGTCCGTGCCCGGATGGGCGGAGCCGCCGAGCTCCGCGTCCCCCTCGACGTGCAGGTCGGCGTCGGCCACGACTGGGACGCGGCCGCGCACTGAATCAGACCCGCAGCGGCCCGCGACCACGCCGTTCCCGGCACCCCCAATGAGCGGGGCACGGGCGGCGCGGCGGGCGGCACCGATCCGAGGTTGACGCCGTCAACGTTTGAGACTTGGATACAGACGGCTGCCGCACCTCCAGCGGGGCAGAACGTCGCAGTATCCGAACTCGGACTCGCTACAAAGGGGTAACAAGGACAATGTCCGCATACTCGCCGGTAGTCACCGGCACCGGCCCCCGGGCCGCCGTCCAGCGCTTCGGCGCCTTCCTCGCCGGCATGATCATGCCCAACCTGGGCGCGTTCATCGCCTGGGGCCTGATCACCGCCCTCACCATCCAGAACGGCTGGGTGAACCTGATCGCCCGGGCGTGGTTCGGTCTCGGCAAGGACGCCTCGACCGCCTTCTCCTCGACGGTGAGCACCGTCGTCGGCCCGATCATCGTGTTCCTGCTGCCGATCCTCATCGGCTACACGGGCGGCCGTCTCGTGCACGGCCAGCGCGGCGCGGTCGTCGGTGCCATCGCCACGATGGGCGCCGTGGTCGCGCCGGTCGCCCTGCACATCGCCCCTCCGGGCCTCGCCATCCCGAAGGACATCACCGGCCTCGGCCCGAACTTCCTCGCCGGCTTCATCATGGGGCCGCTCACGGCCCTGATCCTGAAGTACTGGGACAAGCTCGTCGACGGCCGACTCAAGGCCGGCTTCGAGATGCTGGTCGACAACTTCTCCGCCGGCATCATCGGCGGCCTGATGGCCATCGTCGGCATCTACGTGCTCGGCCCGATCATCATCGCGGTCAACACCGGCCTCGGGAACATCGTGGACTTCCTCGTGAAATCGAGCCTCCTTCCGGTGGCGTCGATCATCGTCGAGCCCGCGAAGGTGCTGTTCCTGAACAACGCGATCGGCAACGGCGTGCTCGTGCCGCTCGGCCTCCAGCAGTCGGCCCACTCCGGCAGCTCGATCCTCTTCATGATCGAGTCGAACCCCGGACCCGGCCTCGGCATCCTCACCGCGATGCTGCTGTTCGGCCCGCGTGCCGTCCGTCCGACCGTGCCGTCCGCGATGGTCGTGCACTTCCTCGGCGGCATCCACGAGATCTACTTCCCGTACGTGCTCATGAAGCCGATCCTGATCATCGCCGCGATCGTCGGTGGTGCCTCGGGCGTCCTCACGTTCGTCCTGCTCAACGGCGGTCTGATCGCGGCGGCCTCGCCGGGCTCGATCATCGCCTACCTGCTGGTCTCGCCCCCGGACAAGATCGTCGTCAACCTGATCGGCATCATCATCGCCGCCGCGGTGACCTTCGTGGTCGGCTCGCTCCTCCTCGGCTTCGGCCGCAGCGAGAAGACGGCCATGGACCTCGACGAGGCGAACGCCCGGAACGCGGAGAACAAGGGCCGGAAGACCGCCGTCGCCGGCGCCTGACCGACCCGTACGGCGAGCGGGCGGGGGATCGGATGATCTCCCGCCCGCTTCCCGTGACCCGCGGGCGTACGCTCGCACCAATCCACTGAAGGAGCACGAATTGACCACCATCGACGGGTCGAGCATCAAGAAGCTGATCGTCGCCTGCGACGCGGGCATGGGCAGCAGCGTGATGCTCGCCGGGCAGCTGAAGAAGCAGCTGAAGAAGAGCGGCGTGACGGTCGAGCACTCGCCCGTTGCGCACATCCCGCAGGACGCCGACCTCGTCGTGACGCAGGCCGGCCTCGCCGACCGCGCCAGGCAGATGGCGCCGGACGTGCCGGTGGTGCCGTTCCAGCTGTTCCTCGGCGACCCCCAGGTCGCGAAGATCGTGAAGGCGATCCAAGACGGCACGAGCGTCGAGATCTGACGATGGCCGACGCCGCGCTCTCGTCCCTCCTCGCAGAGTCCTCCATCCGGCTCGACTCGCACGCGGCCGATCGCCTCGACGCCGTCCGCCAGTGCGGGCAGGCGCTGCTCGAGGCCGGAGCGGTCGACGAGTCGTACATCGACGCGATGCTCCAGCGTGAGCAGAGCGTGTCCACCTTCGTGGGAGAGGGCGTCGCGATCCCGCACGGCACCCTCGCGGGCAAGGAGGCGGTGAAGCAGGACGCGCTCGTGGTCCTGCGCTTCCCCGGCGGCGTCGACTGGGACGGCAACGACGTCCGGGTCTGCGTCGGCATCGCCGCGGCCGGCGGCGGCCACATCGCGCTGCTGTCCCAGCTGGCCGAGATCCTCCTCGATCCGGCGAAGGCCGAGCAGCTACGCTCGGCGACGCAGGTCCAGCAGGTGTACGACCTGCTCACCCCCGAGGACGACTAGGCCTCGGCCGTCGAAGGAGACCCATGCCGGAACGCACCGTCACCATCGCGTCGAGCGTCGGGCTTCACGCCCGGCCCGCGTCGCTGTTCAGCCAGGCCGCCGCGAAGGCCGGCGTGCCCGTCACGCTCACCACGAAGGCCGGCAAGAGCGTCAACGCGGCGAGCATCCTCGGGATCCTGTCCCTCGGCATCGGCCACGGCGAGGAGGTCACGCTGTCCGCGGACGGCGACGGCGCCGACGCGGCCCTCGACTCCCTGGTCGCCCTGCTCAGCACGGACCTCGACAAGGAGTAGTGACCACGAGCACCGCTCGACAGGAGCGCCCCGCCATCCGACGGGGCGCTCCTGTCGTTCCGGGAAGATCCGGGCCGCGATGGAGGTTCTCCCAAGCGGTTCTGACAGGGCGCGTCCGACTCGGTAGACTCGGACTCCGTCCGCCTCCGGTCATCGGAAGGGGATCGCCGTCCGGTGTCCGCTCGACGCCCGGCAGCAGGGCCGTACCGGCCCGCACAACTCCATCAATCCGCCGTGGCGGCGCCCTGTCGCTGCGGCCCGACACGAAACCGACGCAATCAACTCCATGACACTCACACCGACCGCATCGGCCCCCAAGCAGGTCGCGATCAACGACATCGGATCCGCAGAGGAATTCCTGGCCGCGGTCGAGAAGACCCTCAAGTTCTTCAACGACGGTGACCTCATCGAGGGCACCGTGGTGAAGATCGACCGCGACGAGGTCCTCCTCGACGTGGGCTACAAGACCGAGGGCGTCATCCCCTCGCGCGAGCTCTCCATCAAGCACGACGTCGACCCCAACGAGGTCGTCGCCGTCGGCGACACCGTCGAAGCCCTCGTCCTCCAGAAGGAGGACAAGGAGGGTCGGCTGATCCTCTCCAAGAAGCGTGCCCAGTACGAGCGCGCCTGGGGCGACGTGGAGCGCATCAAGGAGGAGGACGGCGTCGTCACCGGCACCGTCATCGAGGTCGTCAAGGGCGGCCTCATCGTCGACATCGGCCTGCGCGGCTTCCTGCCCGCGTCGCTCATCGAGCTGCGCCGCGTCCGCGACCTCACGCCGTACCTCGGTCAGAGCATCGAGGCGAAGATCCTCGAGCTCGACAAGAACCGCAACAACGTCGTCCTCTCCAGGCGCGCGCTGCTCGAGCAGACGCAGTCCGAGAGCCGCACCACGTTCCTCAACAACCTGCACAAGGGCCAGGTCCGCAAGGGCGTCGTCTCCTCGATCGTCAACTTCGGTGCGTTCGTGGACCTCGGCGGCGTCGACGGGCTCGTCCACGTCTCCGAGCTCAGCTGGAAGCACATCGAGCACGCCAGCGAGGTCGTCGAGGTGGGCCAGGAGGTCACCGTCGAGGTGCTCGAGGTCGACCTCGACCGCGAGCGGGTCTCCCTGTCGCTGAAGGCGACGCAGGAGGACCCGTGGCAGGTCTTCGCCCGCACCCACGCGATCGGGCAGGTCGCGCCGGGCAAGGTCACGAAGCTCGTCCCGTTCGGCGCGTTCGTCCGCGTCGCGGACGGCATCGAGGGTCTCGTGCACATCTCCGAGCTGTCCAGCCGTCACGTCGAGCTCGCCGAGCAGGTCGTGTCGGTCGGCGAGGAGGTCTTCGTCAAGATCATCGACATCGACCTCGAGCGTCGCCGCATCTCCCTCTCGCTCAAGCAGGCGAACGAGGGCGTCGACCCCGAGAGCACCGAGTTC